>NZ_CAJAXH010000015.1 GCF_903946935.1 uncultured Thiodictyon sp.
AGCATCAACTACTGTTATGCTCGGGAAGCGTCCTTGCTGCTGTATATCACAAATTCAGAATTTTTTCAGCCACATTTTCTATGCGTGGCAGATTGGTCGATGCTATGCGATTTTCTTGTTATTTTTCATAAATATAGCGTGTACTAGCTCGAGACGGGCCGCCGCCGGGCTAGGCTGCCGCGGGCCGCTAGTGTGCTAGGCTGGATTAGGATACTAGTGTACTAGACTGAAATCGGTCCAGCCCCCACGCAACCCTTCCCGCCCATGGCTACCGCATCCCGCCGCCAAGACGCTACCCCGTTGAACTGGGGAAGCCTCGAGGATCGCGGCCAGGCTCAACGTTTCCCATCTGCGATCGGCAGATGGGAAAGGAAACGGAAACATCCACGGGACGACCGTTGAACCGGGTACGATGCGCTCCTTTTTCGTTAACGAAAAATTTACATAAGCAGCATGCGGAATAAAGCTTAACTCTGGCTTGTTGCCAAATGCAAGAAGTTTTTTTGATCGTGGCTGGGACGGGTTGCCATCGGGCTGGGGTGCCACCGTCGGCTGTCGGTGCGGCGGTCTTGATCATCCTAGAAAAAGCGGCTGTCACGCCAAGGCGCCAAGCTCGCCAAGGCTTTTCAGTGCGTTATCAGCGTTGCGCGAGTCGCCGGGAGGGTGATCTGGATCGTGGTTCTACCCGATCGTATTGCTTGGCGAGCTTGGCGCCTTGGCGTGAGCAATTCCCGGGTCGTTGGTCCGCGCAGCGGACCCTACGGGCGCGGCGCAAGCCGTAGGGTCCGCTGTGCGGACCAATCGCCTGGCCGAAACGATGATCAAGGCCGGAAAATCTGGCTTGTCTCTGGGCCGGTGTCACGCGCGGCCCCCGTTCAAGCCCGGCACAGTTCGTGGATCGCGATCTCCGGCAGACAGTTGAGTCGGGCCGCGACCACTGAGCTGCCGCAGCCCACCGAGGTGTAGCCGTTCATGTCCCCTTGGGACCAAGGGCCGGCGGCGAGGCGGCGCGGGCAGCGCGCGTCCCAGGTGAGTGCGTAGCCGCCGGGCAGGCAGATCTGGCCGCCGTGGGTGTGACCGCAGAGCATGGCCGCAAAGCCTGCATGGGCCGCATGGCGGTAGACCTCCGGGGTGTGGGAGAGCAGGAGTGAGACGCCGTCTGCCGGGATGTTGGCGGCCGCCTGCTGGAGGTTGTGAACCCGATAGTAGTGTGCGTCGTCGATGCCGGCCAGGTACAGGTGCGCCCCGTCGCGCTCCAGCGCCACCGATTCGTTCAGCAGGACCCGGATCCCCAGGGCCTCCAGCCCCGGTACCATCCGGATGCTGTCGTGGTTGCCGAGTATGGCGTAAAGGGGGCCGTGCAACTCTCTGCAAATGGCGGTCATGCCCGCCAGGGCCGCCAGGTAGGGGCCATAGGTGCGGGCGCGGTAGTCCCCGGTGAAGACGCACAGGTCATAGTTGAGATCATGCACCCGTTCGGTGATGGCGGCCGTGATGCGTGGGTCCATGTCCGCGTGCAGGTCGCTCAGGTGCAGCAGGCGCAGGCCCTCGAATGGCTGCGGCAGGTCGCGCAGGGCCAGGCGGTGGTGGGTGATTCGGATGGCGCTGGTGTTGCCTTGGGCGCGCTCATAGAGGCCCGCCAGCCGCAAGGACGTGCGGATGAATCCGTGGAACGAGTACCAGTTCTCCGGATAGAAAAAGTGCGCGCCCGGGCGGGAGAAGCAGAAGACCTCGTGGTCCTCTTCCAATCCCAGGCGTTGGCGCAGGTGGGTATGGCCAATGCGCTGGGCCAGCGCTTGCAGCTCGGGTGGGGTCTCTGCGTCGCTCGGCCCTGGGGGGCGTCGGGCACCATCTTGCGAAGTCGGGTCGATTCTGGCCATGGGTCCTCAGGCGGCTTGAACACTGAAGGTGGCGCCTCATGCAAGACCCAGGTCCGCGCGGATGACAGTTGGACGCGGGGTAGTCAGGGCGTCGGATGTTACTATAGACGGCCTATGAACACTCTGTTTCCCCTCTTGATCCTGGCGCTGATTGGCTGGTTTTGGCTGGACAGCCTGCGGGTGCGCGAACGCGCGTTGCATCTGTGTCGCAGCGCCTGCGAGCGCCGTGACCTCCAGTTTCTCGACCAGGCCGTGGCCCTGCGGCGTTTGCGTCTGGCGTGGGGTCGCGAGGGCGTCCGGCTGCGTCGGGTCTACCGCTTCGATTTCAGCGAGGAGGGTCTGGGGCGGCGCAGCGGCTATCTGGTGATGCGCGGCATAGGCTTGGAAGAGTTGAGCTTCGGCCTGCCTGATAGTCCCGCAGACACCTAACGAGGATGCCCCCCTATTTGACGATTTTCAACGTGGGGCCGCCACGTCCTTTCCCCTTGCCGGGGCCGGTGCCGTCGCCCTTGGGGCGTTCCGCCGCGCGCAGCGTGGGTACCGCGGTTGGGCCGGGGGGCGCATCGGCGGTGTCGGCGGCGACCGCCGGCTCGTCGGACGGGGGGAAGACCATCCCCTGATGGTTCTCGCGGCTGAAGATGCCGAGGATGGCCTCGCTGGGGAACTCAAGGTTACGGGTCACGCCGCCGAAACGCGCGCTAAAGCGTACCCAATCGTTGTCCATGACCAGCCCATGGACGGCGCTGGGGGCGATATTGAGGACGATCTGACCGTCCTCGGCAAACTCCATCGGCACCCGGGTGCCCGGGTACTGTGTATCCACCAGGACGTGCGGAGTCATCCGGTTGTCCAGAATCCACTCGTAAATGGCGCGCACCAGATAGGGCTTGGTAGAGGTCATGAACCCGTCTTGGTTGTTCATCCGCGACTCCGGGGGCGGCAGTTAGAGGTCAGCGACCAATTCCCGTTCGGCCTCGGTCAGGCTAGCGCGAAAGGCCTCCCAGGCGAAGATCCTGGTCATATAGTTGCGCACTGCCTTGGCCTGTTCCGGTAACTCGATCCCGAGTGCGGGCAGGCGCCATAAGAGCGGCGCGACGCAGCAATCCACCAGCGAGAACTCGTCGCTCATGAAGAACGGGTGGGCGGCAAAGATCGGCGCCGAGGTGATCAGGCTCTCACGCAACGCTTTGCGTGCCTTGGTTTTTTCATCTGCGGTTCCGTTGAAGCCGCGGCCCATCAATTGATACCAGTCGTGCGTGATGCGGTACATGAAGAGCCGCGCATTGGCACGCGAGACCGGGTCGACCGGCAGCAGCGGCGGGTGCGGGAAGCGCTCGTCCAGATACTCCATGATGATGCGCGACTCATAGAGGCGCAGGTCGCGATCGACCAGGGTCGGCACGGTGCCGTAGGGGTTGGCGTCCATGACCTCGTCGGGGAGGTGCTTGGCGTCTACATCCACCACGTCCACCGCGATGCCTTTTTCGGCCAGGACCATCCGGACCCGATGGCAATAAGGACAGAGGGGATCAGAGAATAGGGTCATTACAGCTCGTCTGCTCACGGGCGTCGCCGGCGTTCCATCATTCAGCGCCGAGGCGCGATCCGGCAGCGACCGAAGAACTTAAGGCGCCAACCCATCCAGGTTGCGCAGTGTGGTGTCGGCGGGTGGCTTGCCTCTGCGGCAGCCGCTGCCAAGGGTGACCCTGGCGTGGGCGAGGGGAGGGGGAATGCACGCGCCGTACTTAGAGCGGCAGTATACCGTGTCGGGCCGCGGCCCGAGGGCTTTTTACGGGGGGAACGGCGGGAGACGGCCCCCGGGAACCGGGGGCCGGGCGGGCAAAGTCCGCTAGCAGGCTGTCGGACTTAGTGATGCAACCGATTGAATGCAAAGAGTTTCCTCTTTTGCGCCAAAAAGTCGTTTTCCTGTTTAATCAATCGGTTACGCCATCAAGTCCGACAGGCTGCTAGTGGACGTCCTTCCAGTACTCTTTCTTCATCAGATAGGCGATGACGAAAAAGAAGCCGAGGAACACCAGCACATAGGCGCCGAGGCGCTTGCGCTCCTGTTGGATCGGTTCGCCGACATAGGCCAGGAAGGCGGTGATGTCACGAATCATCGCATCGTACTGCGCCGGCGGCAGGCTGCCGGGCTTGATCGGCTTGACGCCCTCCGCCACCGGGGTCGAGCCCGCGTGGTGTGACATGACGGCCTCCTGATCGCCCCCGAGGTCGCCCAAGACGTTGGGCATGGCCACGTTCGGGAACAGCACGTTGTTGACGCCGTAGGCCCGGGTCGGGTCGAGATAGAAGCTCTTGAGATAGGTGTAGATCCAGTCCGGGGTCCGCCAGCGGGCGACCAGGGTGAGATCGGGCGAGGCGACCCCAAACCACTTCTGGGCATCTGCATCGGTCATGGACCGCTTGATCAGATCGCCCGGCTTGGCGTCGCCGACCAGGAAATACTTGCGCAGGTCGGTGTCGCTGATCCCGATGTCCGCAGCCATGCGGTTATAGCGCATGTACTGGAGCGAATGGCAGCCCGAGCAATAGCTCATATAGTACTTGGCGCCCCGCTGCAGCGACGCCTGGTCGCGCAGGTCGATATTCGACTGTTGCAGTGCCGGCCCGCCGGTGTTGGCGAACCCCAGTACAGGCAGCAGCGCGAGGGCGGCGGTGGCTAACAGCTTTTTCATGCGGTGACCCTCTCCGGAACCGGCTTGACCTTGTCCAAACTGCTGTAGATCGGCATCAGCAGGAAGAACGCGAAATACAGAACGGTGAATATCTGCGACATGACGGTCGCCAGCGCACTCACGGGCATCATACCGAGATAGCCCAGCGCGACGAACGACACCGCGAAGATCCCCAAGGCGATCTTGGACAGCGTGCCCTTGTAACGGATGGACTTGACCGGGCTGCGATCCAGCCAGGGCAGCAGGAACATGATCAGGATCGAGGCGAACATCGCCGCTACACCGGGGAACTGCGAGTCATACATCGGCGGCACGGCGCGCAGGATGGCGTAGAAGGGCGTGAAGTACCACACCGGCGCGATATGCAGCGGGGTCACCATCGGGTTGGCCGGCTGGAAGTTTGCGGCCTCCAGGAAGACGCCGAAAAAGGCCGGGCCGTAGAAGAGGATGATGCTGAAAACGATCAGGAAGCCCGCGACACCAACCGTGTCCTTCACTGAGTAATAGGGGTGGAAGGGGATGCCGTCGCTCGGTGCCTTGTCGCTCCAGCGGTTGCCTTTGGGTCCTTTCTTGATCTCGATGCCGTCGGGGTTGTTGGAGCCGACCGCGTGCAGGGCCACGATATGGATGAAGACCAGGGCCGCCAGGATGAAGGGGACCACAAAGTGGAAGGCGTAGAAGCGGTTGAGGGTCACGTCGGAGATGACATAGTCGCCCCGCACCCAGGTGGAGATGTCAGGGCCATAGCCGGGGATGGCCGCGAACAGGTTCACGATGACCTGGGCGCCCCAGTAGGACATTTGCCCCCACGGCAGCAGGTAGCCGAAGAAGGCGCTGGCCATCATCGCCAGATAGATCACCACGCCGACGATCCACAACAGTTCCCGCGGCTTGCGGTAGGAGCCATAGAGTAGCGCCCGGAACATGTGGAGATAGACGACGATAAAGAAGGCGGAGGCGCCGGTGGAGTGCAGGTAGCGGATCAGCCAGCCCCATTCCACGTCACGCATGATGTACTCGACCGAGGCGAAGGCCTCTGCCGCCGAGGGCTTGTAGCTCATGGCCAGAAACAGCCCGGTCAGGATCTGCATGACCAGGACCAGGATGGCCAGTGAGCCGAAGTAGTACCAAAAATTGAAGTTCTTGGGGGCGTAATACTGGGCGAGATGCTCGTTCCAGACCTTGGTGGCCGGGAAGCGCTGGTCGATCCAGCCCATGAAACCGGTGGTGGTCGTCTCTTCGGCGCTCATTTAGGCAGCTCCTTGATCCTGACCCACTAGAATGGTGGTGTCATTGAGGTACTTGTGGTTCGGGATCACCAGGTTGGTGGGTGCGGGCACGCCCTTGAACACCCGGCCCGCCAAGTCAAACCGGGAGCCGTGGCACGGACAAAAGAACCCGCCCTTCCAGTCCTTGCCGAGATCGTCCGGCGCCATTTCGGGGCGGAAGGTCGGCGAGCAGCCCAGGTGGGTGCAGATGCCGATCGCGACCCAGATCTCGGGCTTGATGGACCGCGTCGGATTCTTGCAGTACTCCGGCTGCTGGGGGACCAGCGAGTTCGGATCGGTCAGCCGCGGGTCCAGGGTTGGCAGGGCGGCCAGCATCTCAGGGGTACGCTTGACGATCCAGATGGGTTTGCCGCGCCACTTGACGCGCAGCAGGGCGCCTGGCTCCAGCTTGCTGATATCGGCCTCGACCGGGGCGCCGGCGGCTCGTGCCTTCGCGCTCGGGTTCATTGATGCGATGAATGGAACGGCCACGAAGCCCGCGCCAACGGCGCCGACTGCTGTGGTCGCGGCGACGAGAACCCGTCGCCTGCTTTGATTTACGCCTGGTGCGCTCATTTCCGACTAACCCCCGGGTGGAGACAGGTGCTGCCGACTCTCCATAAGCCGACATCGCGCGTGTATGTAAGAATATGCGAAATCGCTGTAAAACCGACCGCACATTCTCCGTGATTCGGGCGCCGTAGGTCAAGGCAGAAACCTCAATAACTGCTCTTGCCCGCTGGTTGTTGTCCGGTGGGCATCCCGGGCGGCCGCGGTTGGGCCTGACCGACGGGGTCGGGTCAGGCTGGATTGTCGATTTCCACGTAACTGTGGTCCAGTGCGAACCGCTCCGCCAGGTGACGGCCCAGCGCCTGCACCCCATAGCGTTCGGTCGCGTGGTGGCCGGCGGCGAGATAACAGAGTCCGAGTTCCCGGGCGGTGTGGGTGGTCTGCTCGGAGATCTCGCCGCTGAGGTACGCATCGACCCCCAAGGCCGCGGCCGCCTCGAGATAGCCCTGGCCCCCACCTGTACACCAAGCGATGCGCTCCAGCGGGGTGTCCGAACCCGCCACCAGGGTTGGGGTACGCCCCAGCCGCGTGCCGACGTGCTGGGCCCACAGCGCGGGCGGGGTCGGCTCGCTCAGTCGCCCGGTCCACAGCACCCCATTGGCGAGGCCGGTCGGTTGTGCGTCCAGGACCCCGAGTTGGGCGGCCAAGCGGGCGTTGTTGCCCAGCGTCAGGTGTGCATCCAGGGGCAGGTGGTAGGCGATCAGGCTCGCGCCGCCGCGGATCAGGGTGCGGACGCGCCGCCCCTTCAGTCCGGTGAGACAGGGGTTCTCGCCCTTCCAGAACCACCCATGGTGGACCAGCAGGGCGTCGGCCTGAAGATCCAGTGCGGCCGTGATCAGGGCCAGGCTTGCGGTGACGCCGCTCACCAGCCGCCGGATGGGGCGCTCGCCCTCCACCTGGAGGCCGTTGGGGGCATAGTCGGCGAAATCGGCGGCGGCCAGTAGCTGGTCGCAGTAGGCGGTCAGGGCGTGTGGTTCGATCATCCGAGCCTCTTAGTCGGTCAATTTCCCTGATCGCCGCGCGCTGGCCTTGAGTCCGCGCGGGATGGGACAATGTACTTTGTCAAGTTACGGGGGCGGGTGCGATGTCGGTCCGCCCGAAGGTGCGAAATTCCGGCCTGCCGCCCTCCTGTTCGGAGGCGCTGTGCCTCCACGGGCCAAGGCCAACGTATGCATAATCCAAAATCCCCAATCCTGTTGTTCGCCCTCGTGGGCGCCCTATTGAGCGGCGGCTGCGCCCTGGATCCCGCGATCGGCGAGGTCGCTCCCGAACCCTTGCAACTCGTGCCCGCCTCGTCCAGCGAGATCGACCTAGTCAAGAATACCCCGCCCGTGAAGCCGAACAAGGACCTTCGTTACCAACTTCCCCCGGCGGAGCACCGGGCCTTGACGATCTTTATCGGCTCCCAGAGCTTCGAGTATGTGGAGGGCGATCAGGTCTTCCTGAGCGGGCCGGTTTCCACCGGCACCAAGGAGCACCCGACGCCCACCGGCGACTTTCGCGTGTTGAGCAAAGATATCGATAAGCGATCGGGGAAATATACCAATTATTTCAACGACAATACGCCGATGCCTTACTCGTTGCAGTTCCATGGCCCGTATTTTGTCCATGAGGGCTGGGTCCCCACCCCCACCGTTCCGGATTCGCACGGCTGTATCCGCTTGCGCACCGAGGATGCCCGGTTGTTGTTCGACCGCATCCGGATCGGCGATCGCATCCTGGTCAAAGGGTCGGGGGCCGCCCGGCTCGCCAGCGTCTCGCCGAACCACCCCACGGTGTTCTAGTCCCCGCTCCGAAATCCGGCAATCGCTCACGCCAAGGCGCCAAGCTCGCCAAGAAAGACAATGGGATGCGTTCGGTGTTCAATCACCCCCCGGGTGCGTCGCCGAGCGCCGATAAGGGTTGCAAAACCTTGGCGAGCTTGGCGTCTTGGCGTGACAAAACTGCTTTTTCTACGCTGGTCGATGACCGCGCGCTCTTGGTTTACGCGGCTTGGTCGCCGGTTCCAGGATCATCCCCCGCAGCCGGTATAGGATGTCCAGCGCGGCCTTTGGGGTGAGTTCATCCGGGTCGATCCCGCGCAGCTCGGCGTAGACCGGGTGCTCCGCCGCTGGTTGCGGCGGCGGCGCGACGTCCGCCGCGGGGTCCGGCAGGAACAGCGAGAGCTGCACCGCCCCCTGTTCGGCATGACGGCGGGCGGCGTCCTCCAGCTCCCGCAGGCGCCCGCGGGCGCGGTCGATCACCCCGGGCGGGACCCCGGCCAGGGCGGCGACCGCCAGCCCATAGCTCTGGTTGGCCGGTCCCTCCAACAGTGCGTGCATGAAGACGATGCTGGTGCCGTGCTCCACCGCGTCCAGATGGACATTGGCGATGCCGGGGTATTCGTCCGGCAAGGTCGTCAGCTCGAAATAGTGGGTGGCGAACAGGGTGTAGGCGCGGATGCGGTTGGCTAGTTCCACCGCGGCGGACCAGGCGAGCGAGAGCCCGTCGAAGGTGCTGGTGCCGCGGCCCACCTCGTCCATCAGGACCAGGCTCTGCGCGGTGGCGTTATTCAGGATATTGGCGGTCTCCTCCATCTCCACCATGAAGGTGGAGCGCCCGCCGGCCAGGTCGTCCGCCGCCCCGATGCGCGAGAACACTCGGTCGACCGGCCCCAGGGTGGCGGCGCGGGCCGGGACGAAGCTCCCGGCATAGGCGAGCAGCACGATCAGTGCGCACTGGCGCATATAGGTCGACTTGCCGCCCATGTTGGGTCCGGTGATGACCAGCATGCGGCGGCGGTGGTCGAAGGTGAGTCCATTCGCCACGAACGGGCGGTCGAGCACGCGCTCCACCACCGGGTGGCGGCCGTCGGCGATCTCGATCAGCGGCTCTTGCGTGAACTGGGGGCGCGCCCAGTCCAGGGCCTGCGCCCGTAGCGCCAGATTGACCAGTACGTCGAGTTCGGCGATGGCGGCGGCGCCCAGTTGCAGCGGCCCGAGCGCGTCGCGCAGGGTGGCGAGCAGCCCCTCATAGAGCGCCTTCTCCCGGGCCAGGGCGCGCTCCCGGCTGCCCAGGATCTCGTCCTCGAAGCGCTTGAGTTCGGGCGTGATATAGCGCTCCACGCCCTTGAGGGTCTGGCGGCGCACGAAGTCCGGCGGGACCTGATCGGCGCGCGCCCGGCCAAGCTCGATGTAATAGCCGTGGACGCGGTTGTAGCCGACCTTCAGTGCGGCGATGCCGGTGCGTTCCCGCTCCCGTGTCTCCAGGTCCAGCAGGAACTGGTCCGCGTCGGTCGAGAGTGTCCGCAGTTGATCCAATTCGGCATCGTAGCCCGGGGCGATGACCCCGCCGTCGCGGATCAGCATCGGCGGCTGGGGGAGGATGGCGCGCCCGAGCAGGTCCACCAGGTCCGGGTGCTCGCCGATCTGCGCTTGCAGGTCATTGAGCAGCGGGTCGTCGATGGCCGCCAACCGGGTTCCCAAGTCCGGGCACAGGGCGAATGAGTCGCGCAGGGCCGCCAGATCCCGGGGCCGTGCGGTGTTCAAGGCCACCCGGGCGAGGATGCGCTCCAGGTCGCCGATACCGCTCAGGAGCTCGCGCAGTGGCGTGCCCGCGGCGGTGTCGAGCAGGGCGGCGAGTGCCTGGTGACGCGCGCGCACCGCCGCTTGATCGCGCAGCGGCCGGGCGAGCCAGCGGCGCAGGAGTCGGCTGCCCATGGCGGTGGCGGTGTGGTCCAGCACCCCGGCCAGGGTGTGTTCGGGGTGACCGGACAGGCTCTCGGTGAGCTCCAGGTTGCGGCGGGTGGCCGCGTCGAGGATGACGGCCGCATCCCGGTTCTCCGTGGACAGGCCGCGCAGGTGGGGGAGTGCGGCGCGCTGGGTGTCGCGGACATACTGGAGCAGGCAGCCGGCTGCCCCCACCGCGAGGCGCAGTTGCGCACAGCCGAAGCCGCTGAGGTCGCGGGTACCGAACTGTTCGCACAGCAGCCGCTCGCCGCTGTCCGCATCCAGGTGCCAGGCGGGGCGGCGGGTGAGTCCGCGCTCCAGGCCGAGTGTCGCGGGGAGTCGGCTGTCCTCCGCGAGCAGGGTCTCGGCCGGTCGCAGGCGGGCCAGCTCGCTCCCCAGGGCCTCCTGGGTCCCCAGCTCCAGGACCGTGAAGCGTCCGCTCGACAACTCCAGTGCGGCCAAGCCGTAGCCGCCCTGTTCGTCCTCCGCAATGGCGACCAGCAGGTTGTCCTGGGCCGCATCGAGCAGCGCCTCGTCGGTCAGGGTGCCCGGGGTGACGATCCGCATCACGCGCCGTTCCACCGGCCCTTTGGTCTTGGCCGGGTCCCCGATTTGCTCGCAGATCGCCACCGAGACCCCTTTGCGCACCAGCTTGGCCAGATAGCCCTCGGCGGCGTGATACGGCACCCCGGCCATCGGGATGGGCTGCCCGGCCGAGGCGCCGCGCTTGGTCAGGGTGATGTCCAGCAGGCGCGCCGCCCGCTCCGCGTCCTCAAAAAACAGCTCGTAGAAGTCGCCCATGCGGAAAAAGAGCAGCATCCCCGGGTGCTCGGCCTTGAAGCGCAGATACTGTTGCATTACTGGCGTATGCTGTAGATTATTGTTATTAATTGAAATATTCTCCAATTATCTAACCCGCAGGCGGTTCGTCTGAAAAGATTCGCCCATAGTCGCGCCCGAACACCTACCCGGCGTAGTAAATCGCGATCTTGTTTAACACTTCCTCCCCCAGTCGGCTAGTGAAATGTTGACGGCGACGCACACAAGACGGCTGTTTTCTTGGCTGTAGCCTAAAGCTCGGCCGGTTACCGCGCCCTGTTCCCTGCCTCGCAAGTATCTGACCGTCATCGCCGCAGTGGTATGCCCGGCCAAGTGCCGGGCGTCGCGGCCCTGGCGCTTGGCGGGTAGGTCGTCGAGGTGGGCATCGGCGATTCCGGCCTGGTCGCGCACGTCGAAGCGCGCATGCCGAAATAGGAGCGGGTGCGGCCGTTGCGCTGGCCCAGGACGCAGAGCTTGCGGTTGCTGTGCAGGGCGCGCGGGTCGCCTGGGGACCGCGCTCGGGCAGGCCTGCCTGGACGCGGCCGAGCTGACCGCCGCCCTGGGCGGGCCGATCGCCGGCACCAGGGCACTGCCCTGCCAAATGACAGCATCCCGGCTGGGCTGGCCAATGTCGGCTATGGAACCGGGCGGGCGCTCAAGTAGGCGCTCGACCCCCTCGTCATCCCGGCCGCCGTGGCGATCGGCGGCATGGGCGCCGTGGCGGCCCTCGGCGGGCTGGCCGGCGGGGTGCAGAATACGTCGACGCAATATCTCGGCAACCGGGGAGTGAAACCAAATGGCGTACTCAAGAACGCGACAGCAGGAGCCTTTGGCGCCATGGCAGGAGATGGCGTGGTTCATAATCTTGGTAGTGACACTGTGGGGGAGTTGGTGGGTCGTCGCGGTGCTGGCATTTACGCAAGTAGTGGAATCGAGGCGTTTGCGCAGGATCAAGAGCGAGCGGATGGAGATGTTGTCTATGACCCCCGTCATCCGCAGCGACTCGCCGACGGTGGACCCGTAACCTATGACGACTGGCACCAGGCCGCGGCCAAGCCGGCGCCCCCCGCACCGCTCGCCCCCGGCGCCATCTTCGAGCGCATCGCCCCCGACGGCGCTGGCGAGCGCGTCGTCATCGACCGGCTCAACCCGAGCGACGACCCGCAGCAGGACGACCGGATCTTGCGGGGTGGTGCGGGCGCCATGGCCGTTACCGCGACGCAGTCGCCCCCGACCCCGTGGGAGCGGCTTCCAGGCGCGACGACACCGCCCCGACGTCCAACGCACCCTTCGGCCCCCATGCCACCCTGGAGGAAACCGCCGCCAAGGCCCGCGCCCTGACCGACCAAGAGGCCAGGGCGCAGGCCGCGCGCATGACCATCGACCCCGCGAAGGACGACATCCTCACCGCCATCGCCAAACTAGGCGGGATCAGCCGCACCATGGCGCGGGCGCGCAAGGCGCGCGCCAAGAGGCCGAGCGCGCGGCCCAGGAGGCGGCCGCTGCCGCCTCTGCCGTGCGTGCCGCCTGGGACGCCATGCAGGCCCCGCAGCGCCAAGTCCGTAGCTCGGGTTAGCGAAGCGTAACCCGACGGGCACCTAGAGCAGCTTGACCAAGGCCGCGATGACGGCCGCCTGAGCCAGCATCAGGCCCGCGACCCACTTGATCATATCCACCTTGGATTCGTTGATCGTGCTCTTGAGCCGATACTCCAGCTCGCTCAGGTCGCCTTTGGTGGACAGTTCGGCGTTGCTCTGGGCCACCCTGAAGGCTTCGGCGATGGCTTCGGCCTGGTTCTCGGGGATGCCGGACGCCTGGATGGTTCGCACGAAGAGATGGGTATCGAAGGTCACTGTGGTCATGATGAAATCCTCTGAGCCTTGACCGGAGTATAGGGTCTTGCCCGTTTGCTGCAAAACGCCCGGCGCCCTGAACCGTGAGCGTGTCGAACGGTCGACGGGCGTCCGGTCCTCAGTCATCCCGCGAAATCACCTGCCGCTTCTTCACCATCACCACCGCGGCGGACTTCGGCGCCGCCGCCGGTTTCGCCGCAGGTTCTCCAGCGCCACCGCGCCCCGCGCCGCCCGATCGATGGCGGCCTGCGCCGCCATGCGGCGCGGTGAGTTCAGAGCAGCATGATCAGTGTTGCCACGGCGGCCACCGCCGCTATCATCATGGCCCCGAGCTTGATGGTCAGGCGGTAGTCCAGTTCGCGGATCTCTGACTTGAGTACCGGTTCCAACGCCACGCGACGGGCTATCGTCGCGGTGCGGCCTGACGCGTCGTCGGCGTCGTCAGCGCACCGGCGCGCGACAGGACCTCTTGGGGGTCCACCTGACCTGAATAGCGATAGGGTAGGGTGAGTAGCCCGTCGGCGATGGTCGCCGTCCCCGTCAGGGTCCAATCCAGGGGTGTCTGCTTGGTGGCCAGGGCGGGTAGCATCTGGGTCACGCCAAGCAGGCTGCCAATCACCTCCACGTCGACCGACGCATCGCCCAAGGCGGGGATCTGACGGTCCAGCGCGCTCGCGCCCTGCGCCAGCTCCTGCCCTTCCAGTTTCAGCTTGTAGGTCATGGCCTTGATCGGCAGGGTCCGGTCGTTGGGGTTATGCACTGCCAGCGTTGCCACAAAGACCTGGCGTGCCAGGGTCAATTCCTTGAGCCGCAGCCCGGTCAGGCTCACCTCCGGTGCCTTCCAAGGCTGGGTCAGGGTGGCGCAGCCGGTGAGCAGCGCGGCGCACAGGAGTGCGAGGGCAAGGGCGGATCGTTGCATGGTCGGTCACTCCTCAGGCCAGAAAAATACGTTCCAGGGCGCCCCTGGACACATTCCCGCGCCGGTCTTGCGCTTCGATGAAATAACGCACATCGCCAGCACCGATCGGCAGGTCGGCGGTGAAATAGTCCGCCGTCACCGCGGCCCCGGTCTCGCAGGGATAGGGGCCGTGGTTGTGCATGGTCAAGCGCTGTTCCCCGGTGGCGGTGCGTAGCACCAGTTCGACCCGTGACAGCCCGCAGACATCGGCGACGAAGGCGTGGGCGACGCCTTGGCGCGGCGCATCGCGCAGACACCCCTGGCCCCAGCGCTGGCCGCCCGGATTCTCCGGGGTCACCCACGGCGGAAAGATCGTCGGACCCTGGCGGTCGTGGCCGGTCGCCACCAGCGTATCGAGCGCCGGCTTGAGCAGGCCAAGTCCCAGATTGGCGGCGTTGGTCACCTGCTGGTCCCAACCGTGTTGGCCGGTCCAATACCAGTAACAGCTCGTCTCGGCGGTCAACAGCAGGCGGATGGCGGCGGGGAGGTCCGGATGATCGGGCGCGCTCGCTTCCAGCGTATGCACGGCATTCTGGAAGGCGGTGAGCACCGCCCACGAATTCAAATCGGGCGAGTAAGGCCGATCATAACGGCTGAACCACTTCATGAATTGCGGGTCGCCGTTGTCGGCCCCGGCCCAGGAGCCCGGCTCGATATGGGACACCTGGGTGAGGTCGGGCGGGAAGCGTTGCAGATAATCCTCCACCGTGGTCAGCTCAAAGCGGGTGTCCTGCTGGAGCCATTCGACCAGCCGCGCGGTGTTGTGCCCGTAGTAGCTGTCGGCCCCGCCACCATGATTGTCGCCGTCCGAATGCAGCACGAAAAACGGCGGATGCGCCGGATCGAAGCTGCCGGTGCTGACGATCCGGTCATAGACCTGACCCAGCACATCCGGATATTGCAATGCACCGAAGCCGCCGCGCGCGTCCTCGTTGCCAATATAGCGCTCGGCTGGGACGGCGATGATCTTATGGAGCGTGCCGTCCGGGTCCTCATAGCCTACATATTCCGGCCGCAGCAGGCGTGGTGAAATCTTCGATCCGGCCCAGATATTGGTCAATTGCAACCAATCATCCACTGGCGGGTTGGCCTGCTCGGCGGCATTCGGCGGCAACATGCCCTCATTGATGCCGGCATAGGGGTAGTCGCGACAGGCGCGGAAGCGGTGGATCGAGTCATAGATCAACGCCGTTACGCCAGCCTCGACTAGGGCCGGGATCATGCGTACATGGAAGGCGGTCTCAGGCGGAAACAACACGCGCGACGCCTCGATGCCGAAGGTCTGTTTGATCAGGTCGCGGTGCGAGGCGATCTGGCGCACGATGTCTTGCGCCGGGATCAGCGGCATCAGCGGGTGAAAGAAGCCGAACGCGGAAAAGGCGATGCGCGGGTTATCCAGTTGGGTCTTGGCCGCGGCCAGTTGGCGCAGCGCCGCGTTCCAGCCCGCGAAGCGGCCGCCGCACAGCCCCTCGGCGCCGCAGCGATCCAGTTGTTCGATCAGTGAGCCGCTCCAACTCGTCGACAGCCCGGCATGCGGCAGTGCGCCCTCCATGTATTGCCGCACCGCGGTGGGAATGAAATCCGTATAGTTGCCGCCGCGCGAACCGAAGATACCGTCCTTCTCACCGTCCCAATAGTTGCGGTCGGTGGTGTTGTAATAAGGCTGGTGCATGTGTTTGTGGATGCCGAAGTAGAGCTTTACCTCGGCCCCGCCGGACACCGCCGGACGAATTTCCGCCCTGGGTTGCGGCGGACGGATCAGACGCAACTCCCGGTGTTCCTTGACCCAGTCTTCACCCCGCGCATGCGTAAGGTCGGCCTGGCGACAGCCCTCGACCTGGACGCTGACGCGCTCGCCTTGGAGCGTCCCCGCCGGCACCGCGGCGACATAGTCCTTGTCCTGGCTGGATCGGATGGCATCGCCATTAAGCAGTATTTGTTTCCCGTGTGCATGCAAGATCACCTGGGGAAACGGAATCTCTCCGTCCGCGGTGAAATTGACATCAAACGCGGGCTGGGTGCCGTCGGCCTCGCAGTGAATTTCTTCCGGGCAGTCAATCAGGAGAAAGCGCGTAAAGATTCCCATCAATTGCTCCAGGTCAAAGTCGATTGGTCAACGTAAATCACAAGCGCGTCGGCGCTGAGGTTGGGCAAGTATTCTACGGAGCGGTTTCCCGTAGCCTGGATGGAGCGCAGCGGAATCCAGGGTTCTGCGTTCACCGCACACAATCCACATAATACCGCACATGCCCGTTGAGCCCTTCCTTGACCAAGCCATGAATATCGGTCTCGAAGCCCGGGAACTTTTCGTTGAAGGCGCGGGCAAACTTGAGATAGCGCACGATGGTGGCATTGAACCGCTCGCCGGGGATCAGCAGCGGGATGCCGGGCGGGTAGGGGGTGAGCAGGATGGCGGTGATACGGCCTTCCAGATGGTCGATCTCCACCCGCTCGATCTCGCGGTGGGCCATGCGCGCAAAGGCGTCGGCCGGGCGCATGGCCGGCGCCATCTCAGAGGTATACATCTCGGTGGTGAGTCGAGGGATGTCGTGTTCCTGATAGACCGCGTGGATCTGGTCGCACAAGTTCTTTAGGCCAATGCGCTCATAGCGCGGCTGCTTGGCGACAAAGTCGGGCAAGACGCGCCACAGCGGACGATTGTGATCATAGTCGTCCTTGAATTGCTGGAGCTCGGTGACCATGGTATTCCAGCGGCCCTTGGTGATGCCGATGGTGAACATGATGAAGAACGAATAGAGCCCGGTCTTCTCCACGATGATGCCGTGCTCGACCAGATAGCGGGTGACGATGGCGGCCGGGATGCCCCAGTCGGCGACATTGCCGTCCACGTCCACCCCGGGGGTGATCACGGTCGCCTTGATGGGGTCGAGCATATTGAAGCCGGGGGCCAGGTCGCCGAACCCGTGCCAGCGCTCGCCGGCGCGCAGGATCCAGTCCTCGCGCTCGCCGATGCCTTCCTCTGCCAGCTCATCCGGGCCCCAGACCTTGAACCACCAGGACTCTTCCAACTCCGCGTCGACCTTGCGCATGGCGCGGCGGAAGTCGAGCGCCTCCAGGATCGACTCCTCCACCAGGGCCGGCCCGCCGGGCGGTTCCATCATGGCGGCCGCCACGTCGCACGAGGCGATGATGGCATATTGGGGGCTGGTGGACATGTGCATGAGGAAGGCCTCATTGAACACGTCGCGGTCGAGTTTGTTGTTGTCGCTCTCCTGCACCAGGATCTGCGACGCCTGCGACAGCCCCGCCAGGAGCTTGTGGGTGGACTGGGTGGAGAAGATCATCGAGTCCACGCAGGGGGCTCGGCCCTCGCCGATGGCGTGATAATCGCCGTAAAAATCATGGAAGGCGGCGTGCGGCAGCCAGGCCTCGTCGAAATGCAGGGTGTCGATGTGCCCGTCGAGCATCTCCTTGATGGTCTCGACGTTGTAGCTGACCCCGTCATAGGTGCTCTGGGTGATGGTGAGGATGCGCGGGCGGCTGCCGGTCGTGGCGAAGGGGTTGGCGGCGATCTTGCGCTCGATATTCTCCCAACTGAACTCGGACAGCGGGATGGGGCCGATGATCCCGTAATGGTTGCGCGTCGGCATCAGGAAGACCGGGATGGCCCCGGTGATGGTGATGGCGTGCAGGATCGACTTGTGACAGTTGCGGTCTACCACCACCACATCGCCCGGGGCCACGGTGGAGTGCCAGACGATCTTGTTGGAGGTCGAGGTCCCGTTGGTGACAAAGAACAGGTGATCGGCGTGGAAGATGCGCGCCGCGTTGCGCTCCGAGGCCGCGACGGGGCCGGTGTGATCGAGCAACTGCCCCAGCTCCTCCACCGCGTTGCACACGTCGGCGCGCAGCATGTTCTCGCCGAAGAACTGGTGGAACATCTGCCCGACCGGACTCTTGAGGAAGGCCACACCGCCCGAGTGTCCGGGGCAGTGCCAGGAGTAGGAGCTGTCCGCCGCGTAGTGGGTGAGTGCGCGGAAGAATGGCGGGGCGAGCGAATCCAGATAGTTACGCGCCTCCCGCACGATATAACGGGCCACGAACTCCGGCGTATCCTCAAACATGTGGATGAAGCCGTGCAGCTCGCGCAGCACATCGTTGGGGATGTGGCGCGAGGTGCGGGTCTCACCATAGAGGAAGATGGGGATGTCCGAGTTGCGGAAGCGGATCTCCTGCACGAAGGCGCGCAACTGGGCGATGGCCTCCGCCGTCTCCTCGGGGGAGGAGAACTGCTCGTCGTCGATGGACAGGATAAAGGCGGAGGCGCGCGACTGCTGCTGGGCGAAGGAGGCCACGTCGCCGAAGCTGGTGACGCCGAGCGCCTCGATGCCCTCCCCCTCGATCGCCTTGGCCAGCACCCGCACCCCGGTGCCGCTGGCGTTCTCGGAGCGGAAGTCCTCGTCGACGATGACCACGGGGAAACGGAAGTACATGGGTGACCTTCTGGGGGCGGGGTGAAAAACGCGGCAGTATAGGCCTAAGGGGCAGGCGGTGCGTTACCGTGTGAAGTCGTCGTGCGGTGCGGGCGGCTTCGGGACCGTTGCGCGCTTCACAAGCTGCCGCCTGAGGGGCGTGACTTCAGCCCGATCCCGCCCCTGACGCAGCGCTGCCGACGCAATCGTCCGTCGGCGTGCATCCCGCCCGCCCGATGGGGTATCCTTCGGGCCTACCAAGGAGAACAGTCACAGCAGGCATGAAGCCCGCTTGGAGGGCCGCAAGAAGGCATTGCAGGCGATGCGCCACGTCCGTCGTGCTGGGCGTCGCTTTGATTGTCCCAGTGGGTTTCTGCGTACCCTGCGCCGCGAGGTTATAGAGTGACCCGGCCGCAGCCTTGCGATTCCATCATTCACAGCATCGAATAACCCGGAGAAATATCTGTGAGTATCGACATCAAGAATGCAATTACTTCGGCTCGGGAACATGCCCGTGCGCTATTTGACCAGGAATCGCTGGAGAATCTGGCGCTCGAAGAGGTCGTGTTTGATGACACGAGCAATCAATGGCTCGTGACCCTTGGGTATGATTCGCCGCACAAGCTCAGAAGAAGAACAAACGGACCTGGCCTTTTCCCAACGGTTGAAGAAGAAACCCTTCGGGAATACAAAGTGTTCCGGATCGATCCTGACGATGGCCATCTGATCTCCATCAGCATAAGGGGTCTTTGATGTGCGCCATCATCACCTTGCATCACCACTGAAAGGCATTCTGATCGATGCGAATCTACTGATTGTCTACATCGTTGGCATGCTTGGCCGAGGCGAGGTCGAAAAATTCAAGAGAACAAAGGCTTTCACTACCGATGATGTCCAGGGTATCGACGATCTGGTCAGACAGTTCGGATGGACCTGCACGACGCCGCATGTGATTGCCGAAGTTTCAAACCTGTTGGATTGGCTCGATCCCAAGAAGAGGCAACAAGCAAAGCAATTGCTGGCTCAAGCCGCCTTGACGACTCTCAGTGAGATTTTCATGCTTTCGAAGGAGATCGTTGCAACGCCAGTGTATTTCAAGTTAGGAGTCACCGATGCCGGACTGTTCCTTACGGCGCGAGAACAACGATTGGTCCTCGTCACGGCTGATCTTCCGCTTTATCACTATGCTTCCGAACTCAAAGTGGAAGCAATCAACTTCAATCATATCCGAGAGCAGTGGCTGAGTTGCTGATCCATCTTGCGCGATCAGCTCATTGAGGCGAAAAATCGGTCGGGATTCGAGCCCGAGTGCTGGTAGTCTTGCCTAAATCGACCTATCCACCCACCCATCCAACGTTTGTGAGATCGCACCCATGGCCGGCAGCAGCCTACTCGCACTGATCGACGACATCGCCTCGGTCCTCGACGACATCTCGCTCATGACCAAGGTGGCGGCCAAGAACACGGTCGGCGCACTGGGTGACGACCTGGCGCTCAACGCCCAGCAGGTGGCTGGGGTGCGGGCGGAGCGCGAACTGCCGGTGGTGTGGGCGGTGGCCAAGGGGTCGCTAGTCAACAAGGCGATCCTGGTGCCGGGGGCGCTCGGGATCAGCGCGGTGGCGCCTTGGGCCATCGTGCCGTTGCTGATGGTGGGCGGCGCCTATCTGAGCTTCGAGGCGTTCGAGAAGCTGGCCCACCACTGGCTGGCGGCCAAGGGCGAGGACGCGGCCCACCAGGCGGAGCTGGCGCAGGCACTGCAAGACCCCAATGCCGACCTTGCCGCCCTGGAGCGTGACAAGATCAAGGGCGCGGTGCGCACCGACTTCATCCTCTCCGCCGAGATCATCGTCATCGCCCTGGCAACGGTGGCGGCCGCGCCCTTTGCCGAGCAGGTCGCGGTGCTGGCGGCGATTGCGCTGCTCATGACCATCGGCGTCTATGGTCTGGTGGCGGGGATCGTGAAGTTGGACGATGCCGGGCTCTACCTCAGCCGGGTGGCCGGGGCGGGGGCCTGGGCGGACGCGGTGCGCGGTCTGGGCCGGCTCCTGGTCGCCGCCGCCCCCCGGCTGATGCAGACCCTCTCGGTCGTCGGCACCGCCGCCATGTTCCTGGTCGGCGGCGGCATCATTCGTCACGGTGTCCCCGCCATCCACCATCTGGTCGAATGGGCCACTCAGCTGGCCGGGGGCGTGGCGGGCGTGGGTGCGGTCCTGGCGTTCCTGGCGCCGCTCTTGCTGGATGCCCTGGTGGGCATCCTGACCGGCGCCCTGGTGCTCGCGGTGGTGGTGCCGACCACCAAACTGTGGGGGCTGCTCCGGCGCCGGGCCTGAGGCCGTGGCGCGTGGTGATCGGCGCCCCCCGCCTCACAGGAAGTGACCGATCGCTGAGATGTTCTCGATCTCCTGTTCCACCTGCCGCCGGATCTGACCCTCCAATCCCTCCCGGGCGCCGTCCGCCTGCGCCTTCACCTTATCCGCCACCTGCGCCTTGATGTCGTCGCGCAGGCTGGCGATCTTCGCGTCGGTGAGTGCGCGGGCGATGATCCAGCGCGGCGTGCCCTCCCAGGCCTCGGCGCGGCGCTTGGCCTCCTCCGTGCCGTAACGCGCCACCAGGAAGCCGGCGACCAGACCGATCAGTGCGCCGATCGCCAGACCCAGGTGACCGGACATGATGAGCGCGGTGCCGGCCCCGCCGCTCACCACGGCCGCGAGTACCGTGACCACGGTGGTGGACAGCGCAAAGATGACCCCCTCGATCTCGGCATAGATGTTCGGGTCGGCGATGCTGAGATCGTTGCCCTTGGTCAATGGCCGGCCGTCGTGACTGACCCCCTGGCCGAAGCTCAACCCGTGGCGGCGATACCAGTCGCGCATCAGCTCGGTGGTGTCGGCGGCCACCCCGGTGAGCACCTGGGCGATCGCCGTGGTGACGATCGACTCGATCTGCGGCTGGAAGGCGACGGCCTGCGCGGCGATCTGTTCCTTGAGCGCGGCCACCGAGCCGCCCGTGCGGCGGAAGGCGTGCAGGATGGGCGCGATCCCCTGGTCGAAGAGCCCCACCGCCACCCGCTCGGCGATACGCTCGGCGACCTCGTCGAGGCGCCGTTTCAGCAACGGATCGATGCGCTCGTCGATGAAGCCCGGGAGCTCGGTGTGCAGTGCCGTCTGGGTGGTCGCCAGCCGCGACTGTAGGGCCGGGAGTATCGCCAGGCCCTGGGAGACGGTGACATAGGGTCGGTCGCTGTTGACCAGGCGCGCGGGCTTGGCGAGCTGCGCGAGCTCCTCCGTGATGATCGCGGCGACGAAGGGCCAGGCGCTGCTGCCGCCGGTGAGGATGACACAGGCCGGTTCGTGTTGCCGCACCCGTTCGTGGGCCAGTCCCTGGCGGAGCGTCTGGCGAAACCAGTCGAGCAGGTCGAGCCCCTGGCCGGCGGACTGGAGATGTCCATAGGCATCTGGGTTCATGGCCCGGAGATAGTCGGCGAAGGTGCGCGACGGGCGGTAGTGGCGCGCCCGTGCCAGGAACGCCTCCCAGGTGAGGTCGCTGATGCGTCCGAACTCGCCGATGGATTTGCGGAAGACCTGGGCCGGGTCCATCGCCATGGCCAGCGAGAACTTCTCCTTGGCCTCCCGGCAGCGCACCGCCAGGACAAAGAACTCCGCCCGCTCGCGCTGCATCGCGGCCACCGCGTCCGGGTTCTGCTCGATGAACCATTGGTAGAAGAGGTCATCGAACAGCCGCCCGCCCAGGTGCATATCGCCCCAGGAGTGCATCACCTCCCCTCGCACCAAGAGCGCGAAGTCGCAGGTGCCGCCGCCGAAGTCGACCACCAATGCCCCCTGGAGCGCCTCGGCCGGGGTGATATCCTTGCGATGGAGATGAAAATAGATGGCCCCCTTGGGCTCGTCCACCGTGCGGACCTCACCGAAGCCCGCGTCGCGCGCGGCCGTGCGCAGCACCTCCCGGTACTCCTCCGACGCCTCGCTCGGTGCGCCGAAGATCACCTGGCGTTGCAAGGGGTCGATGTCCTTGTGCTGACGGCGGGCGACATCCAGCACGCCGGACAGGAAGTCGCGGGTGTTGCGGCGCGCCTCCTCGCTGGAGGCCAGGTCCGGCTTGAACTGGGCGCGCAGGTAATAGTCCGGGTGGTCGGCGGCGCCCTCCCCGAACTCCTCCAGTGCCTGGTAGCCGATCAGGGGTGTCTGGTCGTCGCGGTAGAGGATCGCGGTGGCCAGCCCGTCGCGGCCGTCGCCGAAGTCCACCCCGACCGGCTCCTCGCGGTCGCCGGCGCACTTGGTGACATAGGTGTTGGAGGTGCCGAAGTCGATGGCGAGCGTCGGGCGGACCAGCGGCGTGGCGATCCGCAGCGCGTTAGGAACGTTGTTTTCGTACAAGGCCCTTCTCCAATACGGTGTCGTTCTGAATCACCGGCTCGTCCTCGACGATGACGGTGTCGCCCGCCTCGATCAGACCGAAGGGGCGGTAGTGCTCGGCCAGTTCCGGACCCCAGCGCAGCCGACGGCGCTGGGCGCGCTCGGCTGCCGTGAAGCGGGCCGGGTCGGTCAGCCCCGCGAGCCCCAGGCGGCGCGCCTCCAGCAACAGGGCCTCGGCGGCGGCCGGCAGACCCGGCAGGTCGGCGCGGTGCAGGTCCTGGATGGCGCGGGCGAGGTCCGGGTCCAGCACCGGGCCACGGGGTGCCTGGACCGGCGCGGTGGCCAGGCTGCACAGCAGGATCGCCGAGCCATCGACCCATTGCCGGATCAGGTCCTGGATCGACTCCCGGTAGGCACCGCGGTCATATTGGCTGCTGCCCTTGGTGAAGGCGAGCAGGGCGACCACCCCTGGATAGAGCAGGATGCGCCGCAGCAGCCCGACCCCGGCGAGCCGACCCCAGAGACCGACGGCCCCCAGGGTGGCGACGCGCGCGAGATCCAGCGTGCCGGCCAGGCCCAGCAGTGTCGTCAGGGCGACCCGCAGCGCCTTGCTCTCCGCCAGCCGACCGACCGCATACATGGCCCCCGCGGCACCGGCCGGGGCGCCGATCAACATCCCGATGGCCCGGAGATCCAGGCTGAGGTTGAACAAGGTCCCGAAGATCAGCATCCCCAGCAGGCTCCCGCCGCCCGCGGCGATGGCGAGGCGTTGCGCGGAGAGCGAGCGCTCGGTGGTCGGGGGGCCGGGCAACACCCAGGCGGGGTTCAGTCCGTACCAATGGCTGCGCAGGGCCTCGCGGGCGCCGGGCTCCACCGGCGGGAAGGGCAGGGCATCCAGCACCGGCTGCGCGGTGAGCGCGGCGAACACCGTGTCACGCGCGGCGGCGACGGCCCGCCCGACCTGATCCGGGGTCGTTGGTTCGCGGTCTCCCAGGGTCGCAAAAAAGCGCTCGACACCCTGCCTGACGACCTGCTCGCGCAGTCCGCGGTTGGCCGCCATCCACCCGCGGATGGCCTCTTCGATGATGACTGACACGGGATTTTTCCCCCTGTTGGCTAACAACCGTCTTCCGGCCCCGATTTTAGGCCATGGATCACCCCCAAGTTGGGGCTTGCCTGGAAGAAATTAAGGGTATAACCGTCAACTTCCGACCGGCGGCGGTGTGTCGGCCCAGCCAGGCGGCGCCCGGGTCAGGTGGCACTCCTGTACCTAAGCCCGGTCATTGCTCACGCCAAGGCGCCAAGCTCGCCAAGCAAGACAATGCGCTGTGTCGAGTGTCCAGGTCATCCACCGGGTGCATCGTCGAGCATCGATAAGGGAGTGAAAAGCCTTGGCGAGCTTGGCGCCTTGGCGTGACAACTGCGCTTTCTGGCTGGTCGTGAGCGACGCCGGCACCGATTCGTCGCGCCCTTCCCGGTTGGCGCGGTCCTGGTGACGGCCACCAAGGCGGCTTGCTATCGCCTTGCTGGCCACCATCAAGTGGGCGAGCGACCCCGAGTGTTGGTTCGGGGTCTAAGCCCTCAGCCTGCTCGGTCAATCCACAATGCTGACGCTCTCACGTTCCAAGAGTCGGCGGCGCTGTCTCAGCATGCGGGGTCATCATCCTTCTATCGCCCCTTTTGCTTGGACTCCCAGTATTGCTGGCGTTGCTCCGGGGTCACGCCCCATCGCACCCACAAGTCCTCAGCCTTCTGTTGCATCTGCTCCTGCGTCCAGTGCGGGAAGGTTGCCGCTGGGGCCTCCGCTGCCATCGCGGGCGAGCCGCAGAGCAATAGTGCAACCGACAAGGCGGAGGCCGTTATCGTTAGGCGTTTGGTCGTTGAGTGCATCGTCATATCCTCTGAGATTGGGCGTTTCGGACGGCCAAGCATGGCCCCCTGAGCCGCTCATATCCGTTCGCCGCCGCACCTAGACCCAAGGCCCCGCTCTTTTCTCGTGACACCGCTCGGGCGGTGTCACAAGGGTCAACCTATAAAGAGCGGTTGTCACGCCAAGGCGCCAAGCTCGCCAAGGTTTTTCAGTGCGTTATCAGCGTTGCGCCAATCGCCCGGAGGGTGATCTGGATAGCGGATCGACCCGATTGAATTTCTTGGCGAGCTTGGCGTCTTGGCGTGAGCAATTCCAGGGTTTAGGGTCAATGGCCGCCCGCCAGGGCGTCGCGCAGGGCGGCGGCGAGTTGGGCCAGGGGGGCGGGGAGGTCCGGGGGCGGGGGCGGGTTCTCATGGCGGGCGAGGGCCTGAAGGAAGCGGCCGAAGGCGCCCAAGGGGGCCGGGAGCCCGGCGACTTGGGCCAGTGACTCGGCCACATCGGGCGCGTGTGCGCGCTGCTGGGTGCGGGCCTCATAGACGGCCTGGGCTAGGGCGGTCAGGGCCTCCATGGGTTGGCGGTTGGGGGCGCGGCCGGGTCCTGGTCGCGGTCCGGGCCGGCGGCGAGGCGCTCGGCCTCGGCCCGCTTGGCATCGGCCTTGGCCTGCCAGTCGGCGGCGGCGGGGGCGTCGTGGCGGGCGCGGGCGATGGCGGCGAGGTTGGCGTAGACCTTCCAGGTTTTCGGGGTCCACTATAGTGGTCCCAGCAGGTTGACATCGCCCGCCCCGCGGCCCAGATTCCCGCGTCAATCTTCTACACCGGACCCTGCCGATGAAACTATTGGAACAAACCGCCACCCGCTTCGCCGCCCTGGCCCCCGCCTGCGACTATTGGACCCTGCGCCTGGTCGCGGAGTCGTCCGACCATCTGGAGGTCCGCCAGGGGGTGGTGGAGCCCAGCGCACTGGGCGAATCCCTGGGTGCCATGATCACGGTGGTGGCCGGCAGCGGGGTCGGCTATGGGGCGACCAGCGATCTCAGCGACGCCGGCCTGCGGGCGGCGGCCGACCGGGCGCTGGGGTGGGCCGCGGCCCACGTCAGCCTCGGGCTCTTCGATGCGGCCATCTATCCGCGCAGCGACCTGCGGGCGGACTATCGCTCGCAGGTCGCGGAGCCCTGGGAGTCGCTGGGCCTCGCGGACAAGCTCGGCCTGCTCCAGGACGCCAATGAGGCCTTGGCCATCGATGAGCGCATCGTCGACTGGTCCGCCTGGCTCGCCTGGCATCAGGTCCGGCAACTGCTGGTGACGAGCGACGGCGGGCGGGTCGCCCAGGTCTGGGACTATGTGAGCCCGGGGCTGGCGGCAGTCGCTAATGCCGGGACCCAGACCCAACACCGCCACGGCGGCGGGGCGGACTGGGCGCAGCAGGGCGGGCTGGAGCGCATCGCCGCGGTCGGTCTGCTGGCGGACGCGCCGCGGGTGGCGGAGGAGGCCATCGCGCTGCTGACGGCCCCCGAGTGCCCGTCCGATACCCGCGACCTGATCCTGACACCCGGGCAGATGGTGTTGCAGATCCACGAGAGCATCGGCCACCCGCTGGAACTCGATCGCATCCTGGGCGACGAGCGCAACTATGCCGGCACCAGCTTCGTGACCCCGGCGATGTTCGGCACCTATCGCTATGGCTCGCAGTACCTCAACGTCACCTTCGACCCCACGGTCCCCGGTGAGTTGGTGAGCGGTGCGGCGGACGATGAGGGCACTCCGATGCAGCGCGAGTACCTGATCCGCAACGGGCTGCTGGAACGGCCGCTGGGCGGGCGCCTGTCGCAGGCCCGCAGCGGTCTCATGGGGACGGCGAACGCGCGGGCCTGCGGCTGGGACCGCCCGCCCATCGACCGCATGGCCAACCTCAACCTGGAGCCGGGGGAGGGGCGTCTGAACGACCTGATCGCCCGGGTGGAGCGTGGTGTGCTGATGGACACCAATCGCTCCTGGTCGATCGACGACAGCCGCAACAAGTTCCAGTTCGGCTGTGAGTTGGGGCGGCTGATCGTGGACGGCGCGCTGGCGGGGCTGGTGCGTAACCCGGGTTATCGCGGACTTTCGGCGGAGTTCTGGCGCAGCCTCGACGGCGTCGGCGGGCCGGCGACCCTGGAGGTGCGCGGGGTGCAGAACTGCGGTAAGGGCGAGCCCAATCAATCGGTCTATGTGGGACACGCCACCCCGCCCGGGCTGTTCCGTGGCGTGGCGGTCTTTGGGGGTGCGCAATGAATCAGGATGGCTTCTATGGACTGGCCGCCGGGCTGTTCGAGCAACTCGGTGGCGATGAGCACCTGTTTTGCAGCCTGGGGGTCGAGTCGTCCGACTTCGTGCGGCTCAACCACAACCGCATCCGCCAGGCCGGGGCGGTGCGCGCCGCCGCGCTCGGGCTCAATCTGATCGACGGTGAGCGCCAGGCGGAGGCGTCCTGCGACTTGAGCGGCGATCCGGAGGCCGACCTGGCCCGCGCCCGGCAGTTGCTCACGCGGTTGCGCGAGCGCATCGTCCATGTGCCGGAGGACCCCTATCTCAATTACTCGCTGGAGGCCACGGCCAGCGAGCGCCAGGTGGGCGAGGACCCGCCGGATGCGCGTACTGCGGTGGCCGATCTCATCCACGCGGCCAGCGGACTGGACCTCGTCGGCATTTGGGCCTCCGGTGAGATCGGCGAGGGCCTGGCCAGTTCTATCGGTCATCGGCATTGGCACCGCAGCCGCAGCTTCAATCTGGACTTCAGCGGCTATCTGGAGGCGGACAAGGCGGTGAAGGCAAGCTATAGCGGGCTCAATTGGGAGCCCGTGGTGCTGGCCCGCAAGCTGGATGAACTGCGCCAGGGTTTGGAGGTGATGGGGCGGCCCGCGCGGGTCATCGCACCGGGTTCGTATCGGGCCTATCTGGCCCCGTCCGCGGTGGCCGAATTGATGAATATGCTGGCCTGGGGTGGGTTCGACCTCAAGAGCCATCGCACCCGTCAGACCCCCTTGCTCAAGCTGGTCCTGGGTGAGCGCGCATTCGATCCGCGGGTGACCATCCGCGAGGAGCAGGACCGGGGGCTGGCCGCCGACTTTACTGGCGATGGCTTCATCAAGCAGGATCGCGTCACCCTGATCGAGGGCGGGCGCTTCGGCCGCTGCCTGGTCGATGCCCGGGACGCCAAGGAATACGGTGAGCCGGTGAATGCCGCGGGTGGATCGCCGGAGTCGGTGGGGCTGGACCCGGGCGAACTGCCGTCCTGTGAGGTCCTGGCCCGGCTCGACACCGGGTTGTGGATCGGCAACCTCTGGTACTGCAACTGGTCCGACCCCAACGACTGCCGGGTCACCGGCATGACCCGTTTCGGCACCTGGTGGGTGGAGAACGGCGTGATCCAGGCCCCGGTCAAGGTCATGCGCTTCGACGACAGCCTCTACCATCTGCTCGGCGACCGGCTGGAGGGGCTGACCTGCGAGCGTGAACTGTTGATGGACGCGGGGACCTATGAGGGGCGCAGCACCGAGAGCGCGCTCTTGCCGGGGGTGTTGGTGTCGGGCATCGAGTTGGCCCTATAAAAAACGCCCCGCGGCAGTTGCCTGCCGCGGGGCGATGAGTGCGCTTGCTATCAGTTGAAGGTCAATTGCGACGCCATGGTGTTGCCATTGGTTTCCATGTCGATCAGCTCGCCGGTGGCAACGGTGGTCGGGCCCCCCGTGAAGGCGGTGTCGGCCGGGGTCGGGGTGTACCAGACATGATCGCCCAGGGCGAGTCCGCCGTTGACCGACAGGAAATCGCGCCCGATCGAGGTGACGACCGCTAAGGTATAATTATGGAACGAAGCTTATCGGCGCAGAGTCCGACCGTCAAGCTCGACTATGTGTCGCAAGGTTAGGGGGTGCGTCAGCGGGGAGGCTTCTGCGGCAGCGGCATAGGAAAAAAGGCGCCGAACTTGACTCCACCTCGATAACGTTTTGGGCTATTCTTGATCATTTCTGGGTTGCCTGGAATTGGCGAGACGGCGCTCCCGGCGGGTGGCCGGTGCGCCCGTTCGGTCCAGGGAGCGATCCAGCAATGGCCACGACTGCCGTCCTGGCCGGCCGTCTGCCCCCCGCTTGGTGCAGCGAATGACATCGTCGAAATGGAGAGGCCTTGCGTGTCCCCGTATCGCATCATCGTAGCCGCCGTCCCGGCACTCCTATTGGGGGCCCAGTCAAGCCTCGGGTCAAGCCTCGCTTCGAGCCAGTTTCCGGAGCTCAATGGCGACTTTGCGGGGGTCTGCCAAACCGCTTTTGAGCGCTCGCGCCGGCCTTATGTGGAGGATTTGCCGCCGCCCTTGCCGGCGTTCGATCCGCCCGCCTCCGGGATCAAGGGGGCACTCGGTCTGGTCTATGAGGAATACAATTTGATCAAGACCATGGGATGGCTTTACAACAGCAATGTCCTGTGGGTGACGACCCGGCCCCGCGGCAACGTCCATAATCGGGCGCTGGATCTGTGGTACGCCCCCGGCGTGGGGCGCCCCTACCGCCAGGGGGCCTATCGACTGTCCGACTACGACTATCGGTCGCCCGACATTCAGCCGCCCTTGCCGCTCATAATTCCTGACGCGGCGCGGGTCGTTTCCGGTCTGGAGTTCGGGTGGGCCTTTGGTCGATCCGGGAGTTGGCCACAGGTCGGCTATCTGGGGCCCAGTGCCTATGTGCGGTTGGCCGGGCTCGACACCGTGTTCGGCACCAGCCTGCGGTTGACCGGTTATAACATCGGTTTCGTCGAGGCCAAACCGCAGCTCACCAAGGTCGCGGTGCGGCCGCTGCTGTATGGGCGCCTGGCGCTGTTCGGGGTGATCGAGAGTGCGCCCTATACCGCCTGCATGCAGATGGTGGTGACCGCGGATCTGAGTACGCGCGCCCAGATCGGGGTGCGATTCTATCCCCGCGCCGGCCTCAAAGGGTCGCCGCGCGCCAGGGTCAGTCCAATCGCCATGAGCAGTATGTTTTGGAAGGATGAAACCCAGACCCCGCGCGACGGCGCCGACGAGGCCCACGATGCCGATCATCTGGTGGTCTGCGGGCAGCCCGCCGTCCCGCTTCACGGATTCGTCCCCACCACCCTGCTGCGCAAGCGCCCGGCCTTTCGCGATTTCGGCTCGGCCGCCTGTTTTGGGCTCGTGCAACTCGATCGCGACCCCGCCCACTACAAGGCCTACGCCGCGGCCAAGTATGCCCGGCGCGTGAACTTGTGGGTCGACGACGTCCGATCGGACCTGCCCTACGCCATCAAGCTCATGGCCTACGGTACCAACTATGAGGGCGAGGACAATGTCGTCGCCTATGCCGAATTTCTGCGCGACCTGCCGGTCCCCCGGTCGGTCGCGGATGGCGCCACCTTCAGCTACACCCTCACCACCTCGGACTTGCCGCCGCCGCAGCCCGGTCCACGGATCATGTTCGGCGATTCCGATCCGGGCGACCTCATCGGGCAGTCGGTCGCCACGAGCGGGGGGACCCTGGCGGTGGGGGCCCCGGTCATCAAGGGTCGGTTGGGC
This sequence comes from uncultured Thiodictyon sp., assembly GCF_903946935.1. Classification (GTDB taxonomy): domain Bacteria; phylum Pseudomonadota; class Gammaproteobacteria; order Chromatiales; family Chromatiaceae; genus Thiodictyon. The sequence goes on from NZ_CAJAXH010000015.1 coordinate 29,984, forward strand.
TCGGTCTATCTGTTCAAGTACACGCCGCTCGGGGTGATTGCGCAGCGCCGGTTGACGCCGCATGACGGCATGGCCGGCGACCAGTTCGGGGCCGCGCTGGCCATGACGAAGGATACCTTGGTGGTGGCGGCGCATGGCGCGGCCTATGTCTTTGTGCGGCGTGGGCAGGATTGGGCGCAGCAGGCCAGGCTCCCGGTGCCCAACGGCGATGGCTTCTCGGCCCTCGGGTATGCGGTTGCCATTTCGGGTGACACGGTCGCGGTCGGGGTCCCGGGAGACGACGGTGACAAGGCTGGACCCATGACCGACTATGGTGCTGTCTATGTCTTCCGGCGCTACGGTGAAACTTGGAGCAGTGAGGCGGTGCTGCGGGCCGCCGACCGGGCGGCCTGGGACCATTTCGGCGCCGCGCTTGCGCTCGATGGCGACCGGCTGGCCATCGGCGCCCCGGGCGACGATTATCCGGGCGCCTGGGAGCAAGGCTCGGTCTACCTGTTCCAACGGTCCGCGAACGGCTGGGCGCAGAGCGCAAAGTTCACCGAACCGGGCGGTTGGCAGGATTATGGGGCCGCGGTCGCCTTGTCCGGCGATCGGCTCCTCGTGGGGGTACCCCGCGCCCATGACAACGCGGCGCGCACCGCCGGGGGCGCCGTGTGCGCCTATACACGCCACCCTGACGCTTGGTCATTGGACGAGTGCCTGCGGCGGGTCGACGGGAAGCAGGGGGATGCGTTCGGTGCCGCCGTAAGTCTCAACGGTCTCACCGCCGTCATCGGTGCCCCCGGTGCATCGGGGGGTCATGGGGCCGCCTGGGTCTATCGCAGCGCGAAGGGTGAGTGGCACCAGGGGACCGAACTCAACGGATTGGCGGGGGTCGGCGGGCAGTTCGGGGCGGCGGTCGCGACCGACGGCACCTCCTTACTGGTCGGCGCTCCGCCGGTCTCCGGTCAGGGCGAGGCCTACGTGTTTCCCGCTGTCCCACTTTAGGGAGCGCTACACCGAGCAGCGTCCCACCCGATAGAGCGGTTTCGTGTCCCAAATCACGCAAGGGGGATGCAAAACGTGTCAGACCTGGGATACCCTAATCACCGAGCCGAGAAAACACCATGAGAGGCCGCCATGACCGACATCGCCCCGCAGACTGACACCGTCCCCCAGGCCGATCCCGCCGCCGATCTGACCCAGCGTATCGGTAACCGCCTGCGTCAGGCGCGCCACGACCAGAAGCTCTCGCTCAGCGAGTTGGCCGAGCGCACCGGCTGTTACTCCAAGTCGCGCATCAGCAACTACGAGCAAGGGTTGCGCCGCATGGGTCTGGAGGAGTCCATGGCCCTGGCAGCGGCCCTGGGCACCGTCAGCGCCACCTGGCTCCTGTGTCTGGACGACAACGCCCCGCTCGACCCCGCGGAGGCCGAACTGATCGCCCGCTACCGCGCGGCCGACGAGGCCGGCCAGGCGAGCCTGCGTGAGTTCGCGCAGTCCCTGCCAGCGGCCAAGCCCAAGCGTGCCAAGAAGGCGTAGGGTGGATCGGGCGCGCCGCCCGGTGCCTTGAGCACGGCGGTCGCCTTGGCCGTTCCCCCTCCCCGCCTTCCCCCGCGAGGGGGGAGGGAGCATTGGACCGCGCTTCCGGCGCGACTTTCATGGTAAGGCTGTCATGGTAAGGCTTGCGTCTTGCCCGCTGGCCGTGATAGCCTTCCGCTTCTTTTTCGGGCCCCCATGTCTTGCCGGTCCCAGTCATTTTTTATCTTTTAGGATCTCTGCCATGTCTCGGGTATGTCAGGTCACCGGTAAGGGACCAATGAGCGGCCATCGTGTGTCGCACGCCAACAACAAGACCAATCGCCGTTTCCTGCCCAACCTGCATTATCATAGGTACTGGGTGGAGAGTGAGAACCGGTGGGTGCGTTTGCGCCTCACCGCCAGCGGGATGCGTCTGATCGACAAGCAAGGCATCGACGTGGTCATTCGTGACCTGCGTGCCCGCGGTCAACAGGTTTAAGGGGAAAGGTCCATGGCCAAGGCAGCACGCGATAAGATCCGGCTCAATTCCAGCGCCGGTACCGGTCACTTCTATACGACCACCAAGAACAAGCGCAATCAGCCGGGCAAGATGGAGATCAAGAAGTTTGATCCAGTCGCCCGAGCGCATGTGTTGTATAAAGAAGGTAAGATCAAGTAGAAAAAAGCCCGCGGTAGCGGGCTTTTTTTGGCCAATGATTAAGGTCCCGAGCATGCAGGACCGCTGGCCGTCGTCGGAGCTGGACTCAACGCGCGACCATCATTGCAACGTGGTCGGCACGGCCGGCATATTCCCCGTCGACCAGAGTTCCCCTTCGATATAGTCCTTCAGCGACGCTATGCTCGGCTCGGTCAATTGATCGAACCAGGATAGGTGCGCCCGCCCCACCTTCGCATCCTCCTGCACCAGCAGATAGTGCCAGGGCTCCGCATCGTGGCTGGCGAGTAGTGCGGCATAGCGCTGCCCGGCCCTGGCCTTGGCCGCGTCGCGCTCATCCAGGCGGCCCTTTACCTCGACGATCAGGTTATGGAAATGCCCGGCCCAGCGCACCCGCAACACGAAGTCCGGGTAGTAATGGGACAGTTGGCCCTGCCAGTCGTATTCGATGCGCAGACCCACCCCCTGACGGTGGTTATAGAGCCACCCGATCAAGTCCGGACAGCGTTCCGCCAGGACGGCGAAGCGCAACTCGTCCGCGCTGTCGAAGGCACCATTGCGAAAAACGCTCTTCTGCGTGTGTTCCAATTCATGCTGCTTGCGCGCCGGATAGGCCTTGAGGTCCGCGCCTCGCACCTCGCGCAGCTCCGCCACCCGCTCGGTCAGCCGCCCGGCAATCGCCTCGCGCAAGGGTGCGCGCAGGGTATCACGCACCCGCGCGATGACCTCCGGTCGCAACAGGTTGCACAGCGCAATGCGCCCGCTCTCGGGACCGGCCTCGATCGCCCGGTCAAATGACAGCGGCAGCCCCAGTGGCAGTCGGAAGGTGCGCCGTTCCAGCGCCTCCTTCACTACCGCCTTGACCGCATTCATATGGATGAAGGCGGCCTGGATATCGCGCAACAGCGGGACGGCATAGGCGACCTCGATGACCTGGTCATAGTCCTTGAAAGAGGGCGCGGCGGACAGGGTGAAATGCTGGCCATCGGCATCCTCTGCCTGCATGGCCTCGCGCAGATAGGTCTGCACCTCCCGGTCATGGAAGTCTTCCACCCAAGGCAGGCGCTGCGTGGCTGGTGTGTCCGCGACCCGAAATCCCGCATGCCAGTCCGCCAGCCGCTCCCGCTCGCCCAGGAAATAGACGAAACGTACATCGCGGGCCGCCCGCTCTTCGGCGGATTCCAGTGGCTCGATCCGTACATATTCGGGCACATGAACGATCTTGTCGGGATCGCGCACCTCCACGATGTCCTTGATCTCCTCAATGATGGCGTCGAATGAGGGATGCTGCATGACATACAGTTCCTCCTTCGCCGCCGTCACCGCCCCGTCCTCGTCCAGCGCCGAGGGGTGCATCCGCCGCAGCCCGCGGCCCAGGGTCTGCTCGGTCAAGGTGCGGCTGTCGCAGGAACGCAGCGGGACGATGACCTTGACGTTGCGCACGTCCCAGCCTTCTTTGAGCATCATCACGCTGACGACGACATTGAATGGATTGGGCAGCCGCCGCCGTTCGCCCCGCTCATCCAGTGCGTTCTGGTCGGGGTCGGGCATCTCGTCGTGGTCCACCGCGTTGACCGCGGCCCGCACCTTCTGCCAGTCCGCGTCGTTCTTTTCTTCCTTGGCGCCGATATGGATCTGAATCACTGTGGAGCGGGGGATGCCGTCTGCATCCGGCTCCACGAAGAGCCGCTCCTGCGTCTGTGGGTCAAGCCAGCCGGTGACGGCACGGGTGCCGGTCAGGTCCTGCCGCGACGCCTCCCCATAGGTGAGGAAGTTCGCGATCTCCTGCCCCTCGTTGCGGTCGGCGCAGAGCAGGAACAGGATTGGCTTGCGCGTATCGCCTTCGCAGCGGAGTTGATCGCGCACCCGCCGCCAGCGCCCGATCCCGGCGCGCAGCAGTGGCTGGTACTTGAGCCAGGCGTCGGGCTGATTGGCGAGCACCACCTCGCCCGCGGCCCCATCCTTACCCGTCACCTTCACCCGCTCCAGCACCGGGTGCTTGACCACGCCGTCGGCGATGGCCTCGCGCAGCGGATAGTCGATGACGGTGTGGCGGAAAGGTCGCGGCGTCCGCGCCTTGACGGATTTGGCCTTGGTCGCCCCGCCTTCCTCCTCATACAGGGTCGCCGAGAGGTCCACTTGCAGCCCCAGGCCGCAGCGCTGATGCAGGGTGCGCAGACTACGGACCCACGCCATGGATTCGGGCTCCTCCCCATTGCCCATCCCCACCGCGCGCTTGTTGGCCGCCGTCTTCTCAAAGCGCTGATGGGCCGGCTCGTCGCCCACATGGTGGGCCTCGTCATTGATGACCAGGAACCCGGGGCCGCGGCGCAGCCGCGCGATGAGCGGGGTGCACTCGGACTCCAGTCGCTTGGGCTCCGGGGTCTCGAACAGCAATTGCATCTGCCGGCCGCCGGACGACTGGGGGCCTGGCCAGGGCGGCGGCGGTTCATCCACCCGCAGCAGTTGATGGATATTGGTCACGATCAGGGCCGGCTCGGTGGGGTCCAGGCGCTGCGGCACCGTCTCCGGACCATAGACCGGCAAGTGCCAATCCGGCTCCAGGATGGGCGGGATCACCGGATCGGCGCGGAACACGCTGGGTCTGTCCTGGGGAAAAAAGTCGAATAGCAACCGCTCTTTCACAAAGAGCCCGGGGGCGATCACCAGCACCTGCGGACCGAGATCCAGATGTTCTGTTCCCTCCCGCAGTGCGTTGAGCGTCGACCAAGCGATCAGCAGGCTCATGATCTTGGTCTTGCCCGAGCCGGTGGCGAGTTGGCCGCCGAGCTTTGGCCAAGGGTCCACGCCGGTGAAGCCCCGCTGTTCCCCGAACCGGTCATAGAGCCCGTCGACGTTGCGGACGCCCAGGACCTCATGCAGATAGATCAGGGTCTCCACACAGCGGCGCTGGTGCGGCCAGTAGCGGAAGCGGGTCAGTCCGCCCTCTGAACCGTCGCGGGCGAGGGTCGGCAGTTCATGGGGCAGGGCGCGGAACCAATGCTGCAACAGGATCAGCGTGGTCTCGGACACCGGCTGTTCGTCGTCGCCCACCGGTACATAGGCGCCCGGCTGGGTCCAGGCCTCGCCGGCGCGGCCCAAGGCAAAGCCGCGCCAGGCATCGACCCGGGCGCCGATGCGCGCAATCAGTGCTGGTTGCTCCGCCGTCATTGGCCCACCTCCACGTCCACCAGGCTGATTCCGTCGTTGCCGAAGACATCCGTCACCCGGGCGGCGATCTGGTAACGGCCGGGCTGGGCATAGCGGCACTCGGCCGTCAGCACCAGCGGATCGACCCGGCCCTTGCCGCGACGGATGCGGAAGCTCTGCCAATCGGTATCGAACACCGGCCGCCCGTCCGGGCCGATATGGTCCGCATAATCCCAGTCGATCGCCCAGAAGTCGACGAACTGCTGCCAGGTATTGGCTCGCTCCAGCCATTCCAACAGCACCGCCCGGCGCGCCTGCCAGCGTGCCTGTTCGGCCACGGCCTTCTTGCGCTGGGCGGGCGCGAGGCTGTCGGTTACGGGCTTCAACGCCGGCTGCTGACTCAGCAGGAAGCTCTGCACGTCTACCTCGCAGCGCTCCAGGCAGAGCTTCACCAGCGGGCCATCCACCTGGGCGGTGAGGCCGATGGCGAGCGGGGTATAGAAGGCCGGCACCGCCATCGACTCGATGGCCCCGTCGGCGGCGGCCCCGCGTTTCAATCGCAGGGCCACCTGCTCGATGGCCGCGTTGGGGATGATGCGCAGCGTGACCTGCACACCGGTCTGCGCCCGGATGTCCTCGCGCTCCGGGTGCGGCAGGGTATCGAGGTCCGCCGAGAGGATGGTGACAAAGTGGGTATCGGTCTGCGCCGCTTCGCGGGCAATGCCCCAGGCCTGACGCATCGGCACCGGGGCATCCAGCGGCCCCACATGAATCCAGCCCCGGTGGTCACGCCCATGCAGCAGCGCGAAGCCGGAGACCGGCTCACCGCCGAAGACCCGGATCATCTCCGGGCGCCAGGCGGCGGGCTCACCGGCGGCGGTCAGCCAGGCCTCGGCGCGCAGATAGACCCCCATCGACTCCACCGAGAAGGGTCGCACCGCATAGGTGCCCGGGCTGCGCTGCTTCTTCGGCTTGCGTTCGATGTTGCCGCAGTGGTCGCATTCGACATAGTCGTGCTGTTCCTTGGCCGGCGGGCGGGGTTGGCCCTGGAGTTGGATCAGCCGCTTGCGGGCCAGGTGGACGGCATACTTGCCGTTGTCGATACCGATCCAACGCCGCCCCAGGCGTTCGGCCGCCTCCGCGGTGGTGCCGGAACCCATGAAGCAGTCGAGGACCAGGCCGCCCGGGGGGCAGGAGGCGGAGATAATGCGCTCAAGGAGGGCGACCGGTTTTTGGGTGGGATAGCCAAGCGACTCCGTCGCTTGGCTATTGATCGTATTAACATCGGTCCAGATATCCTGCGTCGGTACGCCGGTCATTTCATCCAGAAAACGCTTATAGCGTGGGGTAGCGCCCGGACTCGGTTGTACGACACGTCCCTCGGCGATCAGACGGTGCATCCTTTCTTCCGAAAACCTCCAGTATTTCTTGTGACCAAAGACTTCATAGTAAGGATTTCCCTTGGCAGCCGAAGAACCGCCGGGTGCGTTCAGATCGCCAAGCTGATAGCGGCGGCCAGTCTCGTCTATTAATGAGTAATGACTGCGTATATAGTCTCCGGAGTAGGCAGAATAGATTTGATTCGCATAGCGACTCTCGGTGATGCCATAGATCAAGATGACGTCGTGAATCCTGCCGAAATGGGCGGCACCTTGACCAGCGTCTCCATGGGAGGTTTGCCGTTGCCAAATCACTTCATTAATGAAATTTTCGTACCCGAAAATTTCATCCATCAGCACCTTGACGTAGTGTGCCGCATGCCAATCCAAGTGTACATAGATGCTCCCGCTCGGTGCCAGCAGTTCCTTCAAGAGCTGAAGCCGCGCCCGGATCATCGACAGAAAGCTGTCGAGCCCTTCGCGCCAGGTGTCCTTATAGGCGAGTATTTCAACCAGCGACGGTTCCTTGACCGCCGCGACGCCGGCCTCACCATCTACGTCGATGCTGATGGAGTTGTCCGCCACAAAGTCGCTGTTGACCATGAAGGGCGGGTCGATATAGATCAGGTCGACCTTGCCGCGGTAACGCCAGTCACGGGTCAGGGGGTCCCGCTCCTCCAACAGGGTCTTGAGCGCCACCAGGTTGTCATTGGTCCAGATCAGCCGGTTGACCGGGGCGCGGCTATCGGCGCGGGCCTTGGCGGCGCCCAACCCTTCCAACTCGCCCTGGCGCTCATCGCGACGACTGGCAAGCCCCGGGCTCACCACCTCCAGCACCTGGGTTGGCACCCCGGTGATCGCCGGGCGTGCCTGCATCCCCTGCCAGGCGAGACGCGGCCGGCGCCGCGGCACCTCGCATTGGAGCCAGTCGCCGCCGCTGCCCTGGCCCGCCGCCGCCAGCAATGCGGCGCGTGCCTGCGCTTGTGTCTGCTCACCACCGGCCGCCGCCGGCAACCCGAGGCGGGTGCAGGCGAGCCGTAGGGAGTCCTCGCCTAACTGGTCCAGCACCTGCGTCAGGCCCGGCCGCCCCGGAGCGCTCAACAGCGCCTGGAGTACCCCCATGGCCGTGCGCGGCACCGGGCCGATCGCCAGCGCCTCACCCAGGCGTAGCAGGTCGGTCTCGGTGGCCGAGCCCAGTAATGTGTCCCAAATCTGCATGGCGGCCCTAGTCCTCAGCGTTATCTAGCCGCAGATGGTAACCGACCGGCGGCCGCGGCGGCGTGCTGGACGCCGACCCGGGGCGCATCACCACTGCCGCCCAGATGCTTCGCACTGGAGATCGAGGCTTACCGTGAACGTCGCGGGGCTGGCCAGGACCATGCCTATCAACGATGCGCTGCCCTCCGGCGGGCGCGATTGTTTGTGCCTATGGCTCGGCCGGCGGCCGGACCCATTAAGACGCTATCAAGAGAATTGCAAAAAATTATTCTGTGGCCTTTCAGTCTCGGCTAGGCGAGCTACAATGCTTAGTGCGACCGCAGTATTTTTGGGTCGCACATGAAACGGAGGAATGCCATCATGTCCTTGAATCGTATCGATGCCATCTTGACGGATGAGCAACGCGATCAGGCCAGGGTTGCCTTGAGCCGCCTGACCGAGGCGTTACCCCTCCTCATCGACCTCAGCCCGAAAGAACGCGCTGAAAGCGTCAAGTTCGGAGAAAAAAACCGGTCCTTCGTCGCCAAGGCGCTAGCCATCGCGGAGGGGCATCCGGAGATGCTCCCGGCCAGCTTCAATCTGGCGCAGTTCCGCTGCGACGCGGACCTGGTCGAGCAACTGTATCCATTGTTGTCTGGCGTCGAAGTCCTGTATGGCAAGCTGCAGGACACCTATTTCGCCGCCGGCAGCGATGCCTTCGCCGCCGCGCTGGCGGTCTATCAGTACACCAAGATCCACAATGAGACCACTGGTGCCTTGGAAGATAGCCTGAACGATCTTGGCCGCCGCTTCGTCCACAAGGGCAAGAAGGCAGCCCCTCTCGCCGCGGTGGAATCTCCAGTCCTTCCCGCCTGACGGCGGCGGCCGGATGGTGACAGTGCCCGGCGCGGCATGACGCGCCGGGCCAGCATAGGCAGGCGCGGTGCGCGTCACTGCAAGGTCCAGCCCCAGCCCTAAGCCCTTGATGCCTGCCCGGGGACCATCCACCCCGGAGATCGACCGATGGTTTCGCCAGATAGAGCGATCCATGACGAGGTATCAAGGATGGATGTTGGTGATCGGGCGATCCATGTTGCGCATACAACGATGGATGCTGGAGATAGGACGATCCAGGTTCGAGATGCGACGATGGATGCCGGAGATAGGGCAATCCATGATCGGACGGACAATGCCGGATGCTGGAGAGAGGACGATCCATGTTTGAGATACAACGATGGATGTCGGAGATAGGACGATCGATGATTCAACGGACAGCGATGGATGCCGGACATCGGGCAGCGACTGCCGGAGATAGGACGATCCATGTTGGGACATCCAACGCCGGGTGCCGGAGATAGGACGGGCTATCTCAGACATGCAACGACGGGTGCCGGAGATAGGACGATCCATGTTGGGACATCCAACGCCGGGTGCCGGAGATAGGACGGGCTATCTCAGACATACAACGACGGGTGTCGGAGATGGGGCGATCAAGGGCGGGACATCCAACGCCGGATGCCGGAGATACGATGCACCTAACCACTGGGGGCAACCCGTCGCGGCCGGGGGGCCGCTCCTACAAGGGGTAGGCGCGGTCCCCCGGCCGCGACGGGCGTACGCGCGCGGATCAGCGTTGTGATGCCGCTTAATCTCTGGCGCGGGAAATCTACTGCCCGATCGCCTGACCGGCGATGGCCTTGATCGCCGGGTTTTCCATCAGGCGCTGGGCGCGTGGGTTGTTGCGCAGTGCCTCCACATTGCCGGACATGATCAAGCGGGTGAACTCCGGGTCGGCGAGTGCCGCCTGGACGTCCGGGTCGCTCTGCAGGCGGGTGACGGCCTCCATGGTTTGCGGGTTGCTCAACAATTGCTGCTGGATGGCCGCGAGGTCGGCGGCCTGCGGGTTGGTGCCGGAGCCAGCGCTGGAGGCGGGCGCCGCGGTGGCGGGCGTGGCTGCCGTCGCGCTGGGCGCTGCGCCGGCGCTCGCCGGCCGGATGGCGAGCACCTCCGACTGGGGGATCGTCATCTCACCCAGGGCGGTGCTGCGCACGCGGTAGCCGCCATTCCCGACCCCGATCAACTCGCCGGTGATGACGCTGCCGTCGCGCAGTTCGATCCGGTTCTCGGCGGCGCCGACCAGGCCGGCGCCCAGGATGAGTAAAGCGTACAGCGCAGACAGGGGCGCGCGGGCGCGCCGCGCACGCCACCGCGTGCTGTCGTGAGTAACCGGCTGATGAGCCATGATGTGCCTCGGTGTGGTTGGTTCTTGGTTGGTCCTGGATGGCTTGCACGTGGTCCCGGCCACCCCGCTTAGGGCGAGAGTGTAGGCCGTTTTTGCGACGCGCGAAGGGCCAATTGCGGCGACGGCGGCGGCGGTCGATGTGGCATGCTGCCAGTCCCGACGGCCAGCGACGATCGAACACCAGATGCAACACCAAAACCGCGAACGCTTCCTCTGCGAGATCGAGCGTGTCGTCGCCGAGGCCGGCGGGCACGGCGGGGCCGGGGCCCAGCGCGGCGCACTGCGCCGTCGGCTCGACGGCCTCATCGATTCATTTCTACTGCAATCCCAGCCGATCGCCGGGACCCACGCGACCATCGTACTCGCCGACATTCGCGGCTTTACCGCAATCACGGAGTCCCTGCCCGTGCGTATCGTTATCGGCCTGCTGAACCGTTACTTTTCGACCATGACGGCGGTGGTCGGACGTCATGGGGGCGTCATCGATAAGTTCATGGGCGACTGCGTGATGGTCTTGTTCGGCGCCCCCGAACGCCGCCCCGATGACCTGCTGCGCGCCCTGGCCTGCGCGGTGGAGATGCAGCAGGCGATGGTGGAATTCAATCGTGAGTCGGCGGCGCGCGGGGAGCCCCGGCTCTATGTGGGGATCGCGGTCAACACCGGGGAGATGATGGCCGGCACCTTCGGCTCCCGTCAATACAGCGAGTACACGGTGATTGGCGATACCGTGAACGTGGTGGCGCGTATGGAGCCTTTCAGCCTCCGCGGTCAGGTGCTGCTCAGTCAGACCAGCCTCGCCGGGGCACGCGAGCACGTTGAGATCGCCGGGACCAATGAGGTGCGGGTCAAGGGTAAGTCCCAGCCCGTGCTCCTCTATGAGTTGCGCTCGGTCAACTATCCGCGGCGTTTGGTGGTACCCCAGGTGGAGGTGCGCCGCTCGCCGCGGGTACCAGTGGATTTTCCGCTGGTGTTCAGGCGGGTGGCCGGCAAATGCATCCTGCCTGAGCCGCTGGCCGGGCGGGTGCTGGACCTTGGTTATCACGGTTTGCTGATCGCGTTGCCGACCCGGCTGGCGCCCGGCACCGAGTTGGTCGCCAATTTTGCGCCGTTCCTGCAGGAGGAGGGGATGGGCGACCTCTATGCGCGGGTGGTGCGGGCGGTACCCGGCGCCGACGGATTTGAGATCAGCCTGCAATTCACCAGCGTGGACATCCCCGCCTGCTTGCAGGTCAAACGGTTTGTGGATCGGGTGCTGTGGGGGCGGTGAACCGCCGACAAGGCGGCGGCGGTGCTGTGTCGAGGGTACTCGGAGACCGGTTCGATGGCGTCGATCTTGAGCCGTTTGGGCGAGCCCTCGACGCTTCGGCCGAGCTGCCGTCGGTGCTACTGTCGGCACCAACCAAGACCCCGAGCCGCCGATGACCGACCGCAACCAGGCCGCAGCATCCAGCGACCGCGACAGCCCCTGGAAGGAGGCGCTGGAGCGCTATTTCCCCGACTTCCTGGCGCTCTTGTTCCCGCACATCCATGCCGAGATCGACTGGACGCGCGGGCATAGCTTCCTGCGGTTGATCCGGCTGATGTTATGATCGCGGCTACGACCGCGGCACGGTCCTGGAGCTGTTTCGGGTCATCGACTGGATGATCCGGCTACCCGCGGAGGCCGCGGCCACCTATACTCGGTTAGGTTAGATTTTGGAGCCGTCCATGTCCACCACCGAGCCCGCGATTCGCTGTGTCGGAATCCACAAGACCTACCATACTGGCGAGGTTGAAACGCCCGTGCTGCGCGGTATCGACCTGGAGATCATGCCCGGCGAGGTGACGGTGATCCTCGGCGCCTCGGGCGCCGGTAAGACAACGCTGCTCAATATCATCGGCGGCATCGACCGGCCGACCACCGGCGAGATCTGGTGCGGCGGCGAAAATCTCGCCGGATTCGACGACCGCAGGCTCACCGAGCACCGGCGTCGCAACGTCGGCTTTGTGTTCCAGTTCTACAACCTGGTGCCGACGCTGACCGCGCTGGAAAACGTCCAGACCGCCACCGAGATCGCCGACCGCCCCATGGACCCGGCCGAGGCCCTGGCCCTGGTCGACCTCTCCGATCGGCGCGACCATTTCCCGGCGCAACTCTCCGGCGGCCAGCAGCAGCGGGTCGCCATCGCCCGCGCGCTGGCCAAACGCCCCCTGGTGGTGTTCTGTGACGAACCGACCGGGGCGCTCGATGCGACGACCGGTCGTCATGTGCTCGACCTCTTGCTGCGCATCAACGAGCAGACCGGCGCCACCATCGTCATCGTCACCCACGCGGCGCCGGTGGCCGGGCTCGCCCATGCCGTGCTGCGGCTGGAACTGGACGGTATCCACGCCAGCCGCAACGCCAAGCGCCTGGGTGCCGAGGACATCTCCTGGTGAGCGTACTCGGGCGCAAGCTGCGGCGTGATCTCGTCGCCGCCCGCGGCATGCTGACCGCGGTGGTCGCCGTGGTCGCGCTCGGCATCGGCGCGCTGGTGGGCTTTCAGGCGACCAGCAACAACCTGATGGCGGCCCGCGACGCCTACTACGCCCGGTGCCGGCTCGCGGACTTCTGGATCGACCTCCACAAGGCCCCGCGCACCGTGCTGGCGGAGGTCGCGGACATTGCGGGTGTCGCGGCGTTGCGCGGGCGCATCGCCGCCCCGGTCATCGTCGATCTGGCGCACGTGCCGGAGCCGATCTCCGGCCTCCTGCTCAGCCTGCCGGGGAGCGACGAGGGCGGGGCGGCGGTCATCAACGATATCGTGCTGCGCAGCGGCCGACCCCTGGACCCCCGGCGTGACGACGAGGTCCTGGTCTCGGAGGCCTTCGCCCGGCACCGCGGGCTCGCCGCGGGCGACACCCTGGCGCTGACGATCACCGGGGAGCGGCGGCACCTGCGGATCGTCGGCACCGCGATCTCGGCGGAGTTCGCCGATCTGATCCCGCCCGGCGCCCTGGCCCCGGAGCCGGCCGACTATGGCGTCTTCTACGTCGGCCGCCAGTTCGCCGAGAACGCCACGAACATGGCCGGCGCGGTCAACAGCATCGTCGGCCTCCTGACGCCCGCCGCCCGGGCCGACCCCGAGCCGGTCATGGAGCGCCTCGACCGGGTCCTGGCCCCCTACGGCGTCTTCGCCACGACCCCGCTGGCCCTGCAGTCCTCGAACCTGAACCTGACCGCGGAACTGGGCGGGCTGGCCACGATGGCCACGACCATGCCGCTGATCTTCCTGACCGTGGCCGCGCTGGTGCTCAATGTCTTGATGACGCGCCTGGCCGCCCAGCAGGCGGTCATCGTCGGCACCCTGAAGGCGCTGGGCTGGGCCGATGGTGCGCTGCGCACCCACTTCGTCTCCGTCGGGGTCCTGGTGGGGCTGGTCGGGGGCCTGCTCGGCGGTCTGCTCGGCTGGGGGCTCGCCGCCTGGCTGACCGAGTTCTACCGCGGACTCTTCGCCTTCCCGTCGCTGCCCAACCGGTTCTATCTCGGGTTGATCCTGCTCTCGCTCGCCATTGCCCTGTGCTTCGCCGTGCTCGGGACCCTGCGCGGCGTGCGTCAGGTGACCCGGCTGTCGCCCGCGGAGGCGATGCACCCGCCGCCGCCGCCTGCCGGGGGCAAGATCGTGCTGGAACGCTTCCCGGTCCTCTGGCGGCACCTCGGCTTCTTCTGGCAGATGGCCCTGCGCAACGTCTTCCGCAACCGCGGCCGGTCATTGGTGGGCATCTTCGCCGCCGCCGTCGGTACCTCGCTCCTGGTGTCGACCTTCGGCCTGGTCGAATCGCTGGCCTACATGGTCGGCTTCCAGTTCGACCAGGTCATGGTCGCCGAATACACGCTGAACTTCCGCACCGAACTCGACGGCGGCGCGCTCGACGAGGCCCGGCGCCTGCCTGGGGTCCAGCGCGCCGAACCGGTATTCGCGGTTGCCGGCACTCTCGTCAACGCCAACCACAGCCACAAGGGGGTCGTCGTCGGTCTGCGGGCGGACGCGACCCTGACGGTGCCGCGCGATGGCGACGGCACCCGCGCCGCGGTGCCGGCCCAGGGCCTCCTGATGGCCCGCCGGCTCGCCGCGCAGCTCGGGGTGGGCCTCGGCGACCGGGTCTGGCTGATCCCGACCAAGGGCACCCGCGAACCGCGGTTGGTGCCGATCACGGGCCTCCTGGACAGTCTGTTCGGGCTGGCGGTCTATGCCGACTATGCCTGGCTGAACGCCCTGGTCGGCGAGACCGATGCCCTCTCCGCGGTAAAACTGCGCACCGCCCAGACGCCGGCGGAACGGGCCGCCTTTCTCGCCGAGATCAAACGGATGCCGACGCTCGAGAGCTGCGACGATCTGGCCCGCGAGCGGGCGAACCTGTGGCAGAACTTCGTGGTCAAGCTCGGCGGCATGTCTTACACTATGATCCTGTTCGGGGCCGTGATCTTCTTCGGCGCCATCCTCAACGCCGCGCTGATCGGCCTCATCGAACGCCACCGCGAGCTCGCCACCTACCGGGTACTCGGTTACCGCCCGCGCGAGGTCGGGACCATGCTGCTGCGCGAGTCGCTGCTGCTGAACCTGACCGGCATCGCCCTCGGCCTGCCGCTCGGCTGGTGGATGCTGGTCGGTATGAACGCTCAGTATACGAACGACCTGTACATGATCCCCTCGGTCATCACGCCCACGGGCTGGGCCTGGTCCATCGGGCTCGCCCTCGCCTTCGTGCTCATTTGCCAGTACATCGTCCAGCGCCAGATCGACCGGATGGACTGGCGCGAGGCGCTGGCGATGAAAGAATGACTCGTTCTTGCAAGACCACGACCGCGATTACGACTACGACTACGACTACGACAAAGACTACAAGCGCAGCGCCACGGGCATGCGGCCACGGGTGTTGCTGAGGTCAGCGCCATGCCATCTCTGAAGAAACACTGGATCATCGTCGTACTGCCGATCGCACTGATCGGGGGCCTCGGCGCCTATGCGTTCTTGCAGCCAGGACCGCCGGTCACGGCGGCCCGGGTCGAGCGAGGCACCCTGCGCGCCTATGTCGAGGAACGTGCGAGCACCCATGTGCCGGGGGCCCAGCGCCTGAGCATGCCCGAGGACGGGCGCATCGAGACCATCGACCTGGAGCCCGGGACCCCGGTGGCCGCCGGCGACCTGGTGGCCCGGCTGGCGACCGCGGACCTCGACGACACCGTCGCCGTGGCCCGTGCCGAGTTGGGTCGGATCGACGCGCAACTGGCGGTGCTGCGCGACAACGCCATCGCCAACACCGCGTTAAACGAGGCCGAGGGCTGGATCGCGACCATTGCCAAGCTCGCCGCCGCCGCCGAAGAGGTCATCGCCGCCCACCAGGCCAATGTCGGCTTCAGCGACTGGTGGAAGAGCGCCGAGCAGAAGCTCAAGAAGGTCGGTGCGATCTCCGACGAGCAGCTGCGCCGCGCCCAGACCAACAGTTCCCAGGCGTCGGTCGACCTCGCCGTCAGCAAGCTCGACCATCAGATCGTGCTCGCCATCGGTCAGGTCTTCCAGCTCGGCCCGAAATATATCCACGACTACTTGGATCTGAAGGGGCTCGAGGCAGCCGTGCTGCAGCGCCAGCGCGAGGCGGCCGCCGCCCGCCTGGCCCTGGCCGAGCGGGCGCGCGCCCGCGCCGAGATCCGCGCCCCGGCGGCCGGCATCGTGCTGACCCGGGCCGTACGCGACACCCAGGTCCTGCCCGCGGGCACGGAACTCCTGACCATCGGCGACCTCGCGGCCCTGCACGTGCGTGCCGACCTCCTGAGCCAGGACGCCGGCCGGGTGCGCGAGGGCGACGCGGTGGATATCAGCGGCGTCGCCGGCATGACGCTCACCGGCAAGGTCATCCGCGTCCACCCGCAGGCCTTCACCAAACGCTCGTCGCTGGGGGTCGATCAGCAGCGGGTCAGCGTCGACATCGCCTTCGACGACGGCGAGCTGGCACGGGTGCGGGAGGCCGGCGAACGCCTCGGTGCCGACTACCGTGTCCAGGTGCGCGTCTATACCGACAGCGCCGACCAGGCCCTCATGATCCCGAGTCTGGCCCTGTTCCGCGGCGACGACGGCGGCTGGCGGGTCTACCGGGTCGATGCCGGCACGGCCGTCGAACAGCCGGTCGCCGTGGGCCTGAGCACTCCGGACGCAGTGCAGGTCGTCAAGGGCCTGTCGGGGGGGGATCTCGTCATCGTCTCGCCACCGAAGGACCTCACGGCCGGGACCAGGGTGACACCGGTCGTCGCCGTGCCAGTCGGAGGTTGAGTCCGCACGGGCCCGGAGCGCCTGACGCTAAGGTCCGGCCTGTCCACCACGGGACAGGCGGGCGGAGATATGCATGCCCACAAGCAACGAAATAAAGAACACAACGTAGAACAGACCGATCACGCCTTCGAGAACGGTGAGCGCCTGGGCGGTGTGCGACATGGGCAGGATATCTCCGAAGCCGATGGTCAAGAGGGATATGAAGCTGTAGTAAAACAGCAGGTCGTATAGCTGAACCAGATTGGGGTGTTCGCCATGCACCCCGAAGTTGAAGGAACCGGGTTGCAGGAGCTCCACGTTGATATACAGGGTGTTGAATGCCCCGCCGATGAGGATGTAGGCGCAGAGCCCACCCAGCACACCGTCCAAGGTAATGGAATCGTTCTGCAGGAGGAACGGGACGATGCTGACGATGACCGAGATCACAAAGGCGCAGGTGATAAAATTCAGGATCACCATCGCCAGCTGGCTTTCCGGGTTGAACATGAGCACCAGGTCGCTCGTGATCGTCATGATGAACAGCAGCACGTTGACCCCGAAGAGCCAGTTGCGTCTGATCGAATACACCACGTAGAAGATGAGCAAGAGGTAGACGAGATCGCTCAACACCCCCAGGATCATGCTGTCTTCGAAGATGGGGATGATCGCAAATTCCGCCATCATGTAGGCAAACAACAGGGTGAAGTGACCGTTCCGTGAGGGGTTGTTCGGCCTGATTAAATTCATGAAACGAACCTCGGCGAATGGTGATCGGTGCGTACCGCGCTCAACGCGCACCATGCCATCTTTCGCGGCGGGGGCGCAGCGGTCCCGCGGACGGGGCCCGCCGCCTCGCCGACTTGGGCGGCGCCGCTGCCGCAGGACTGGCAGCGGCGGATTGACGATCAGTGGGCAGCGGACCCGAGCGCACTGTCGGTGGATCTGTGACGGTGTGTCAATCCAGGCCGAGCGCGAAGTCCGCCTTGAACGGGTTTTCCAGCCGCATGGCCCCAACCCGGCGACCGTCTTGCATGTCCTCGGTCAGTAGCCGCGTGACGCCGGCAGCCCTGGCGGCTGCCACCAGCATGGCATCCCAGAAACCGAATCCGTGCGCGTGTGGCTGGACGTCGGCGACGCTGTCGACCAACGGTAAGCTGCGCTCGGCCACCTCGGTAGACTATTGCCAGGGTCCTGAGGGTCAGCAGATGCGCGGCAACTGCTCGCCGGCCAGCCAGTCGACGATCCGGCTGCCGCCGAAGGTGGTCTCCATCTGCACGAAGCGATGGGGGTCTGCCACCACCTCGCCGATCAGGCTGGCCCCTGCCCCCAGTGGGTGTGCGCGCATCACGGCCAGCAGTTCGGCCGCCCGCTCGCCCGGGCAGATGGCCACCAGCTTGCCCTCGTTGGCGACGTAAAGCGGGTCGAGGCCCAGCAGTTCGCAGGCCGCGGACACCTCCGGCCGCACCGGGATGGCGGACTCATGGATACGCATCCCGACCTGGGATTGCTGGGCCAGCTCGTTGAGCGTCGTGGCCAGCCCGCCGCGGGTGGGGTCGCGCAGGCAGTGGATGTCCGGCACCGCGGTCACCATGGCCGCCACCAGGCCGTGCAGGGCGGCGGTATCTGACTCAATTTCCACGTCGAAGCCCAGGTTCTCCCGCCGCGAGAGGATCGCGACCCCATGGTCCCCCAGGGTGCCGCTGACCAGGATGGCGTCCCCGGGGCGCGCCTGGTCGCCGGCGATGGCGATGCCTGCCGGGACCACGCCGACCCCCGTGGTGGTGATGAAGACCCCGTCGCCCTTGCCGCGCTCCACCACCTTGGTGTCCCCGGTGACGACCGGCACCCCGGCCGCGTTGGCGGCCTGCGCCATGCTGGCAACGATGCGTGCCAGGTCCTTGAGTGGATAGCCTTCCTCCAGGATGAACCCGGCGGCCAGATACAGCGGCCGGGCGCCGGCCATGGCCACATCATTGATGGTCCCGTGGACCGACAGGCAGCCGATGTCGCCGCCGGGGAAGAATAGCGGTGAGATTACATGCCCATCGGTACTCATCGCCAGACGACCCGGGGGCGGAGTGAATAGGGCCTGGTCATTGCCCTGGCGCAGCAGTTCATTGTCCAGGTGGGCATAGAAGACCTCGGCGATGAGTTGGGCCATGGCGCGCCCGCCGGCGCCATGACTCATATCGACGGTGCCGTGCTCCAGGTCCAGTCGAATAGCAAAGCGGCGGTTAGTGGTCATTGGGGCTCGTGGTCTCGGTAGTGGATCTGGGGCTGGGGGCGCGGAGCGCCAATCGGATTAGATGCGTGACACCGCCGAGCGGTGTCACGAGTCTATTTAATGATCACGCGGCGACCGAAAGCGCCCGTAGCTCCAATAGGCGGCGCAGGCGCCTTCGGAGGAGACCATGCACGAGCCCATCGGGTTGTCCGGCGTGCAGACGGTGCCGAAGAGCCGGCAGTCGGTGGGTTCCTTGACCCCGCGCAGGATCGCCGGGCATTCGCACCCCTTGACCTCGCGCACCGTACCGATCTCGACCGGAAAGCGCCGCTCCGCGTCCAGGTCCGCGTAGTTGTCGGCAAGCCGCAGTGCGCTGTGGGGGAGCAACCCAAGGCCGCGCCATTCAAAGGTCTCGCGCGGGCTGAACACCTGCGCCATCAGGGCCTGAGCCTTGCGATTGCCCTGCTCGGTGACGGCGCGGGTGTACTGGTTCTCCACCTCGCAGCGCCCCTCATTGAGCTGGCGGATCAGCATCAGGGTGGACTGCATGACGTCTAAGGGCTCGAAACCGGCGATGACGACGGGGGTGCCGAACTCATGCGGCACGAAGGCATAGGGTGCGCTGCCGATCACCGAGCTCACATGGGACGGCCCCAGGATGCCGTCGAGCTGGACGCCGTCCGGACCCGCGGTTGCGAGGATGGTGTGCAGCGCCGGCGGGGTCAGTACATGGTTGCAGAAGATCGAGAAATTCTTGAGTCCCTCGGCGCGGGCCACCTGCGCCGCCACCGCGGTCGGGGGGGTGGTGGTCTCGAAGCCGATGGCGAAGAAGACGACCTGCCGGTGCGGGTCCTCGCGGGCGATGCGCAACGCGTCCGCCGTCGAGTAGATCATGCGGATGTCCGCCCCCGCGGCCTTGGCCTTGAGCAGGCTGCGGCGCTCCCCGGCGGGCACGCGCATCAGGTCGGCATAGGTGCAGAGGGTCACCCGGTGCTCGGTGGCGAGCGCGATGGCCTGGTCGATGCGCGCCATCGGCAGGACACAGACCGGGCAGCCCGGGCCATGGATGAAGCGCACATTCGCCGGCATCAGGTCCGCGATGCCATAGCGGAAGATGGCATGGGTGTGGCCGCCGCAGAACTCCATCAGCCGATACTGGCGGTCGGGGCGTGCCGCCGCCCGGATCGCCGCCGCCAGGCCGCGCGCCAGCTGTTGGTCGCGGAACTCGTCGATATATTTCACGCCGCGTCCTCGTGGGCGGCGTCCACCGGCACCCCGGCCTCCCGCATCAGGGCGAGGGTCTCCTGCGCCTCCTCCTCGCCGATGCGATTCAAGGCATAGCCGACATGGACCAGGACATAGTCGCCCACGGCGGCGTCGTCGATCAGGGCCAGCGAGCAGTCCCTGGTCACGCCCCCTAGGGCGATGCGGGCCGTCTCCCCGGTCGGGTCGATGGCGGTAATGCGGGCGGGAATGGCGAGACACATGGTGGCTGATCCTAACGGTCTAAGCGGTCTGTAAAAAAATTCAGGTCGAAGTCGACACAGGGGTCGACGGCGGTGATGAACAGGCGCGCCAGGGGCTCCAGTTCGGCCGGGGCGGCGTGTTGCACGAGCCCACTGAGACCGGCCGCCACCACCCCCTGCGGGTGAAAGTTCCATTCGGTCGGGGCCAGGATGCGGTATTCGGCGATCTGCTCGTCGGCGAGGCGCACCCGATGGACCAGGAGCCCGCGGGCGGCCTGGACCTGGGCCAGCCCCACGCCCGGGGGCAGGGGGGCGGATGCCGGTGGGGCGCTCTCCCCAGCGGTCGCGGCGAGCCCCCGGGCGACCTCGGTGAGTTGGGCCGCGAGCCGCGGCAGCAGACCATTGCCAAAGCGTTCGGTCAGGTCCAGCACCAGTGGCCAGGCCAACTGCCGGGTGAATGCGCTGGTCTCGCGCGCTTGGCCGTCCCAGTTGGGCCTGGCCACGAAGGCGTCCGCCGCCGGGTCCGCGCCGGCCAGGTGCCGCTCCAGGTCCGGCGCGGGCAGCTCGGGCAGGGCGTCGACGGCGCAGCGCCCGAGCCCGGCCCAGTCCGCGGCGAGGACCCGGCGCACCAGCCGCGCCGCCACCGTCTCGGTGCGCTCGGCCCAGGTCACCAGGGTGGCCAAGCCGTCGACCTGCCCCAGCCAGGTGTCCGGCGCCAGACCGAAGACCCACCGGGCGCCCAGCTCAGCCAGTTGCAGACGCGCGGGAACGGTGGTCGGTGCGGCGCCGACAGTGGCGCGAGCCGCGGGGGTGAGCAGGTCGCCCCCCGCGGTGAGGGTGGCCCGCCAGGCGGCGTCGGCGGCCATAGCCGCCGCCATCGCCGCGGTGTCCGGGGGCTCGCTCAAGGCGCGCGGCCAGTCGAGCAGGATGCGCCACAGGTGCTCCCGCACCGTCTCCACCGCCACCAGTTGCCGCCGCCGCGCCCCGACCGCGGGATCGGTGGTCAGCGCTAGCGCCTGTTCGATCGCCGTCACCCCAGCCGTCGCCTGGGCGGACGCACAGATGCTGAACAGGGCCGGCAGCAGATGCAGCGTCTGCGCGGTGCCGCGGCCCACCAGCAACCGGGCCGCCTGCACCGGCCGGGTCGAGGCGATGCCGACCCCGTCCGCGTGGACTTGGATGAGCAGTTTGCCGGCGGGATTGGTCATCGGGTGAGTGTACCCGAACCAGGGGCTAGAATAACCGCCCCCTGGTCCATCAATGGGCCTTCTGTCACAGGTTGCCTCCCCATGCTTACCAAGGATCAAGTGGACCGTCTGCGCGAGCCGATCCGCTTCGCGGCTGAACTCGCCGGCCGCACGCTCACGATTGAGACCACCTGGGGGCTGTTCTCCCCGCGCGAGATCGACGAGGGCACCCGCCTGCTGCTCGCGCACCTCAAGGTCGCGCCCGCCGCCGACTGTCTGGACCTCGGGTGCGGTTACGGCGCCATCGGGCTGGCGCTCGCGGCCCTGGCGCCCCAGGGCCAGACCCTGATGGTCGACAAGGACTTCGTGGCGGTAGACTGTGCCGAGCGCAACGCCCGGCGCAACCGGCTCGACAACGCGCGGGCGCTGCTCAGTAACGGTTTCGATCGGATACTGCCGGAGCGGCGCTTCGACCTGATTGCGAGCAACATCCCAGCCAAGGTCGGCAAAGAGCTGTTGTCGATCCTGCTGCACGATGCCCGCGACCGGCTGCGCCCCGGCGGCCGGCTCTATGTGGTCACCATCAACGGTCTGCGCGAGTTCATGAAGCGCAACCTCAAGGAGGTCTTCGGCAACTACGACAAGCTCAAGCAGGGCGCCCATTACACGGTGGGGATGGCGCAGCGGATGTCATGATCGGCTAATGGGGGAGATAGCCCGCCTTGGCCATGGCGTCGGTCACTGACTCGATGACCTCTTTGATGGTAGTCTTCTCGGAGCCCGGGTCCATGGTTGCGGAGCGGGTGGACCAGCGCAGTTTCTGGCGGGGGACGTCATAGAGGTTGGTCTCCAGTTGCAACACCGGGAAGTTGGCGTAGTAACCGGGTGCGGTGACATAGTTATAGACACGGCGGTAATAGGGGTAAAGGCTGCCATAGAGGTCGGGATTCACATAGCTGCCAGCCGGGATATAGACGGTCTGGGCACGCTCCCCGACCAGATGGGTGAGGATGACCCCGTCCGCCGCGGACTGTTCGACCGCCTTTTTGACCGCCTTGACATCGCCCAGACCGCCGACGGGCAGCAGGCCGTGACCGGCGCTGGCCTTGACCCCCTGCTTGCGCAACGCGGCGACAAAATTGTCCTCATAGGCGCTGCGGACCCGAGCGTTTGCGGCAATGCCGAAGACCAGGAGATTGTGGTAGGGTTTGGTGGGGGCTGCCGGGTCGCTCCAAGAGGAGGCGATCGGGGGCGAGGAGGAGCAGCCGCCGCCCAAGAGGGCGACGAGCAGGGCCATCAGGGCGATGCCGGTTGTGACTGGACGCATCGGGTCGATCCTTATGCACTGGGTGGGGCGAACCCCGGTCGGGCGGCGAGTTTGACCGCTCAAGGCGATAAAAGGCAAGGCGGTTCGTGATCTGGAGTGGATGTGGTGGGCGATATAATCATCGTTGGTTGTGGATATGTGGGCACGCGGCTGGCGCGCCAATACCTGGGGTTGGGCCAGTCGGTCCTGGGCGTGGTCCGCACCCAGGCCGGGGTGGAGCGGTTGGCCGCGGCCGGGATCGCGGCCCGGCGCGCCGATCTGGCGGGTGAGGGCCTGGACGCACTGCCGCTCGATGGCGCGCTGGTCTTCCACCTGGCACCCCCGCCGGACCAGGGCCGCGAGGACTCGCGAACCCGTCGGCTGGTCGAGGCCTTCACGCGCGCCGGCCAGCCGCAGCGTCTTGTGTATATCAGCACCACCGGGGTCTATGGGGACTGCGGCGGGGCCTGGGTGGACGAGTCTTGGCCCGCTCGGCCCGGGGTCGATCGGTCGTACCGGCGGTGGGACGCCGAAGAGACCCTGCGGCGCTGGAGCGATGCGAGCGGGGGGGAACTCGCGATCCTGCGGGTGGCCGGGATCTACGGCCCGGGGCGCCTGCCGCTGGAGCGTATTCGTCAGGGCGTACCCATGGTGCGGGCGGAGGATTCGCCCTTCAGCAACCGTATCCATGTCGATGACCTGGTCGCGGCCTGCATGCTCGCCATGGAGCGCGGCCAATCCGGTGCGGTCTACAACGCCTGTGACGACTCCCCAAGCAGCATGACCGACTATTTCCTCGCCATCGCGGACGCCGCCGGTCTGCCACGGCCGCCCCTGATCCCGCTGGCGCAGGCGCAGGGCCAGGTCTCGGCGGCCATGCTGTCCTATCTCACCGAATCGCGCCGGCTCAGTAACCGCAAGCTGCGCGAGGAGTTGGGGCTCATCCTGCGCTACCCGAGTCTCGCCGACGGCTTGCCGTCCTGCCTGTGAAGCTCTGCCCGAGGGGCCTCACGCGCTGGTTCGTTCCCGCAGGAGCTTCACCTGGAACAAGGTGTTGCGCTCTTCTTCCTCCAGCGCGGACTGGATGAAGTGGATGGTCCGGCGGTAGCGCGGGATGATGTTGTATTTGAGTGCGTTGACCCGCTTCTGCGCCTTGCGCTGTTCCTCCATCAGGCGGTGCAGGGCGGTCTCTACCTCCGCCAAGCGGGCCAACAGCACCGTGGCGTTGGCCAGGTTGTCGCGGCTGGTGTCGAAGCTCGCGTCGGTGCCGAGCAGCCCCACTGGTTTGAGCGGCAGCCGCTCGGCCGTCACCGCGGGGTATTCCACGCCCAGTGCGCGCCGGGGCAGGATGTCCACTTTGAGCGCCGGCTGCGCCCCCAGTGCCGCCTGGCGGATACTGCGGTTGCCCATGCGCAGGTGGGTGAGGCTCAGGCACCGATAGGCCTCCGCGAGCGCCTCCTGTGCCAGGGCACGCAGGCTTCGATACTCGCCGATGCGCTCATAGACCAGGCGGGTGAGTAGCTCCCGCTTGCGCTCCAGCAGGTCGTGTCCGTCCTCCAGGAAAAGGACCTGCTTCTTGAGCTTGAGCAGGGTGTTCTTGGTGGGCGGGACCTTGATCAGTGGTTGGGTCATGGGGGAAGCGGCAACTGGTTAGTGGTCAGGCGTAGGTCGGGTTAGCGAAGCCTAACCCGACATTTCTGCGCCGCATGTCGGGTTACGGCGCGCGTCAAGTCTTAAGTTCATTCAATCGGCGCAGTGCCCCGCGCGCCTAACCCGACCTACGCGATCTCCCTGTGCTGGCTAAAGACCTTTCCCGAGCGAGCAATTAGCCGCCGCTCCAGTTTGTGCGCTCCTCGATACAATCAGGTCCGCCCTCATCGAATTCACGGCAGATCAGGGGCCGCTGTTCATAAATGCGGCAACGCAGACTGTCGCGATCCAGCGCGGCGCACCAGCCATCTGGCAGGCGGTCCATCGACGCGACACCCCCGGGATTCGAGCGGGTGAAGCGGCGCGGGACGCCGGTTTCGGTGATACACAGGACCTCCAGCCGGCAGCAGATGGCGGCGCAGGTGGCACAGGTGACGGGAGCCTGAGGCGCGGCAGACAAGAGTTCGTCGGATGTCTCGGACATGGATTAGCGGTCGCTACGCTGCCACTCTACGTATTTTTCAGTCCGGATTGAGCATAGTGCGCACTGGGTCACGACTATATTCATCAGTTCGCTTGGATTTGTGCCAATAGTCCGGAAATCGCCCGGCGGACGCGGTCGGATTGGAGAACCTTTGCCACGGCCTCTTCAAATGCCCGTTCGTCGTGGCACTCGATCGGCTCGGCGTCGGCGGTTACCCAGGCAGGGTAAAGTTCAACGCCATGTCCGACTCGGAGGATTTCGTAGGTGTAGTTATTGAGGCTCGGTGCGACGATGCGCATCGCCACCTCAAATCCGGAACTGGCGGGCTGAAATCGAGCTTCCGCATACAGTAGGCCTTTCGTCGCCTGTGCCAGCATTTGCCCCTGTTCCCGCAGGATCGCGACAGGGGCAAGCACCGGTGAGACCTCCGGGAGCGATCCCCAGAGATTCGCAACGGAGCGCATGTTGTCAGGGGTTACCGTTTGGGTAACTGCTTGGGTCATTGTCTTGGCCTCGGTCTAGGTTCTGACGGTAAAGGTGATGGGCAGATGATCTGAGAACTCTCTTGCCAGTCGCCCATTGCGTAACAGGCTTGCGCCGTTGACAGCGGTGATGGTGCTGACGTCGTGATCGCGATAGTCCTCCAGCAAGGCGGGCCGGTACAGGACTTGATCAAAGGTATTCCAATAGTAATTCGTCGGCCGACCCGAATCGTAATAATATGTCCCGGGCGGGCCGCGCGTCTCGTCGCCGAGAAAATTCCACATCGGATTGTAAAAATACCTGCGTTCTTTGCCGTAAACCTTACGCATTTCCCTTTTTGCGATCCGTTTGCACATCACTGCATGCAGCCCTTCGGAGCCGCAGACTCCCGTCTCAAAGGGGTTCATGTTGAGGTCGCCGACAAAGACTGTTCGGGTATGGCCGCGGCGCGCTTCGGCTTCCTGTAGCTGCATGGCGATGCGCGGCATCAGGTGTGACTGATCTGAATCGGACATATGCAACTTGCTGGGATAGTGCGCGGCCACGAGCAGGATTTCTTTCCCGAATGGCGGAGCCACGGCGTGGATCGAGCAGTAGGGCGTATCATCCGAAACCGGCATGATCGCCGCGGGCGGAAGGCGACTGAACAACGAAATTCGCTCGCACAAACTGAAGACACCGCAGAAGGTGCGATGACTATCGCGGTTGAGTGTTGGCAACAAGACTTCTGCCGGCATGCTACATTCCGAGAGCACCAGCAGGTCGACCTCATGTTCATCGCACAGTTGCCGCAGCGGTTCGGCCAGCGGTTTGCCGTTGATGTTACAAAACAGTACTCTTAACATGGCTCAATCTGTCCCAGTATAGTACTTCGCCAGG
Organism: uncultured Thiodictyon sp.; assembly: GCF_903946935.1. Lineage (GTDB taxonomy): Bacteria > Pseudomonadota > Gammaproteobacteria > Chromatiales > Chromatiaceae > Thiodictyon. The sequence continues at coordinate 56,073 of NZ_CAJAXH010000015.1, forward strand.
TCAGTTTCATTCATGCGCGTGAGGCTGTCGCGCGGGAAGGCGCTCATCAGCTCCCAGGCGAGGTTCAGGGTCGCGTCGATTGAGCGCTCCTCGGATTCGCCCTGGCCGACAAAGCGCTGGTCGAAGGCGTCGGCGAAGGCAAGGAAGCGGCGGTCGCGCTCGGAGAGTTCATCCGCGCCGATGATGGATGCCAGGTTGCGGGTTTCCTGGGCGCGCGCATAGAGGGCATAGATCTGCCCGGCGACCCGTGGATGATCCTCGCGGGTGTCGTCCTTGCCGATGCCGTCCTTCATCAGGCGCGAGAGGCTTGGTGAGCAATGCACCGGGGGATAGATGCCCTGGTTGTGCAGTTCGCGCGAGAGTACGATCTGGCCCTCGGTGATATAACCGGTGAGGTCCGGAATGGGGTGGGTGATGTCATCCGAGGGCATGGAAACCACCGGCATCATGGTGATTGAACCGTGGCGTTCATGGATGCGTCCGCAGCGCTCATAGATCTCGGCGAGATCCGAATAGAGATAGCCGGGATAGCCCTTGCGTGCAGGTACGTCGCCCTTGGCGGTGGCGACCTCACGCAGGGCCTCGGCATAATAGGTCATGTCGGTCATCACCACCAGTACGTGGCGGTCCAGGTCATAGGCCAGGTATTCGGCGGCGGTGAGTGCGGTGCGCGGCAGGGTCAGTCGCTCCACCGGTGGGTCGTCCGCCAGGTTGATGAACATGACGACATTGCGCAGCACGCCGGAGCTGGCGAACTCATCCCGGAAGAAGCGGGCGTCGGCATAGGACACCCCCATGGCGGCGAAGACGATGGAGAAGCTGGTGTCCTCGTCCTTGAGCTTGGCCTGGCGCACGATCTGGGCGGCGAGCCGGTTATGGGGCAGCCCGGAGCCGGAGAAGATCGGCAGCTTCTGGCCGCGCACCAGGCTGTTGAGCCCATCGATGGTCGAGATGCCGGTCTGGATGAATTCGCGCGGGTAGGTGCGGGCGGCTGGGTTGATGGCGGACCCGGCGACCGGCCGACGCAGATTGGCGAGGATCGGCGGGCGTCCGTCGCGTGGCTCGCCCAGGCCGTTGAACTCCCGTCCCAGCAGTTCGGGCGACAGGGCGATCTCTACCGGTTCGTCCAGGAAGCGCACCCAGGTGTGGTCGAGATCCAGGTCGTCGGTGCCCTCAAAGACCAAAATCAACACCTCGGCGTCGGCGCTGCGGATCACCTGCCCATTGCGCACGCCGCCGCTGTGGTCCTCGATCCGCACCCGGTCGCCGAAGGCGATCCCCGGGGCGTCCCTGACCACCAGCAGTCCGCCGCGGGCCTGGGTCGCCGTCCGGTATTCTTTGATGCTCATGGTCCGTTCACTCGTTGAGATGCGCTGCCAGGGGGCAGACTCCGCCCTGGAGTTGCAGGCGGTGTGGGGTTAGCGGCTGGGTTGGGCTAGCCTATGGTCCGGATGCGGCGGTTCGGTGCGACGCCAGATTCGTTTCCCAGACGCCTCCTGACGGTGTCGCGCATCCTCCGTCAATTGTCGTAGGTCTCCGCCGAAGGAGTCGACGATGTTCTCGCGAATGCGGTGCAATTCGGAAATGATCGTGTCCGCCGACGATTCATTCAATGTCTTCTTCATCGTCCAGCATCTCCTCAGGAGTACAAACGGTTGGCAGCGGGTAGCCCAAGTCTTGAAGTACATCGCGAACTCGCGGCAAGAGCCTGGCATTGGCAATGTGCGAGCAGTTCCAGGTCAGCAAGTAGTCAAGGCCATGAAACGCAGAAGCGCAAATGTGCAGGGCATCCAGTCGGGCGTTTGGCGGTAGCACCGCGCTGGAAAGCAATCGATTCGCGAGTTCGGGGATTTCTGCGGGAAGGTCCAAGAGTGGGATGCCTTGCAGGTTAGCCAACCGATCTGCGGCGAGTTCTTCGTTGCCTTGTGCGGCTTCATCGAGAACATACTGAGAGGTGATGAGTTGGTAGCTGCCGCGCTCACGGTCCCACCACCGGCATGTCAGTACCTGGCGCGCGACCGTAACGACCTGTGCGCTCGGGCGAGACCGCAGATAGCTGACGATAGATGTTTCGATATACACCGTTTTCATCGATCTGCTAGCTTAAGGACGGCATCGATTTGCTTGGCTGTAAGTACGGCAAAAGGCTCAAAGGTTTTCTTAAGAATTGGTTCGATATCAAGATCCAATTCATCGTCGTTAGGTTCGATAGCAAATTCATAAAGGCAAACATCTCCGCTACTTGACCAGCCCATTGATCTAGCGGTCTTGCCGTCGCCCCCCGTAATTGCCCGTAATTCCTCTTCTTTGCTGCGCCCCCCTCTTACCCATAACCATCCGCACACGACAAGCCTGTTGCTGACTGGGTACACTGAAAGTCCATACTTCGCACGGCTCGGTGCTGGCTCTTCTCTGAGTCTGCCGAGATATCCAGCGGCCCCCCAACCAGAACGCTTATTGACTCGCAGGAATTTGCATTTGCCAGTAAAGTTGTTCTCTATTTCGCTCATTCCTGCGTCTAAGAAGCGTTTGCAGTCTGTTGCGGACTGATTAATAATGGCGATAACCATTTCCGCGACTTGATTTAGCCGCTTGCCTTTGATTTCGGGAATAAGTTCTTTATAATTTGGTTCATCGACGCAAAGGGCGTCTAGCTCCTGTGGATACCTGGCATAGAACGTTAGGGAGGGTCCGAGTTTCATTTGTGGCCTCTTTCCCCCATCAATGCAGACGAATAAATCAGCGCATTGTAAGGATCTTCAGTGTCTTGGGTCAATGGGAGTTTCCAGCCGATGACATCGGATAGAACCCCTGTCAAGTAATACCGGAGAAGGTGGTATCCTGGGGCATCGACGTGATGTCTGCCAGATGACCAAATTATGGAAACCAGTTTCTGATAGTCCCAGATTTTCCAACCGGATCTGTCGGCGTAATCGTCAGAATTAAGGTCGTGAGTCAAGAGCAGTTTAAATACGCGGGCGTTTGGCTTCCCGGTTTTCCATTGAGTAATTCTTGAATCATATTTCTTGAGTTGGCCATCTCCTAGGCTGGCCTCGATTTTCGCTTCGATGACTAAGAGCCAAGGGATTTTCGAGACAGCAATCCTCCCCTCAACCCACACGTCAATCCTGCCGGAGGTTTCTGCGTCCGATACATAATGCTCAGAACAGCTATTTATTACACGGATGCCTTCTTGGTTGAAATCCGCATTGTCATCGTCAAGTCCATTTAACACGGCGGCTATGATGCTGCTCCCGAATCCGTGAGGTTGATTAGGGTCAAAAAGCCACGCCAAGAAATTGGTATGCGCGGTCTCCCATCGTCCAAGATCCATCGATCCAAAAAGGCTGACGTGTCCAAAGCAAGGGTTATCAGGGTCTTGTTCGCTGAGTTCTTCGATTCTCTCTTTCAGGGAGATCTTGCAGTGATTCCGCATTTTGCGAAATAACGCATCCAAGCCCCGATGATCAAATTCAAATGGTGGCGCCGAAATGCAGGCGTAAACCCGACGCAGGTCATCTAAGAATTTAGTCGCCCCATCGCTCGTCGGTGGATTCATCACAAGCTCATACGACCTTTCCAAATCGGCTAAGAATGTTGCCATGTTCGACACTGCCTCGCTTGTCTTTGAGTACGCCTGAGCCCGTCCTGAAGCTTACGCGCGTCGGTGAGCCAGATGATGCGAGTGATCGGAGTTGGGATAACCGTGGCTGCGTGGTAGACCAAGTGCAAGAGTTCGGCGGTGGGTACCATAGACATCGGGTGCCTCCGAGTTTTTCAGGGCGAGGGCCAGGAAACGCCCGGTGTGCCTGGATTTCTGGGCGTTGGGCGAAATATTATCAGGTTGCCGCAGAGACTGGGCAAGAATTCCGCGGCACGGTTTCCCGTAGCCTGGATTGAGCGCAGCGGAATCCAGGGTTCTGCGGTAGGCCATTGATCTTTCGGTTACCCGCGAGGCCGCACCCGGATTCCGCTGCGCTCCATCCGGGCTACGACGACCACGTAACCAATACCTTCACAGTCTCCGCAGTGCTGTCACGATGACGGGGCGGTATCGCCCTGCCTGGCATACTCGCCGCGAATCTCATCGAAGGCGCTGGCGACCTCCGTCCGAAATGCCTGGATCTGGTCCATCTGCTCGCTGCTATAGAGCGACTTGAGGCGGCGCATCTTGGCCAGGAGCGGCAGGTTCTGGAGTTCGGCGACTGGCACCCCCAATTCGATCAGGGCCGCGCCGTCGCGGTAGATGGTAATGACCAGATCGAGTAGGGCGAATTGCTTCTGCGGCGAGCAGAAGGTGTCGACCTCATCCAGCGCGCTCTGCTGCAATACGCCTTCCTTCACCAATGAGGCGCCCTCCAGTTCCCAGCGCTGGGCGTCGGACAGGGCCTCGGGGCCGACCAGGTTGACGATGCGTGAGAGTTCCGCGTCGCGGGCCAGCAGGGCGAGGGCGGCGGTGCGTCGCCGCTCCCAATTCGGATCGACCTGCTGGTGCCACCACTGGGCGGCGGTGTGAACATGGCTGGAGAAGCTGGTCACCCAGTCGATGCTCGGGTAGTGTCGGGCGTCCGCCAATTCCTTCGACAGCGCCCAGAAGGTTTCGATGATGTCCTTGGTGTGGCTGGTGACCGGCTCGGAGAAGTCCCCGCCCGGGGGGGAGACTGCACCGATCAGGGTGACCGACCCGGAGCCGGCGCCAAAGGTTTCGACCCGCCCGGCGCGCTCATAGACCGCCGCCAGTCGCGAGGCCAGATAGGCCGGATAACCCTCCTCGACCGGCATCTGTCCCAGCCGACCCGAAACCTCGCGCAGCGCCTCGGCCCAGCGGCTGGTGGAGTCGGCCAGCATCACCACGTCGTAGCCCATGTCGCGGTAATACTCGGCCATGGTCATGCCGACATAGATGGAGGCCTCGCGCGCCACCACCGGCATGTTGGAGGTATTGGCGACCAGCAGGGTGCGCTCCATCAACTTGCGCCCGGAGTAGGGGTCGGTGAGTTGCGGGAAGCTCTCCAGCACGTCGACCAGCTCATTGCCGCGTTCGCCGCAGCCGACATAGATGACGATATCGGCGTTGGACCAGCGAGCGATCTGCTGCTGCACCACGGTCTTGCCCGCGCCGAAGGGGCCGGGGACGGCGCCCTTGCCGCCCTTGAGCTGGGGGAAGAATGAGTCGATGACCCGCTGCCCGGTGATCAGCGGCGAGATGCCGTCGTCGCGTCGCAGATAGGGGCGGGGTTTGCGCACCGGCCAGCGCTGGAGCATGTTGAGCTTGACGCTCTGGCCCTTGGGCGTGTGTACGCGGGCGATCGGCGACTCGATGTCATAGTCGCCGGCTGGCGCGATGTCCACCAATTCACCCGCGATGCCAGGCGGTACCAGGATGCGGTGCTCCACCGAGAGGGTTTCCTGCACCGTGCCAAGTACCATGCCGGCCCCGATCTTGGCCCCGGGTTCCAAGCCTGCATTGGGCACGAAGGTCCAGCGGCGGGTGCGATCCAGCGCCGGCACTTGGATGCCGCGGCGGATATAGTCGCCGGACTGCAAGGCGATCTTCTCCAGCGGGCGCTGCACCCCATCGAAGATCCCGCCCATGAGTCCGGGGCCAAGCTCGACCGAGAGCGGGAATCCCAGGCCCACGCAGCCCTCGCCGGGGCGGACCCCGTCGGTGGATTCGTAGGTCTGGACCACCGCGCGTGTGCCGGCCAGCGAGATCACCTCACCGAACAGCCCCAGTTTGCCGATCTTGACCTGCTCGCCATTGCGGGCGCCGGGCAGTTCGATGGTGACGATGGGTCCGTTCACATCACGGATGACACCGATTCTGCTGGGTTCTGTCATGGTCCTATCCACCGAAGAGGCTGGCGGTGTCGAGTCCGCCGGGCAGCAGGCCTTCCAGAATCACCTGCTGGATGCGCGCGCGCAGCCGCGCCAGTCGGCCCTCGAAGGTTTGGTCGACCCGAATGCGTCCGTCCGCGCTCAACAGCAGACAGCCGCCCAGGGTGTCGATGCGGGCCTCGGCCAGTGTTGCGGTCTGTCCCTTGGGCAGGCGCTCCAGCACACTGTCCCAGCGGGCGAACAGGCGCTGGTGGTCGCGCGCGTTGGCGGTGACCTGCAGGGTGTCGCGCTCGATCTGACTGGCCGCCTCCGCGATGATGGCCAGTAGCCAGTGGATATAGACCGTCTCGTCCTGCATGAAGGCACGCATCCGCTCTTGCAGGCGGCCCTCCACGTCCTGCACCAGATTCCAGCGCAACAAGTCGAGTTGGCTTTGCATCTTCAATTCGTTCGCCTGTACCCGCTGGCGGAAGGTGCGCTCGGCCTGGGCGCGGGCGCTGGCCTCTTCGCGTGACTCGCGCAGGCGCAGCCGTTCCGCGGCCTCCCGCAGGATGTTGTCGCGCCCGCGGTTGGCGCGTTCGTGGAATTCGGCCGCCAGGCGCTGCGCCCGGGCGAGGATTGCCTGTTCCAGTTCCTCTACCTGATTCATGTCGGACCTCCGGGGTGGCCGGACGTGCCGGCCCCGAACAGGGCGGTCAGTCGATCCGCGACCTCGCTGGCCAGGACGGTCGGGGCGTTCAACGGCGGGACCGAGATCACCACGATCCGCCCGCCCTCGCGGCGCACCTGGCGCAGGTTCGGACAGTCAGCACGTATGATCCGGTCGTCCACGATCACGAAGGCCTTCTCCCGGTTGCGTGAGAGGTCGCGAAAGACCTGATCGGCGGCCTCGGGAGTCGGATCCGCGATAGTCTCGAAACCGATCAGCCGGAAGCCGTCCGCCAGGCTCGCCTCGCCCAAGAACAGCATCCGGGTCGTGTGGGGCGCTTCGTGTTCGGTGGTCATGACAGGGCGGGCGTCAGATCTTGTTGAGCAAGAGGATCGAGATGACCAGACCGTAGATGGCGATGCCCTCGGCCAGTCCGAGATAGATCAGGGTGCGGCCCATGTTCTCCGGCTTCTCGGTGATGGCGGCCAGCGATGCGGCGCCGATCGGGCCCACCGCGATGCCGGCACCGATGGTGGACAGGGCGGTGGGGATGCCCGCGCCGATGACCGCGAGCCCGCGTCCTACTGAGAACTCTGCAAGGCCGCCGGCGACCGCCACGGTTTCGGGGGCGGCTAGGGCGTCGTTGATGCCGAGCAGCAGCAGCCCGAGTTGGGCCGTGACGAAGACGACCAGTTGGGTCCCCAGCGCGGGCCGATACCAGGGGCGCCACCGCGTGCTCAAGTGCGGGCGCAGCTCCAGCAGGATGCCGACGAGGATCAGGCCGATGATGGCGAGGGTGAGGAGTGCGACGAACCAGTACATGGGGTGCTCCGGGTGTGTTAGTCGTTGGCCGCAAATTAATGTAAATAAAAAAAGGTTGTTTGTTGATTGTTGAAGCTGCCCGCCCACCCGGCAGGCGAGCCGAGCCGGCGGAACAAAATTAAATCCAATAAGAGCGTTTCGTCCGCAAATAAACGCATATTAACGCAAATAATCAAGCGCCTGAGTCAAGTCGCCAGGGCGCCCCCGGGGTGATGACTTGGCTGAGGTAAGTGATCTGATCTTATTTGCGTCTTTCGCGTTCATTTGCGGCTTAACTGCGCTTTTTGGATGATTGGATTCATGGTCGTAGAGCGGCCTTGACCCGTGCATGGGGGATATTCGGGCTTTGTGGGTCGACAGTGATCTCCCGCCGACCGGGCGCGACCACGAGGTCCATATCCTCCATCGGTACCGCGCCGAGGAGTACCTCATCCCCGAGGACCAAGGCCCCGACGTAGCAGAAGCGGCCCCCGAAGGCGACCTTGATCGGGCCGACATAAGGGACCTTGCGCCGACGCCCATCCGCGACCGAGACCTCCCGCTCTGACTCCGTTTCGAGCCCCAGTTGCAGTGCCAGGTGCTCGGGGATGCACAGCATGAGTGCGCCGGTGTCGGCCAGGGCCGTGGCCCGGATCGCGGTCATATCCGGCTGGCGCGGGTTGCTCAACTCGATGTCGGCGAATACGTGACCCATGATATTCCTCGTTCCGGTCGGCATGCAAAGTTCAGGGCGCCGCCGGTCCCCGCCGCAGCCGCAGGGGGGCAAACTCATGCCCCGCCCCGGAGAAGTAGCGCGAAAACCCTTCGTAATATTGGAGGCGGATCACCTGGATCATCACGATACCGCCCTCCAACACCAGCACAAACACATTCCCCAGGATTACGGTGATTACGTGACCGAAGTCACCCACCATCCCGGCCAGCGTGAATACCGCAATGGACAGTGCCACATGATTGAGACTGAAGGCCGCCACACGCAGGAATGAGAGCGTATTGGAGATATAGCCGATGACGGTCTCCAGGGTCTCGATCAAGACCACCAGGACCTTTTCGCCCAGGGGGGCCTCCAGGTGCCGCCAGGCAAACCACGCCAGTGCCGCCAGTGCCCCAACCACCAGCAGTAGCGGCGTGATGCCGAATGCTCCGCCGCGCGCCACGTTCAGTCCGCCCCACATCAGTGCCAGATAGAACAGCAGATTCACCATACCATGGGGTCCGAACACCGCCCCCCAGCGGTTGCCGATCGCGAGCCGATTGTAGATGGCGAGCAGACAGGCCATGGTGAGAAAGGCCACGCCATAGCCCAGGGCGAGTTCGAGCATCAGGATCGGGTCGTGAATGGGGCTCATCCACAGGGCCGGCAGGACCTGCTCATAGCCAAACACACTGCCATAGAGCAGGCCAAAGGCGACCGAGGAGAGCCCCGCCAGCAGCCCGAATCGCCACAACTGGCCCAGTCGGGTGCGAAAGGTCCAGGCGAGCGCCGCGATCGCGGCGCCCTGGCCGACATCGCCGAACATGGCCCCGAACATCGCCAGATAGGTGACGGCGAACCAGGGTGTGGGGTCCACCTCGCCGTATGCCGGGATACCGTATTGTTTGACCAGGAGGGCGAAGGGTGTGAGCAGCCAACTCTTGACCGCCACGGTCGGCACCAGTGCGCGCTCCGCCGGTAGCGGGTCGCGCGCCTTGAGCTCGAAGGGCAGGGTGAGCGAGTGCCTCAGGCGCTCGCCCAGTGCGTCGACGGCGCGCGCCGGCACCCAGCCGGCCAGGTGGGCCAGGTGGCCGGAACTGCGGATCGAGGGGTCCAGGGTGACCAGGGGTTCTGCCAGCCGCAGGGTGCGACGCGCCGTCAGCAGCGTCCCGCCCATGGGGTCGGACCACGCGCGCAGACGCCCGTGCAGCGCCTGCCGGTCGGACTGCACCTGGGCCTTGCGGGTCTCCAGGGTCTGACGCAGCTGCTCGGGCTCCTGGTCCAGTTCGGCCGGGATGGCCAAGGGCTGGAAGCCGGCGGCACCGAGCACCGCCGTCAGTTGGGTCTCCCGCTCCCCGGTGGGGCCGACGATGACCACATGGCACTGTTCCCCGCGTTCCATATAGACATGCAGCAGGTGACCGGCCAGACCCACCGCGCCCTCGAGTCGGCGTAGATTCTCGCGCGGGACGATGCCGACATAGAAATCGAGAAACCGGGTCTTGTTGCGCAGCATCTTCAGGTCGATGTCGAGATGCTCGAAGTTGACCAGGGCGGCCTGCTGCTCTCGGATCAGGCGGTCCTGGTCGTCCAGGCGTCTAAGCTCCTCCTCATAGCGCGAGGCCTCCTGCCAGATCGGACCCAGCCAGTCGTTGAGGTCGGAGAGTTCCTGGTGGGGCACGACCCGTACCTGCGCGAGCGCCGGGTATTCCTCCAGGGGGATCAGCTTGGCGATCTTCTCCAGGCGGGAATGGGCCTGCTGGTAGGTCTCGCGATAGTCGCGGGCCGGCAGGCCGACCAGCGCGGACGCCGCCGGGGGGCGGGTGTCGGGGTGAAAGTTCTCGGTCTGTGCCAAGGCCAGCGACGCCTGGGGCAGGTCCTGCGTGAGGACCAGCAGGCGCACATGCTTCATGAGGCGTGGCCGCAGCATTGGCTTGACTCCCAGGAAAACCAGGACTGGCTAATATACCCCGATTTTGGCGGTCGGTCGCCAGTCATCGCCGGTCGCGTCAGTGTACCCCCGGGCCGCCAAGGCGCAGCCGCAGAATCCGTTCGATCTCGGCATCCGTTAACGCCACTGGGTTGGTCTTCATGCTGGAACCGCGTGCGTTCGCCACGATCCGCGCAAAATCGGCCTCCGCGACCCCCAGGTCGGCGAGCAATGGCAGGTTCAGGCGCCGCGTCCATTCTCGCAATGTGTGCAGCAACAGCGCCTGGGCGGCCGGCTCCTTGGCGTGCGGATCGCCGCCGAGTAGGCGCCCGACGCGGGCGTAGCGCCCGAGCGCCGGATGATCCGGGGTCCGCGCCTGCATGGCCTCGATATTCACCTGGGTGGCCGCCGCCACCAGGGTGCCGCACACCACCCCGTGCGCGATGGGGAAGAATGCGCCCAGCGGTTGGGCCAGCCCATGGACCGAGCCGAGTCCGGTTTGGGCGAGACAGATGCCGGAGAGCAGGGCCGCTAGGGCCATCCGTTCGCGCCCGGCGGCGGCGCCCTCGCCACCGTCATACCAGGCCAACAGACCCTCTCGCACCGCCTGGAGCCCAGCCAATGCCAGTGCGTCGGCGATTGGATTGGCGCGGGACGAGCAATAGGCCTCCAACAACTGGGTGCAGGCGTCCATCCCGTTGGCCGCAATCAGGGCCGGCGGACAACTCGCCAGTAGCTCCGGATCGATGATGGCATATTCGGCCATCAAGGTGTCGTCGCGGAATGACTTCTTGAAGCCATCAGGACCATGACGGGTGAGCACCGCGTTCTTGGTTGCCTCCGAGCCGGTGCCGGCCGTGGTGGGCACGGCGATGAATGGCGTGGTGGGCCCGCGATACGGGAGCTCCGGGCCGACGCCTTCCAGATGATCCATCACCGTATTGCCTGGTCGCAGCAGACCGGCGATGGCCTTGGCCGCGTCCAGCACGCTACCGCCGCCGATGCCGATGACCAGGTCGCATGCATGCCCCTGCCGCTCACGCACGATGGTGTCGATTTCATCCGGTGAGGGCTCGCCCGCAATGCGCACCATGGCGTGCGCAAATTGTGCCTCATCCAATGCCCGGCGCAGCGTCTGCCACTGCGGGCTGGCGGTAAATGACTGGCCGCCGGTCACGATCAGCAAGCGCCGACCAAAACCGGCGGCGAGACCTGGTAGTCGGGCGATCGCACCGGTACCGAATTCGATACGCGGCAGGCGGGCGATGGAGAAGGGTGCAATCATGTCAACCTCGGGGAAACAGCCCGGTCATGGGTAGGCCCTGGCGCGGCTGCGCCATCATTTCTGCGACAGTATCGCGCCATTGGGCATAATGTGCCGTCTGTTTGTGCGCGGCGGCCGCCTCCACTGAGGCGTAGGCCTCATAGAGGATGAAATGGCCGGCATCAGCCGGGTCCTGGAGTACATCGAAGCGCCGGTTGCCCGGCTCCTGCACCGAGGCCTCATGGTTGGCGCGGCTGGCGGCGATGAAGGCCTCAATGTGATCGTGCTTCACATGGACCTGGACGAGTGTGACATGCATGGGTGATCCCGGAAAAATCGTGAGTTGTTGCTCGAGGACTGCGTAAAATCGAGAATGTCGGGCTTGCGCCCGTACCGGCCCGTCCCGGTTGAGGCTAGTACCGCAGGATGAAAGTGCTCGGACCATGTCAAGCTAGGCTGCCAACGGCTTGCCTTGGTAGGTCCAGCGGAATGGTTTGGCCATTGTCTTGTTGAAATAGTCGATGAAGTTTTTGATTTTCTGGCAAAGGTCGTC
>NZ_CAJAXH010000016.1 GCF_903946935.1 uncultured Thiodictyon sp.
CCATCCAGCGCCTGGCACGCAACGTCCGCCTGGTGTTCGACTACCTGGGCATGACCGAAAATTCCCGCCGTCGGCGGGGACGGCCAGCCACGGCGGGCTAGAACGGATTTGCCGTGCCGCGCATCCCGGTCACCCACGCCACCTTGAAGCAGGGCGACCCCTGTCCCGAATCCGGTTGCACCGGCCGGGTCTACGTCCAACGCCAGGAGCCGGCGGTCTTGGTGCGCGTCACCGTCGTCAAAGACCTCAATGGAGCGGCACCAAGCGGCCCGCTGGGCGTCGTTGATCTCCCCCAGATACAACACGTGGCGCTGCACCACCCGCCCACTGGCCACGCGACGATTCTCCACCACGCTCCAGTAGCGGTGCTCTTTGCCGTCTTTCTTACGTGTCTTGGATCGCAGGAACATCCCAATAGTGTCCGCGCAACCGCCATCCGGCTCAAGGACCAAGGTCGGCACTACAGCCGTTTTCGCACGACCCGCTCTAGCTCATTCAGTCACTTACCAAGCCACCAAGGGCTAAAATTGGCCTAAAATGGCAAAATCCCGGGTCGAATAGTCGAAGTCGGGCTAACGGCGCCACTGGCCGCGGCGACGACGACCGTCTCCCCCGCTTGCGGTTGACCGATATCGAGCAAGCCCATGTAGGCCGTAAAGCCCGGCATCCCCAACACCCCCAAGGCGAGCGACGGCTGGGGCATGGCCCGATCCAACTGGCGTAGGTCGGCGCCGTCACTCAGGGCATAGTCTTGCCAGCCGCTGTAGGCGAGCACCAGGTCACCCGCCTGAAAATCCGGATGGCGCGACGTGGCGACCCGTGAAACCGTGCCACCAACCATCGCCTCGCCGACCTCCACGGGTGGCGCGTAGGATGCGGTGTCGCTCATCCGGCCCCGCATGTACGGGTCGAGCGAGAGGTACAAGGTCTTTAACAGCACCTGTCCCTCGGACGGCACCGGAACCTCAGCGTCGACCAACGCAAAGTTGTCCGCTGTCGGGGCACCGACTGGGCGCGAACGCAGCACGATCTGGCGATTCACAGACTGGTTGTTGGGCATCTTGCGGTCCTCGGTGAGCTTGCTTCTGGGTGCAGCGACCACTCTACAGCCACACGAGCCGATTCTTTCAGCCGGTTTACCGTACAGTCACAGACGCAACAGACAACGCGCTCCTCCACCTGGTCGCGCCCCCCGTGTCAGCGCCTGATGGGACGAGTGGATTACCGCCCGATCGCACCGTCACCATCCGTCAGGCTGTCTTGGCCTGCGCCCTACCCCACCGGCAGCATCCGTGAAGGAAAAATCCCCTGCCCCACGGCGGCCGCTAGCATGGTCGGGTTGGCGGGCCATGGTTCGTCGCAATCCGCTTCATGGCACATTTTCGGCAAAACGGAACTCTAGGCGATCGACGGCCTTCCCCTTTTTTATTCCTTGCCACGTGACATTCAACGAGGTCTTCGCCGCTAACTCCTTAACCGCAGGCTCGATAACGCGAGCCTTGAGGTTGGAGAAGCGGTCGTACTTAACATCAAGTCCGAGCCGGTGCTTGAAATCCGCTACCGAGATCAGAAAAAGTCCGGTATCGGCGAACTGAGCAAGCATCTCGAACAGGCGGATCGAGTAGGTACTGCTCAGACTCACGACTTCCTCAAGCCGGTAGCTGGTGAAGCGCTTGTGCAGCATGGTCAGGTAGGGAGCGATTTCCGGAGAAAATCCAAGCTTTACTTTGCCCTCCCCTTTTTTGTACTCGGCCATATACACCCATCGCAAACGCTTCCGCGTGTTGCCATCGATACGGCGGATATCCCGCTCGTAGAGCCTGGTTGCCGCCTCTTCCATCTCAGCATAGGCATTTTTCGGGTCGCTGCCGAACAATTCCACGAACTCATCCACGCCCAGCACGAACACCGCATCTCTGGGCATTGGCTTACGACCGTCAAGCTTTGCGGCGCAAGCCAGGATGATGCGTTGTTCGTTGAGCGTGAGGTTGTAGGATGCCTCGATCAGGGCATTGGCTTTCGTGACGATGGAATTCCCATCAGCCTTAACTAGGATCGAACGCTGCTGGTCCATGAGCTTTTTCTGCTACAGAGTAGTTAAATGTAGCTTATGCATATTTGCTTCATCATGCAATCCCCGTAGCCATAACAGGTTCAATGCCGACGACCATAAATCTGTAGCAGAAGCTCTCTGACCATAAATTTGTAGCAACGTGCCCTTCCGGTAAGGCGGCATGAAATCCCATCCCCAGCCCCGGCCAGGTAGCGTGGGAGCCCCGTTTTTCGTGATCCCGAGGCTCCACGATGTCACTGTCACTTCTCGCCGCCGCTGCCGATGGCGCAGCCTGCGCCGGCATTTGCCCACTGGCGCCGGACCACGCCCCTGGGGGCGCGCATTCCCGAGGAACTTTGGTCGCGGGCGGTGGCACTAGCCTCCGCCATGGGGTAAGCAAGGTCGCCGCGACCCTACCGCTGGACTACGCCCGTTTGAAGCGGCAGCTCACGGTGCTAACGGCGCCGCCGCAGAAACCTACCGCGGAGCTCCGGACCTTTTTGAAAATGGTGCTGGGTCTACCACCATCAGTGCCGGGCTGAGTGCTGGCCCTGCCCGACGCCGTTCGCTACGCATTGAGTGGACTCGGGCGGCGGCCAGCGAGGTCGGGCGATGTCGCGCCGTCTGTGGGAACGGCGCCGTGATCGCCCTGACCCCGCAACTGCGGGTCTTGGTCGCGACGGCCCCGGCGGATCTCGCCAAGCCCTTGATGGTCTGGCCCGACGGGTGCGCCGTTGGCTAACGAGCCCATGAGCGGTGCCCTCAAGCGGTTCGGCGGGGCAGGTGCTGGCAGGTGGGGACTGGCGCGCTGCGGCCCGGGATACGCCATGACAGCGTCCATGAACACGCTGATCCGGCGCGGCCGGCGGGTAGCGGGTAGCGGTTCCCATCGTGCAGCTTGAGGCCATTGTCGCGCGGACCCGCAACGCCGCGCTGCCCTCGGACGAACAGGCCACCCTCAAGGCGGCGGTGGACACCTTGACGCGCCTGACCGAGGAGTCGGAGACCACGACCACCACCCAGGAACGGGGGCGCAGCCTGATCTTCGGACCCCGCACAGCGACCAAGGACTCCGTCCTGGGAAAGGGCAAACCAGCCGGTGGCGCCTGGTGTAACCGACACCGACGCGGTGCTGCCGCCCGGCAAGAAAACGCGCACTGGCCATGGTCGTAACGGTGCGGACAAGTATCCCCGCGCGCCCCGCATCCCGGTCACCCACGCCACCTTGAAGCAGGGCGACCCGTGTCCCGAACCCGGTTGCACGGGACGGCTCTAAGTCCAACGCCAGGAACCCGCAGTATGGTGCGCACCCCGGCACGGCACCCTTGCAGGCGCAGGTCTAAACATCGGAGCGGCTGCACTGCGGACTGCGTGGCGCAGCGTTCACGGCCGCACCCCAGCGGGCGCTCATCTTTATGCATAAGTGTTCGCGAGGCACCCTAAGCTGCTGATTTCCCGGCTAACGATCTTCGTCAGCAACGCCACTTCCTTCATAAACAGTTCCTTACAGCGTTATGCAGGACGATGAGCAGCGGGCGTGGACGCGACGAAATACGACGAGCCCGCCGCGGCAATAATCGAACTACTGAAGTACGGCTGCGGTCTGCCGTTTCATCCTATCCAAAGCTTGGAGCAGGCCCTAGCCATCCCGCTGCCGGCCACCACCCAATGGGGTGTGGTCGCGGCGCCCAGTCAATATCTCCGACGCCCTGGCCCGCAACGCCCCGGGGGTCACCCCACCCAAGCCGCTTCCTGTATTCCCCATGCTGCGCAAATTCGTCGAGGTACCTGACGCCTTTCCGGAGGAGGTCCCTTCGTACTGGAAACCCTGCGCCCCGTGTTCCACACCGATCAGCAGGCCCAGCCACAGGGACTCGACCCGCATGCGCGCTTGCTCCTTCACCAGCAGGAGAGCGACCAGCAGATGCAGGCGCTCCAGGCGCGCCTCGCCGCCGAACCCGCGCCTACCTGATCCCACACCGGCCGCGTGCCGCTCACACCGTCGTACTACCAACGTCCCGACCACCATCGGCGCGACTCTGTCGGCGTGTGATCAGGTAGGCAAGCGCCGCCTACCCGCCCTGACAGCAACCACGTCTAGCCTCCCGCTCGCCAAGGACGCGGGACCCCACACTACCCATTCCGGACCAGCGCGCGGAATTCATGCAAGCTTGCCAGAAGGACACGTAGCAACAACACTGAGTCCAGTTGGCCACCATAAATCTGTAGCAGAACAATCTTCCACGATCGGGCGCGCAAGCAGGACCATAAATCTGTAGCAGTTAGACCGCACGCCTGTGGATAGCACCATAAATCTGTAGCACATGACCATAAATCTGTAGGCTCGTAACCATAAATCTGTAGCACATGACCATAAATCTGTAGCACAGGCAGCACGTATCCTCATGTTTAAAAAGGCGTTTCCAGCCCTTACAAACAAGGTTAAAAACAAGAAAAAACAAGATACAAAGCCAGCGCCTGTGGATAAGTCTGGCAGCAGCGCAAAATGGAAACAGCTAACCCGCTTCGCTCACGACCTTTTTTAGTCTGACCCAAGACCGGTTACCACTTCCACCCTCAGAGGGGCAGTAGGAAAAAGGACGACGGCATCCAGCGATAGATCGGTAACAGCGCAAAATCGAAACAGCTAACCCGCTTCGATGTCGACCTCCTTAGTCTGACCCAAGACCAGTCACCACTCCCACCCTCAGAAGGGCAGTAGGAAAAAGGACGATGGAGTCCAGCGATAGATCAACCCGTGTTCCCTGTCCTTATTTGCCGAAGCCATCACCATGCTGGCCGAGGCTTGAACGGGAGGCGTGTAAAGCTGCTCTCGGCGACCACGGCATGTACTTACGGGCCTTCGCGAACGGCAACCTGCGTGTCACCTTCAAACGGGCTGCTTTGGTAGAGCGGATGAACGCCATTTGGGCCCGTCGCCACGGGGCAGCACTGACAGATGTCAGACACCGTTGTTAAGGGACCGGTGCCCAAGGACAGGCGCGTGTAGCGCTGTTGCTGTATGATTATGGGTCATATTAGTTCCGATTTTGGAGGTTACAATGGCCGAGAAAGGCCCCATGGCTCGTATGCAACTGTTGTTGCCAGCCGATCTAAAGGCCGAGGTCGAGCGCTTTGCCGAGGATCAGGGCCTATCCGCTAACGAGGCAATTCGACTTTTGTCTCGGCGGGGCTTGAGCGCCTCAGGACAGACACCGCCGGTTTCGGTCCTGGTGGAAGAGTTAGGCTATCGGGTGCGTGACCTGGAGCAGCGGCTGGCGAAGCAGGAAGGGGCCGGCGCCTGATGCCCAATTTTTCGCATGCGAAAATTGCAGTGCTGTAACTTGTGCTGTATTATTTCCATGAAAAATACCATTATTTGAACCAGGGAACACCAAGGGTTTGACATTTCCGGGATTCGATGATGATGGCTCGACGCTAGGGTAGAGGTCAGACAGTGCTGATAACGAGCGACAGCGATTTTTTCGATCAGCAGCACCAGTCGCCTGTTTGTGACTTCGTACTTGCAGCCAGCCTTAACCGATAGCGATTAGGCTCCTTTAAGGGAGCTAGCGATCTAAAGCCCTCGGATTTTCCGTAGGATTATTACTATGGCTCCTTCTTGCCCTTGCGGCGCGACCTAGAGAGGCATTTATGAAGACACTTACGATCGCGAATCAGAAGGGTGGCGTCGGCAAATCAACGCTCGCTGTTCACCTGGCCTGGCTGGCGCTCGAACAGGGCCGACCGGTGTTGATGGTGGACTTTGACGGACAAGCGAACAGCAGCCGTACCTTCTCTGAGTCCTTCACTGGCCTACCTGCTTCACAGCTTTTCACGGTCGAGCCCGGTGCACTCACCCAGGCCCCCCAGCCAATCTCAGACCATCTTGCCCTGATCCCTGCCGACGTCGCCATCAACGATGTCGAGGGGCTGGACCTGGCGAGCATTGAGCGGCCTGCTGTCCATCTTAAGGGGCTCGCCTTGTCGCCCGAGACCATCTGCATCATCGACACCCCGCCTACACTGGGACGCCGGCTCTTGGCCGCCTTGATCGCCGCAGATGCTGTAGTCAGCCCATTAGCCCTCAATGGTTACTCGATTCAGGGTATTACCGACCTGCAAAAAACCATTCAGATGGTTCGCACTCGCTTCAACCCGCGGCTCAAAAATCTGGGGCTTCTAGCGAACATGGTGAACAGCCGCTCAACCACTCATGGGCAAATGCTCACTGAGTTGCGGTCTGCTCTTGGCGACAAACTCTTGCCCTTCACCCTGGGCCATCGGGTCGCCATCTCGGACGCCATCGATCGTGGTCGGCCGGTCTGGCTGGGTACCAGGGGGGAAAGCTCGCAGCGTGCTGCACATGAAATGCGCGCCGTCTGCGCCGCTATCCTGGAGAAGCTGCAATGAGCATCAAGGGTATCGCTAACCTCGCCGACTTGATGGAAGACCTGCCGACCGGAGCACAGGAAGTCGCCTTGTCGCTGATCGATCCCGATCCGCACCAGCCGCGGACCAGCTTCGACCAATCGCGGCTTGATGCCCTCGCCGCGTCAGTCTTGGCCCAGGGTGTCATCGAGCCCCTGGTTGTTTCTCCCCATCCCGAGACCGCTGGTCGTTATCTCCTTGTCGCAGGTGAACGGCGCTGGCGGGCAGCGGGTCTGGCGGGCCTCGAGACGGTGGCCGTAGTTGTCCGCGAGTTCACGGCGGAGCAACGTTTGGCAGTGCAGTTGGTCGAGAACATCGACCGTGAAGAACTCACGATTTTGGAAGAGTCCGCGGCCGTCGGGCGCTTGATCGACTTTGGGCGAAAACCCAAGGAGGTGGCCGATATGCTCGGTAAGACTCCAGCGTGGGTATCGCTGCGACGCAAGATCGAGGCCCACCGTGGCCATCTCGAACTGTTCGTAGTGCATGAAAGGACTCGCGACGCAGAGACCCTGGCTATGCTGGTGGACCTGGGTAAGATTGACGAAGATGCGTTCAGTGAAATGCACCGGCAGGAGCGGATCACCCGTGCTGCTGTACGTGAGGCCCTGGAGATAGCGAAGCGGCGCAAGCTTGCACCGGTGACGCCGCTGCCGAGCGACCTGCCCGAACCGGCTGATCCATCGCCACAGCCCCAACCCAAGGATGAGGCTCCATCAGCACCCGAGGCGATCCCGGAACCGTCGCCGAAGGCATCAGTGACTCCGCCCGCGCAAGCCGGGGATTCTCCCCCGTCCCGGCCCTCAAAGTCGAAAGCTGCCCACGAGGGTCAGGACAACTCCGCAGACACCGATCTGACCAATCAGTACGAAGAGGTTCGGCTTGCCGTGCAAGCCTCGTTGGGCATGACTGTCCAAGTGGTGCTGAGCGAGAAAGGGGAGGGTGGTCAGTTACGGATCGACTTCTCCGACCTGGAGGACTTGGCCGCACTGCGCAAGGCCCTGTCGTGATCCTGTTCTAAGCGATTGGCCTGCGATGGCACCGGGCCAATTTTTCCCGAGGTTTCTATGCTCGGTTGCGACTACCCCAAGATCCACGCCCGACACATCGAAGCGCCCGCTCGGCGATATCTATGTGAGTCTCACCACGCCGCATATCGGCCGGATGGGTTTTCGTTCTCCTTCCCGGCCGAGCACCGCAGGGAATGGGTTCTGGTTGAGACTTCCGAAGGAACGCTGACCATCGCCCGGTATCACCATTTTCGGCCTGGGTCAGGCTTCGGCATCCTGGCGGCGCCTCCGGCATATATTAAGGGAGTGCGCCGCTTGCTGGCTGAATCTGAGACGGCGAACGTGGTGTGGTTGCCACCGCACCGGTCCCGATGATGCCAGTCCCCAACGCCGTCCGGCGGCGGGTCATCTCGGCATTCAGGTTTCACAGCCGCCTGTCTCCTGCCGAGGCGGCAGTCTTGTTGACGAGCTTCGCCGTTGAGCGGGGATTTTCCGACTCCCGCCGACCGCCTCCTGGGTCCGCCCTGGAGCAATGGGCCACCGTTGCCAAGGCGCCCCTGTGGGCGGTGCAAGCCGCCGCTACCTGGCTGCACGCCTATGCTGCACTGACCGATCCTGACGAGATCGGCGCTGTTGCGGATGTCCTGGCAGGAGTCGAAAGGGGATGGGAACCGTGATCGTTTCGCATGCGAAACGCTCCCTGCCCCCCGGCATCCCCGACCAGAGCGACGAGCTCGAGCGGTTCAAGGCATCCATCAACCTGACCGAGTTTGCCGCGTCCGAGGGTTACCTCCTCGATCGCCGGACGAGTTCCCGAAACTCCGCGGTCATGCGTCACCCCGGAGGCGACAAGATCATCATCACCCGGGGTGAGGATCAGCACTGGATCTACTTTTCGGTGCGCGACGAGGCCGACAACGGTTCGATCGTCGACTTTGTCCAGTATCGCCGCCGTTGCTCCATCGTCGCGGTTCGCTGGGCGCTTCGGCCCTGGATCGGAGGGTCCATCGTCCGGCCGACCCCGGATCGATATGTCCCCGAGTTGGTTCCTGTCACGCGCGACCGTGGGGGAGTCATCCGCACCCTTGCCGTGATGCGCCCACTTGTGATCCATCGCTATCTGGAAGATGAGCGGGGTATTCCCCGCAGCCTCCTCGAACATCCCCGCTTCGCTGGGCGGGTCCTGATCGATACCCGCTCGAACGTGGTCTTTCCCCATGTCGACCGGGACGGACCCTGCGGCTACGAACTCAAGAACCACGCATTCACGGGCTTCGCGCCAGGTGGCGCGAAGGGGCTCTGGGTCTCTGGCGTCAAACGTAGCGACACCGCCCTGGTATTCGCCGAGAGTGGTATCGACGCCCTGAGCTATGCGGTCCTATACCCCGATGATCATGCGCGTTACGCGAGTTTTGGTGGGAGCATGAACCCCCTCCAGCCGGCCCTGATCCGGGCAGCCATCGAGCGCTTGGCGCCGGGCGCGACGGTCCGAATCGCCACGGACAACGATGCCGACGGCACCGGCTTCGCCGCGATCATTGAGGGCCTAGTCGCGGAGAGGGGGAGGGGAGACCTGGTGGTGGAGCGGGCCGCGCCCGTCGGTGCCAAGGATTGGAACGATGTGTTGAGGCGAAGGTAACTACTCAGGCACCCCAGTCGGTATGGCGAACGGTGGATGTGCTCAACAGGGATTGTGCGTTCGGTTGATCAATCTGGGCCGGTGAGGGGGTAGGGGATGCTACGGCGGAGTGAAGGCGCATTGGTAGATTGTGCGTGCCACTGTGTGCAGCGTTTTCCAGGCGTGAAACGGTGGTGGCTGGCTTGAGTAGCCAGTCGAACAGCCAAGTATCACCTTTTGACCATTGAGCCAAGGGGAACAGAACTGGCGTTGTGCCGGTGATCGGGTGTGAAAACCTCGATAAAGCGTGTCACATGACACGCAATAAAATACGAGAGGCTCTTCCTGCGTTTCAGGCGGCTGCTAAGCTTTTGTAATATCGTGAAAAGAGGCTTATGATCGCCAGCCGCCAGGAAGGTTTGCAAGTCTCGGAGTTAGGCTGATGATCCCCCTTACAACGCTGCTGGACGACGTCAAGTGTTACGAAGTCCTGCGTAGCTTGCACTGGCCCGAAGGGGTGACGTGTCCGCACTGCCAGTCGTCGCAGGTGAGCAAACTAGGTCGAGATTCCACCCAACCAGCGCGCCGGAAGTATCGTTGCGGGGGCTGTGGGCGCCACTTCGACGACTTGACGGGGACGATCTTCGCCGGTCGGCATCAGTCGTTGATGGCCTGGATCGGCTGTCTGTACCTGATGGGCTTGAACCTCTCCAACCGTCAGATTGCCCACGCGTTGAGTCTGAACGAGGATGACGTGCAGCGGATGACCGAGCAGCTGCGCGCGGGGATCGTCGCCAGCCAGCCGACGCCGATGTTGTCGGGCGAGTTCGAGTGTGACGAGGTCTACGTGGTAGCCGGTCACAAAGGCCATCCTGAGACCGTGAAAAAAAAGGGCGCAAGGGGCGCTGCCGTCGGCTGGAGGGGGCGCCCGGTCGCGGAACGCTGGAAAAAGAGCAGCCACCGATCTTTGGCATGATCGAGCGCGGCGGACAGGTAGTGATTCGGATGCTTGAAAATGTTCAACAACAGACCATTCGTCCGTTGATTTTGGCGGTCATTGCCCCGGGCACACAGGTCTACACCGACGAGTACAACATCTATGCCCGACTGCCGCAGTGGGGTTATGGTCATAAGACAGTCTGCCACAGCCTGGGCGAGTACGCGCGTGATGAGGACGGCGACGGCTTCCACGAGGTCCATGTCAACACCATGGAGGGCTTCTGGTCACTGTTGCGCTCCTGGCTGCGCCCTCATCGCGGGATCTCCCAGGAGAAATTGCCGCTCTACCTGGGGTTCTTTCAGTTCACTCACAACGTCCGCCTGCGCGGTCGGGGGCTGCTCCAGCCCATGCTCTCAGCCTTGCTGACCAGAGCCGTCTGAAACGCAGGAAGAGCCTCAGTATTTTTAGGCTTTACCGAGATGCGCAGAGACTCCCTACCACTCAGGACGGTCCAGATGTCGCGGTTGCCGTGTCCTTGGATCTGGCTGATGATGTCGTAGCAGTTTTCGCGAAGGGCTTTCTGATGTCTACCTCGTCCGCTATGTCTCCAGACTTCAATGTCGG
>NZ_CAJAXH010000017.1 GCF_903946935.1 uncultured Thiodictyon sp.
GGCAGGACCTTCGAACATGGTGCTTCACCCTCGGTTTGTTTGCACTTCCAAGGGTACACAATTTCGCGGGTCCTGCCGCTCTCCTGCGGTGATTCACCAAGCCCTACGCTAGGTCTTGGCCGGATTTATGATCAAGGCCCAATCAGGAAACTTGATTGCATAAAAGACGAGGGTAGTCAACCATCCGCATCAAAGGAGTGAGTTCATGCTCACCCTCGCCCTCACCTTCCCCGCCGGCCGCTACCACGGCACACCCTGGGGCCGTCACGTCAACGAGGCGGACGTCGGCTGGCCACCGGATGCGTGGCGACTGACCCGCGCGCTCATCGCTACCTGGCACCGGAAACTCAACCCGGAGCAGTTTCCGGTCGAGCGCTTGACGGACCTCCTCGCAACGCTGGCAACGGAGCCGCCGAACTACGCCCTGCCGGAGACCGTACACTTCCATACCCGGCACTACATGCCGGTGCGCGACAAACAGAGCCTGATCTTTGACGCCTTCGCCCAAGTCGGCCGGGAAGCACAGTTGATCATTCAGTGGCCGAGCGCCGACCTGACCCCGCCGCAGGCGCAGTTGCTGGACGCACTGCTGATGGCCATCGGCTACCTGGGCCGGGCCGAGTCCTGGGTGTCGGCCAGCCGAATCACGGATTGGTCGGGTACCTGCGACTGCTATCCGTCCGAGGAGGCCATCGACACCAAGACCGGTGAGGTCCGCGGCGACCTGATCCCACTCTGGCTGCCGCACCCGCCTGAGCGATACGCAGCGATTCGCGCCAGCCAGTTGGACGCCGCCCTCGCCCGCGCCAAGGCGGATGTCCATGTAAAACGCGCCCAGGCCATTGCCGAGGGCAAGAAGAAGCCGCCTGACCCGGAAAAGACCAAGGTGCCGACCGAGATCCTGGCAACCCTGCCCGAAAGCTGGCTGGACGCCATCTCATTGGACACCGGCGACCTCCAATCCGCCGGTTGGAGTTCACCCCCGGCTGCACATCAGGTCTATTACCTGCGCCCCAAAGACGCGCTCCGGTTCATGGCGGCCAGACCGGCGCCGACCAGGAGGAATCGTCCGACTCATCCCGTCACGACCGCCCGCTTTGCGCTGTATGGCAAGCCCTTACCGCGTATGACCGATGCCGTCCGAGTAGGGGAGTTGCTACGCTTCGCCCTGATGAGCCGCGCCCGCCATTTGCCCGGCGAGGTGATCCCGGCCAGCCTGTCCGGCCATGGTCTGCCCAGCGGCAACCGCCATGGTCACGCCTTCTTCTTGCCGGAAGCGAACCTGCACGGTCGCATCGACCACCTGGTGGTCCACGCCCCCGACGGGCTTGACGCTCAGGCCCAGGCCGCCATCGGCGAACTCGCGGCCATTTACACGCATGAGGGGGCCGAATGGCGGGTCTTACTGGAAGGGCTCGGTGAACCAGTGGACTTCGCACCGCACTCACCCTTACTGCGCACGTCCGCCTGCTGGGAATCGGTGACACCCTACCTGCATCCCTGGCACCGTAAGCGCGGCTTCGAGGTGCCGGAACAGATCGCACGAGAATGCCGCGCGCGCGGCCTTCCGGAGCCGAGCCTGGTGGAGCCGCGACCAGACGCCAAGCCGCGAGCGCTGGATTTCCACCGCTTCCGCGGCAAACGCGGCCTGGAGCAGCCCGATCGGCACGGAAGCATGATTCGACTGGAGTTCTCAGAGCCGATCACCGGACCCTTGGCACTGGGGTTTGGGTGCCACTTCGGCTTGGGGCTTTTCAAAGCGGTCGGCGCACGCGGCGCAGATCGATGAAAGCGTCCCCGTGGAAGCGACTTTAGCCGCGACGAGGCCCTGGCCGCTTGCGCGGTCGCGTCGCGGCTAAAGCCGCTCCCACCGGGTCCCGACCCGGCCGGCATTCACTCGACCGCGGGCACCGGCCCCGGCACCTCAAAGACTTCCCATAACGGGATCTCGATGGGCGGTAGCGTGCCTGAACTTAGGGTCAGGGTCTCATTGGCGGCGAAGACGGCACCCTTGTCATAGCCATCGGTGCCCAGGAGAAAGCGGATGGCGTACTGCTCCAATGGATCGACCACCAGATATTCGCGCACCCCGGCACGTTCGTAGAGCGCCTTCTTATCGCGCAAGTCCCTGACCGAGGTCCCGGGAGAGAGGACCTCGACGATCAGGTCCGGGGCGCCTTCGATGTGGCTCGGGGTGATCTTGGCGGGGTCGCAGACCGCCAGAATGTCCGGCTGGACCACGTCGGATTCCGAGAGTTTCACATCCGTGGGGGCGACGAAGGGGCGACAGGGTTGGCCCCGGAGTTGCTGTTCGAGCCGGCTGAACAATCGGCCGACCACGTCCTGGTGCTTGATCGAAGGCGCCGGGGCCATGGCGTAGGCCACCCCCTCAATGAGTTCCCAACGGGTGTCGTCCGGCCAGGATTGGTAGTCGCTCCAGCTGAAACGGTCGGTGGGCTGCGCCAATGCGGGTAGGGACATCAAGGACCTCCAAGTTGTTGGTCCGGCCGGGCCGGTTGCCGCGAGTCGGGGGCGGCACTCCCAGTCCGCGCGGGGCCTTGATCATAACGCAGGCCGCCGCGCCTCGCAGCGACCCGTCGCGGCCTGGGGGCCGCTCCTACGGGACCAGTCATGTCAGCCGCACGGCGGACAGCGCCGGCAACAGATTCACCCCGACCGCGGCTATCGGCCGCGGCCACCCCCACCCATGTCAGACGGAGACCGCCATGGCCAATGAAGAGCACGCCGTACAACTCGATCTGGAACTCCCCTTCCCGGAGATGGTGCGGGATGTCCCGCTGCTGCCCGCGCGCATGATCAACGAATACGCCTATTGCCCCCGGCTCGCCTACCTGGAATGGGTGCAGGGCGAATGGGAGGACTCCAGCGATACGGTGGAGGGCCGCCACGTCCACCGGCGGGTGGATAAACCCGGCGGCAAACTCCCACCCGCCGCCGCGCTCGCCAAGAAAACGAAGGACGCCGCAAACGATGCCGCCCAGACCGCCGATGAACCCAAGGCGCGGAGCACCCCCAAGGCCGCCGAGGACGAGGGCGAGGTGATGGAGAAGATCCACGCCCGCTCCATCACACTCTCATCCAACCGACTCGGGCTCATCGCCCGACTCGACCTGATCGAGGGCGAGGGACTCGCGGTCACCCCGGTCGATTACAAGCGCGGCAAGCGCCCTCACATCGAGCACGGCGCCTATGACCCGGAGCGCGTGCAACTGTGCGTACAGGGCATGATCCTGGCCGAACATGGCTATCGGTGTGAGGCCGGTGTGCTCTATTTTGCCGGCAGCCGCGAGCGGGTACTCGTGGAGTTCACCGACGACCTGCGCCGACTCACCAAGAACACCATCGACGCCCTGCGCTTTGTCGCCAGCGGCGGAACCATCCCCGCCCCCCTGGAGGACAGCCCCAAGTGTCCGCGCTGTTCGCTGGTCGGCATCTGCCTGCCCGATGAGATCGGCTTCTTCCGCGGCGCCGACATCGCCCCCCGCCCGCTGGTGGTCGGGCTGGAAAGCGCCATGCCGGTCTATGTCCAGGCCTTCCACGCCAAGGTGGCCAAGGCCGGCGAATGCCTGGAGATCTCTATCGACGACGTCAAGACCCAGACCGTGCGACTCATCGACTGCTCTCAACTCGCACTGTTCGGCAACATCTATGTCACCACCCCCGCGCTCAACGAACTCATGACGCGCGGTATTCCGATTACTTGGCACAGCCACGGCGGCTGGTTCATGGGTCACACGATCGGCAGCGGTCACAAGAATGTGGAACTGCGGCGCGCCCAATTCCGCGCCGCCGACGACCGGGGCTTCTGCCTGCGCCTGGCCAAGGGCCTGATCGACGCCAAGATCCGCAACGCCCGGAGCCTGATGCGGCGCAACTGGAAAAGCGGCGAGGCGCCCGCCGACCTGCTGGAGGCCATGAGCGGCGACACCCGGCGCCTCACCCGCGTGGCCGACCTGGAGGCCCTGCTTGGTGTCGAGGGCAGCGCCGCCGCCCGCTATTTCGGGAACTTCAGCCACCTCATCAACCACACCGGCCCGGACGGCAACTTCGTATTCGATTTCCAGACCCGCAACCGCCGCCCACCCACCGATCCGGTCAATGCCATGCTCTCCTATGCCTACGCGCTGTTGGTACGTGTCTGGCTGGTCACCCTTTCGGCGGTCGGATTGGACCCCTATCTGGGCTTCTATCACCAACCGCGCTACGGTCGCCCCGCACTCGCCCTGGACCTGATGGAGCCTTTCCGACCGCTCATTGCCGACTCCACCGTCATCCAGGCCATCAACAATGGCGAAGTCCGACCCACCGACTTCGTCCAGGCCGCCGGCAGCGTCAACCTGACGCCGGATGGGCGCAAGCGCTTTATCGGCACTTTCGAGCGGCGCATGTCATTGGAGGTGACCCACCCACTGTTTGGCTACCGCGTCAGCTATCGGCGGCTACTCGAACTCCAGGCCCGGCTGCTCGCCCGGCACCTGTTGGGCGAATTGCCCGAATACCCCAACTTCACGCCCCGCTGACCAGGCGTTGCCCCCTCCCCCCTCGTGGGGGAGGGTTGGGGTGGGGGAAAGCGGCAAGACCACCCCGGAAGCCAACCAACATCCACCGGACCCTTCCATCATGGACCAGCGCCTCTATATCGTCGCCTACGACATCTCCGACCAGCGCCGCTGGCGCCGTATCTTCAAGCTCATGAAGGGCTATGGAGAATGGGTGCAACTCTCAGTCTTCCAGTGCCGCTTGAGCCCCAAGCAACACGCCGAGCTGATCGCGCTGTTGGACGGCATCATCGATCACGACGAAGACCACATCGTCTTGCTCGACCTGGGGGTCGCCGATAATGTGATCCCGCGCGTCGTCAGCCTGGGCAAGGCCGAATTTGTGACCATCGAACACGAACCAGTGATCGTCTGACCCCGCCGCGGCCCGCGAGCGCTCCAGTGCTGCGCCAACCCCCGGCAGCGCTCGCAAAAATCGACACTTGAAAAATCAGCCAACTGGGTTAGAATCATGCCGCCGTGCATGACCATCAGGACCGAGCACCGGCCCCTCGCGGACCAGCGCTCGCAAAGTGCCCCGCAAGCCGCGCCACCAGCGGGCTCGGGGCCGGGCGGTTTCCCCGGCGAATTCGCCGGGGCCTCATTGAAGGTGCTCAATTTCCACAGTCTCAATCTAATCAACGGAGTTTCCCCGGCGAATTCGCCGGGGCCTCATTGAAGGAGCGTAGAGGCGCAAGCGGTCGATGAGATTGAGCCCCGTTTCCCCGGCGAATTCGCCGGGGCCTCATTGAAGCCAGTGAAAAAGTCAGGGTATCAACAATGGCAGCACCCGCGTTTCCCCGGCGAATTCGCCGGGGCCTCATTGAAGCGTCGAACTGGGCTTTGCGGGCTTGGTCGCGCGGTTGTTTCCCCGGCGAATTCGCCGGGGCCTCATTGAAGCTAAAACCAGACTGATTATTATGGTTACCCATGAACAAGGTTTCCCCGGCGAATTCGCCGGGGCCTCATTGAAGCATTCCGGTCTATCTGGTCTGGGGGCTGCCCCATGGCGTTTCCCCGGCGAATTCGCCGGGGCCTCATTGAAGCCCCTTGAACGCGGTCGCTTTGAGCGCGTCAATCAGCTGTTTCCCCGGCGAATTCGCCGGGGCCTCATTGAAGCTGGTAGATTTCGAGCAAGCCGCCCAGCCACGGGGGGAGTTTCCCCGGCGAATTCGCCGGGGCCTCATTGAAGCAGGCATGGTCCAGGTCCTCTTGGGTGAGCGCCCGCGGCGTTTCCCCGGCGAATTCGCCGGAGCCTCATTGAACAGCCCCGCCCACGCCCGCGGCTGGCCTTGATCATAATATCGGCCGCCGCAGATGGAAGCGAGGTCGCTGGTCCGCGCAGCGGACCCTACGGGCGCGCTCAAGCCCTAGCAGGCTGTCGGACTTGCAACGTAACAACTTGATTATAAAAGATAAAAAGTTTACGCCTAAAAAGCGAAAACTCTTTAACTTCAATCGGTTACCTCATCAAGCCCGACAGGCTGCTAGGGTCCGCTGTGCCGACGATCGCCTGGCCGGAATTATGATCAAGCCCCCTGCGGTTTCCCCGGCGAATTCGCCGGGGCATGACGATAAAGTTCACCCCCTAGGTGATTGGTACAACGCCGATAATGCACTGACAAGCCTTGGCGAGCTTGGCGCGTTGGCGCGATAACTGCTCTTTCCGGGTTGAGCGCCTTGGAAGTTTCGGAGAACCACAGGTATGAAGCGATGAGGCGAGATCAGGTTCTCTGATTTATGTGCGGTGCTATAAGGGCCGATGGTGTTCCCACCAATGCCGGGCGATGTCGATGCGGCGTGTCACCCACACCGCGTCATGCCCCAGCACATAATCGATGAAACGCGCCAGTGCCGCGATGCGCCCCGGCCGGCCGCTGAGACGGCAATGCAAACCGATCGATAACAGCTTCGGCGCCACCGCCCCTTCGGCATAGAGTACGTCGAAACTGTCGCGCAGGTAGTTGAAGAACTGATCGCCACAATTAAAGCCCGGCGACACCACGAAGCGCATGTCGTTGCTGTCCAGGGTATAGGGTATGACCAGATGCGGCCCGTGCGGCCCGTCAACCCAATAGGGTAGATCGTCGGCATAGGAATCGGAATCGTAGAGAAAGCCGCCTTCTTCCATCACCAGCCTGCGCGTATTTTCCGAACAGCGACCCAAATACCAACCCAGCGGACGCGCGCCCGTCACTGCGGTGTGAATGCGGATCGCCGCAGCGAGGTGGCGGCGTTCCTCCGGCACGCTGACATCCCGGTATTGAATCCATTTGAGCCCGTGGCTGGCGATCTCCCAGCCGGCCTCTTGCATGGCGGCGACCGCCTCCGGATTACGGGCCAGCGCGGTGGCGATGCCATAAACCGTGAGCGGCACCCCCCGCCCGGTGAACAATCGCCAAAGCCGCCAGAAACCGGCCCGCGGGCCGTATTCATAGACAGATTCCATGTTCATGTTGCGCATACCCGGCCAGGGTTGTGCAGCGACCATCTCAGACAGGTAGGACTCGGAGGCGGGGTCGCCGTGCAGCACACAACTTTCGCCGCCTTCCTCGTAGTTGAGCACGAATTGCACGGCGATCCGTGCGGCACTGGGCCAGCGCGGGTCCGGCGTCTGCCGGCCATAACCGACAAGATCTCTCGGATAAATCAGGTCGACCATTTAATACTTAGCATTTGCGTTAACATCGGGGAGGCATTAAGATGCCCCCATCGCGACCCGCTCGCCCCCGTGAAGAGCGCAGTCGGAGAGCGCAGGGGGCAACCAGACCCCCGCAGCCAAACCCGTTATGCCGGGCGAGGAGGACATCATTAGACCCGCCGGCCCATCGGGCACGGTAGGCGCGGCGTCGGGGCGGGTCGCAAACCCGCCCCGACCCATCCCCGAATCAATCCAGTTGAGACAGGTCCCGCACCGCGCCAAAGGCTGCGCTGGTGGTGAGCGCGGCATAGGCGCGCAGGGCCGCCGACACCGGGCGCTCGCGACCGATCGGGCGCCACGCATGCACCGCGCAACGGCGCGCCTCGATCGCCGCCGGGCTTACCTTCAGCTCGATGCGCCGGTTGGGGATATCGATGTCGATCACGTCGCCCTCCTCCACCAGTGCGATCAGGCCGCCCTCGGCCGCCTCCGGTGAGACATGACCGATGGACAGCCCCGAGGTGCCGCCCGAGAAGCGCCCGTCGGTCACCAGTGCGCAGACCTTACCCAACCCCTTGGATTTGATGTAGCTGGTGGGATAGAGCATCTCCTGCATCCCGGGGCCGCCCTTGGGTCCCTCGTAGCGGATCAGCACCACATCGCCCGCCTTCACGCGGTCGCCCAGGATGCCCGCCACCGCCGCCTCTTGGCTCTCGAAGATACGCGCCGGGCCGGTGAAGGTGAGATTGGACGCATCCACCCCGGCGGTCTTGACGATACAGCCCTGCTCGGCCAGGTTGCCGAAGAGCACCGCAAGCCCGCCGTCGCGCGAATAGGCATGGTCGAGGTCGCGGATGCAGCCGGTCTCGCGATCGAGATCGAGATCCGGCCAGCGGTTCGCCTGGCTGAAGGCGACCTGGGTGGGGACGCCCCCGGGGGCGGCGAGGAACCGGGCGCGGGCGGCGGCGGTGACGCTGTCGCGGGCGATGTCCCAGCCGTCCAGGGCCTCGCCCAGGGTGGCCGAATGGACCGTGGGCACGGCGCGATGGATCAGACCCGCCCGGTCCAGTTCGCCCAGGATGCCCAGGATGCCGCCGGCCCGGTGGACGTCCTCCATGTGATATTTCTGGGTGGAGGGCGCGACCTTGCACAGGTTGGGCACCCGGCGGCTCAGTGCGTCGATGTCGGCCATGGTGAAGTCGAGCTCGGCCTCGTGGGCGGCCGCCAGCAGGTGCAACACGGTGTTGGTGGAGCCGCCCATGGCGATGTCGAGCGCCATGGCGTTCTCGAAGGCGGCCCGGCTGGCAATGGTGCGTGGCAGGGCGCTGGCGTCGTCGTGTTGGTACCAGCGGCGGCACAGGTCCACCGCGACCCGCCCGGCCTGGAGGAACAACGCCTCCCGATCGGCATGGGTGGCGAGCAGGGTGCCGTTGCCGGGCAGGCTCAACCCCAGCGCCTCGGTGAGACAGTTCATGGAGTTGGCGGTGAACATGCCGGAGCAGGAGCCGCAGGTGGGGCAGGCGGAACGCTCGATGGCGGCCACGTCCGCATCGCTCTCGCGGGGGTCGGCCGCCGTGACCATGGCGTCCACCAGGTCGAGCTTGAGGTCGCCGCGGCCTGCAAGGTGGACCTTGCCGGCCTCCATGGGCCCACCGGAGACGAACACCGCGGGGATATTGAGCCGCAGCGCGGCCATCAACATGCCGGGGGTGATCTTGTCGCAATTGGAGATGCACACCAGTGCATCGGCACAATGGGCATTGGCCATGTATTCCACCGAGTCGGCGATGATGTCGCGCGACGGCAGTGAATAGAGCATACCGCCGTGACCCATGGCGATGCCGTCATCGATGGCGATGGTGTTGAATTCCTTGGCCACGCCACCGGCACGCTCGATCTCGCGCGCCACCAATTGCCCCAGGTCCTTGAGATGGACATGGCCTGGAACGAATTGGGTAAATGAGTTGACGACCGCGATAATGGGTTTATCGAAGTCGCCGTCGGTCATCCCAGTGGCGCGCCAGAGGGCGCGGGCGCCGGCCATGTTGCGGCCGTGGGTGGTGGTACGGGAACGGTAGTCTGGCATGGTGGGGTCTCTGTGGTCGGTGCATGCGGTTCGGCAATCGGCACGCGAACCACGCAAGCAATACAAATGAAATCCGTGCGCCCGCTCCGGGTGGGGCATGCGCCCCGCCCGGAACCTTGTCGGCGACCTGCGCAGGCCAGTCGGCCGGCGTCCTAAACGTTCGGGCCGGGGTCACAGACCCCGGCCCGCGCTGAGGCTACGCAGCCAGCCTCAGGCCTCCAGCCAGATGGTTACGGGGCCGTCGTTGACCAGGCTGACCTGCATGTCGGCGCCGAAGCGGCCGGTGGCGAGATCCGCATGGGCGGCGCGGGCCGTTGCGACCAGATAGCTGAACAGGCGCTCACCCAGCGCGGGCGGCGCGGCGGCGGTGAAGCCGGCGCGGGTGCCCTTGCGCGTGTCGGCCGCCAGCGTGAACTGGGGGACCAGCAGCAGACCGCCGCCGCGGCTGCGCAGGCTCACATTCATGCGCCCGTCGGCGTCGGGGAAGACCCGATAGCCCAGCAGTCGCTCCAGCAGGCGCTCGGCGCGCGCCTCGGTATCGTCCGGCTGCACCGCCACCAGGACCAGCAGCCCGGTGTCGATCGACCCGATGAGGTCGCCGTCCACCCGCACCTGGGCCTGCGTGACGCGCTGCAGCAGGCCGATCATCCCAGCAGCCGGGCGAAGTGGTCGGTGGCCGCCACCAGCGCGGCACGGATGCCGGGCTCGAAGGCCGAATGACCGGCATCCGGGATCACCTTCAGATCCGCCGCAGGCCAGGCGCGCTGGAGTTCCCAGGCCGAGCGCAGCGGACAGATCAGGTCATAGCGCCCCTGCACGATGATCCCGGGGATACCGGCGAGGCGCGACGCATCCTCCAGCAGTTGATTGGGCCGCAGGAAGGCGTCGTTGACGAAATAATGGCACTCGATCCGCGCCAGGCTCATGGCCACGTGGGCGTCGGCAAAGTGGGCACGCACGTCGGGGTTAGGGAACAGGGTCGCGGTGCGTCCCTCCCAGATCGACCAGGCCTTGGCGGCGGCCAGTCGCCCGACCTCGTTGCTGCCGGTGAGGCGCTGATGGTAGGCGGCGAGCAGGTCGTGCTGTTCATCCGCCGGGATGGGGGCCAGAAAGTCGGTCCAGTAATCTGGAAAGACCCAGTTGGCACCCTCCTGATAGAACCAGTGGATCTCCTGCGGCCGGCACAGAAAGATGCCGCGCACCACCAGGGCCAGCACCCGCTCCGGATGGGTCTGGGCATAGGCGAGCGCCAGCGTCGAACCCCAGGAACCGCCAAACACCAGCCAGCGCTCGATCCCCAACCGCTCGCGGATGCGCTCCAGGTCCGCCACCAGGTCCCAGGTGGTGTTCGCCGTGAGGTCGGCATGGGGCGTGGAGCGGCCGCAGCCCCGCTGATCGAACAGGACGATGCGGTAACGCGCGGGGTCGAAGAAGCGGCGATGCGCGGCCTCGCACCCGGCGCCCGGTCCGCCGTGCAGGAACACCGCGGGGATGCCGTCCGCCTGCCCACACTGCTCGACATAGAGCCGATGTCCCTCGCCGACCGGCAGGTCATGGGCGGCATAGGGGGTGAGCGGGGGATAGAGGTCATGCTGGGTAGTGTTCATGGACCCCAGGATAAGGGGCGGACGGGCCGGCTGCAATCGGCTCGGCGGGACAGTGTGAGAATATCCCTACAGCACCGAGCGAGATTGCCGACACAGCAACGGCCCGGTCGGCCCGGACAGCGGTGTCGACCCGATGGATACTGACCCTGTCGCCTCCTGGAACCCCACGGACGGACGAACCGCTCAAGCGCGGTTGCACACGCTGGACACCAGACCAAGCCTGGCGACACCCCCGCCGCGGGATGCGACGGGGGTTTTGTCACTCCGCCGACCTCATCATCGCGCCGCCCGCCCGCCGCGCCCGCCAGGCCCGCCACGCGGCGTTGAGCAGCGCCGACACCACATAGACGGCCCCGGCAAGCAGGATCATGGTCGGCCCGGCCGGCAGGTCCGGCCCATACGACAGGGCCAACCCGGAGGCGGTGAGCGCGGCCCCAAGCAGGGTCGCAATCACCATCATCCCCCCCAACGAATGCACCCAGTGACCGGCCACGGCGGCCGGCAGGGTCAGTAGCGCAATCACCAGGATCAGCCCCACCACCTGAATCAACAGCACCACCGTGACCGCCACCAGGCACAGCAGCAGCAAATAGAAAAAGGCCACCGGCACCCCGCGCAGCCGGGCAAACTCCTCATCGAAGCTCACCGCCAAGAATTGCCGGTAACAAAGCGCAACGGTCAGGACCAGCACCAGGTCGAGCCCCGCCATCAGCCACAGGTCGCGGGGCGGGACCAGCAGGATATTGCCGAACAGATAGCTCATCAGGTCCGCGCTATAGCCCGGGGTCTTGGCGATGAAGAGGATACCGATGGCCATGCCGATGGCCCAGATGGCGCCCACCAGGGTGTCCTCCTGGGCGCTCCAGGCGAGGCGCACCACTCCGATGATGAGCGCGGCCACCACCGCCGCCACCAGTGCCCCGAGCACCGGATCGAAGCCATAATAGAGCGCCGCCCCCATGCCCGCTAGGACCGAATGGGCGATCCCGCCGGCCAGGAAGGCGATCCGCTTGACCACCACATAGCTGCCGATCACCCCGCAGCCGACACTGGCCAGGAGCCCCGCCAACAACGCCGTGCGCAGAAAGGCATGATCGGCGAGTGCGCTTAAGAATTCATTCATCGTTCATTTGCGTTCATTTGCGGACGAATTGTGTTTGCGGCTAATGCACATGCGCCACGGCCCGCACGTCGCCGGGATAGAGCCGGTGAATCAGGTCGGCATCGATCGCGGCGGTGTCGTGGGCGATGAGGGTGCGATTGAGACAGGCCACCCGATCCACATAGCCGGAGATGAATGCAATGTCGTGCGACACCACCAGGATGGTCCGACGCGCCTTGAGTCGCGCCAGCAGGTCGAAGATATCGCCTTCCATCCGCTGATCGATATTGGCCGTCGGCTCGTCCAAGATCAGGATCTCCGGGTCGCTCACCAGGGCGCGCGCCAGCAGGACGCGCTGCAACTGACCGCCGGAGAGTGTACCGATGCGCCGGGGGACCAGGTCCAGGCCCTCGACCTCCTCCAGGCTGCGCCGCGCCGCCGCCCGATCCGCCGCGTTGTACCAACCGAGCCCGGGTCCCAGCCGGCCCATCAGCACCACCTGCTCGACCGAGATGGGAAAATCGCGGGCAAAGGTCGGATACTGGGGCACATAGCCCAAGCGACGGCGCGCCTCGCGCGGCGCCAGCCCAAGCACCCGGATGCGCCCGACCTGGGGCACCAGCAACCCGAGGATCAGCTTGAGCAGGGTGCTCTTGCCGCCGGCATTGGGACCGACCAGCCCGACGAACTCGCGCGGGGCAATGGCCAGATTGATGTCGGAGAGCACCGGCGCGTCGCCGAATGAAAAACTCACCCCCACCAGTTCGATGACGGACTGGCTCACGGCGCCTCACCCCCAGCGATCAGGTCGGTAACCCGCCGCAGGGTCCCGAAATAGTCGGCCGACAAGGGGTCCACCGATTCTACCCGGCCACCGATGGCCGCCGCCACCTGCTGCGCCGCCCGCGGGCTGAACTGCGGCTGGACCAGCACCGCCCGCACCCCGGCCGCGCGTGCCGCGTCGATCAGGCCCGCCAGTGCGCGCGGGCCGGGCTCCTTACCCTCGAACTCGATCGCCACCTGGGTGAGCCCATAGGTCTGCGCGTAATAACCCCAGGCCGGGTGGAAGACGAGGAACCGACGTACCTGCAAGGGCTTGAGCTTTAGCCGAATCTCGGCATCGAGCGCGTCCAGCTCGGCGGCCAGGCGCGCATAGTTGGCAGCGAACAAGGCCGCCTGCCCCGGCCGCCGCTGGCTCAGTGCATCGCGGATCGCGGCCGCCATCGACTTCACCAGCGGCGGACTGGTCCAGACATGGGTGTCTTCGGCGCCGTGGTCGTGACCCTCATGCGCCGCCTCGGTACCGTCGACCGGTACCACCGGGTCACTGGGGCGCAGCGGCAAACCGTCGCGGACATCCAGCACCCGCAGCCCCAGGTTGGTGGCACGGATGCGCGGCAACCAGGCGTCCTCCATGGGTACGCCGACGCGGACATAGAGTTCGGCACCGGACAAGTCCGCCACCTGCCGCGGGGTCGGCTCGTAGGTGTGCGGATTCTGGCCCGGCTGAACCATCGAGCGCACCCGCACCTGATCGCCGCCGATGCGCTCAACAACGGTCTGCAACGGCACCACGCTGACGAAGACCGACAGCGGCGCGGCGCTTGGCGGGGCGTCCTGGGCGCGCACCGGTGTACCCAGCCCGAGCAGGACCAGCGCCGGCGCGAGGCCGGCCGGACACCAGGCCAGAAAACGGAGGAAGTCGCGGCGGAAATCAACAGACACAGCAAGCACCCGACAGGACTGATAGAGGGGGAATGATACCTCAATCCGCGTTCGCGGGAGACACCGGCCGCGCAGGACATTGCATTGTGATCGCTGCCGGACCATAATGCCCGGTTTCCCGCGACTCCCCCTGCCGGCCCCCTCCTCGGACGCACTCCTGTTGGATGATGCACTCCCTGGACGCATACCAGGCAGTACACCCACCCCCGTGAGGCACCCCTCCCCAATGGATAACCACAATACTGCCGATGCAGCCGGCAACGAGGCGCAACGCGTCGACGCCGAGCTGACCACCACCGAGACCACCGGCATCGAGGCGCCGCCGGCCGCCGAGCAAACGGCGCCGCCCGCTGAAGCCGAACCGACCGTCGCCGCGGCCGCACCAGTCACGGCCGCCACCCCGGGCGACCAGGCCGAGGTCGAGACCGTTAAGGAGTCAGTCGCCCAGCCGGCCGCCGCACCGACCGAGGCGATCCCGGAGGATTCGTTCGCCATCCTGAATCTCGCACCGGGCGTCGCCCGCGCGGTCGCCGAGCTGGGCTATGAGACCGCCACCGCGGTCCAACTGCGCTGCATCCCCCCGTTGCTGGCCGGCCGCGACGTCATGGGCCAGGCCCAGACCGGCACCGGCAAGACCGCCGCCTTCGCCTTGCCGCTGCTCTCGCGCCTGGAGGCCGATGCCCCCTCCCCGCAGGTGCTGGTGCTGACCCCCACCCGCGAGCTGGCCCTGCAGGTGGCCGAGGCCTTCCAGCGCTACGCCCACTTCCTCCCCAATTTCCATGTCGCGCCCATCTACGGCGGGCAGAGCTACGGCCTGCAGGTCCGTCAGATCCAACGCACACCCCAGGTCATCGTCGGCACCCCGGGCCGGGTCATGGACCACCTGCGCCGCGGCACCCTGTCGCTGGCCGGGCTAAAGGCACTGGTCCTAGACGAGGCCGACGAGATGCTCAACATGGGCTTCGCCGAGGACATCGACTGGATCTTCCAGCAGAGCCCGCCGACGCGTCAGGTGGCACTGTTCTCCGCCACCATGCCCCCGGGCATCATGAAGGTCGCCCGTGAGCACCTGAATAACCCGGTCGAGATCCGTGTCGAGTCGGCCACCGCCACCGTCGACACCATCGAGCAGCAGCATGTCGTGGTCACCCGCTTCCACAAGGCGGACGTGTTGACCCGCATCCTGGAGCTCGAGACCTTCGATGGCATGCTGATCTTTGTCCGCACCAAGGGCGGCACCACTGAGCTGGTGGACAAGCTGCGCTCCCAGGGCTTCGCCGCCGAGGCGCTCAACGGCGACATGAACCAGGAGATGCGCGAGCGCACGGTCGACCGCTTGAAGGGCGGCCAGCTCGACATCCTGGTGGCCACCGACGTGGCCGCCCGCGGGCTGGACGTGGATCGCATCAGCCATGTGGTCAACTTCGACATCCCCACCGACCCCTCGGCCTATGTGCATCGTATCGGGCGCACCGGACGGGCCGGCCGGCAGGGCAAGGCGATCCTGATGGTGGAGCCGCGCGAGCGCGGCCTGCTGCGCTCCATCGAGCGCACCATCCGCCGCCAGATCCCCGAGATGTCCGCCCCCTCCGCCGAACAGCTCAGTGCCTCGCGCATCGACCGCTTCACCACGCAACTGCGTGAGACCCTGGCCGAGCAGGACATGGACTTCTTCTACCGGCTGATCGCCCGCGTCGCCAAGGAGCAGGAGCTGGAGCTCCAGGACATCGCCGCCGCGGCCGCCTACCTGGCCCAGCGCGAGCGTCCGTTAGACGTGAAGGAGACGCCCCGCGAGCCACGCCGCGATTCACGCGACGGCGGCTATGAGCGCCCGCGCCGCCCGCCCTACGGTGGTCGCGACGAGCGCCCGGCCGGGCGCGGCGACGACCGCGGCCCACGCCCCCCGCGCGGCGACCGCGACGCGCAGCCGCGCTTCGACAACCGCGCGGAGCGCCCGGCACCCAACTACAACCGCGAACGCCAGCCCCAGCGCGACGACCGTCCGTTCGGCGGCGAGCGCGATCGCCAACCGACCCAGGTGCCCTACCAGGGGGTGCGTGCCCGTCCTGAGGAACCCCGCTACCCGCAGCGCGACGTCCAGGGCGAGCGCCCGCGTTTCGATCGCGAGCGCGGCCCGGCACGCGACGACCGCCCATTCCGCGCCGACACCCGGCCGCCGCTGCGCGGCGACCAGCAGCCGAGCTTCCGCGACCCGGGGCAAGCACCCTTCCGCGACCGTGATGGCAATCGCGACGGCAACCGTGACGACGGCCGGGACGACAACCGCGGCAACCGTGACCCAAGGTTCGCGGCGGAGCGCCCGCGCGAGGGCTATCAGGACCGCCCCCGGCCGGAGTTCCGCCCCGACGCACGCCCGGATTCGCGGCCGCCGCGTGAGCGTGAGGAGCGCGGCAACCGCGATCGTGGGGTCGACTTGGTGCAGCATCGCATCGAGGTCGGACACCGTGACGGCGTCACCCCGCGCGAGATCGTCGGCGCCATCGCCAACGAGTCCGGGCTGGAAGGCCGCTATATCGGCCACATCGACATCCAGGACGATCACGCCATCGTCGGCCTGCCCGCCGGCATGCCGCGGGAGATCTTCCAGCACTTAAGGCGGGTCTTCGTCTGCGGCAAGGAGCTACAGATCTCCGTGATGGAGGGCGCGCCCCGCCCCGAGCGTCCGCGTCGCGAGGAGCGTGACGGCAGCCCGCGCCCGCCGCGCGACGACTCACGCGGGGCGGCGCCGCGCTCCTTCCGGGCGGACGACCGTGGCCCCCGCGGACCCCGCGCGGACCAGGGCGGCTTCCGCAAAAAGCCGCGTGATTGATGGCTGAGGAGGGCCCGATGACGAAGCAGATTGCGCTTACCCTGATCGCGCTCGCCGGCCTGACGCTGGGCGCCTGCGGACCCAGCGAGGCACCGCCCAAGCCGCCGGAGGCGGCGCTGGGCGAGACGCCCAAGCCGGTGACATCGACCGCCCCCGGCGCGCTGTCCAAGCCGCCCGCGCAGATCCCCGGCGCGACCTCCAGAGCGCTGCCGCCACCCCCCGGACTGTCGCCGGCCCTGCTGGAGCGGGCCAGGCAGGCCCGGGAGGCGGCCAAGGAGGCGGGCCAAGCCGCCAAGGAGGCGGGGCGGGCGGCCGAGGCGCAACTGCGCACGGCCACCCAGGGCCTGGTGGAGAAGGGCCGTGGGCTCACCGCGACCACCGGCACGCAGGCCGCCCTGTTGATCCCTCAGATCAAGGGCGCCATCGCCGCCAACCAGCCGGGACTGGCCAAGACCCTGATGGCCCGACTGGAGTCGATCCAGGGCAGCCTGCCGCCGGGGCTCAAGCTCGAGGTCGCCAGAATCCGGGCCCTGCTGGCAGGCATGCAGCAGACCCCGATCCCCGCGTCGGCCCCAGCCCCCACCCCCAGATCGGCCTCGGCCGTCCACCACGCACCGGCCCCCCCGCCGGCCGGACGGCCAGCGGCGCAGTAAACCACCAGGGGCGCTGCACCCCAGTGCGGGCAAATCCGAAATCTGTAGGGTCCGCTGCAAGGATAAGCTCGGATGACATCCGGAACATAGTCTTCGTCCGGCACAATTTCCCTGATAAGACTGTTCAGGGCACCGCGACCAAAGGCCGCCTCGTATTCCTGGGCAAGGCGCAGAAAGCCGCTGGTGCCTGATGCCTAGCAGGCTGTCGGACTTGCAACGTAACAACTTGATTATAAAAGATAAAAAGTTTACGCCTAAAAAGCGAAAACTCTTTAACTTCAATCGGTTACCTCATCAAGCCCGACAGGCTGCTAGGTGATTGCATGACTCAGCCGCTTTTCGTCGCCTGGAGGATAGAGCCTGGTACATACGCTCGCCGGGTTATGACTGCCACGGGCCAACGGATCGGGACGCGCGACTGGCAGCAGACCTTCCCCGGGCCGGGTTACCAAGCGGAGCTTGGTAACCAGGGAGCGAGGCATAGGACACGCTACGGACACAGGCGCACCTTGAATGCACCGTCCAACTCCAACCGGCCATCGCAGCGGTTGCCCTGGTCATCCGTGAAACCCTTGATGGGGCGCGTGCGGCGGTCCCGAATCAGGGCGGCGATCTGTGGGTCGGTGAGTACCTTGCCGGCGAATTCGCGCAGGATCGCAAAGTCGCAGCCCTCGCGATAGCGGTTGCAGCCGAAACCGCGATGGCCCTGGATGATCTGCCCCTGGCCGCACTTGGGGCAGTTGAAACCAACCGGGCCACGGTCGCCCACCGGGGCGGGCGTCGATTGAACCGCGGGCGGGGCGGACGCGGTATCCGCGTGGATCGCGGCCGGCGCCGCGCCAAAGTCGAACTCCACGCGCCCATCTGCATTGAGACGCAGCGCGGCCGTGAATGGCTTGCCGGCCTTGGACTGGAAGCCTTCAAGGGGACCGATCCGCCCCGCACTCAAGAGTTCACGCACCTGGGCCTTGGTCAGCTTCACCCCCGCCATGGTCTTCCACACCGTGAAGGCACAGCCCTCGCGGTAACGACTGCAACCGAAGGCGCGGGCGGTTTCCATCAGCTCGCCCTGGCGGCATAGCGGACAGGTGCCGAGCCCGGCCGGCCGGGGCGCCGCGCCCGGTTTGCCGCCGCGGGTCGCGCCACCCGGCCGGGCCGCCCGTGCCTGGTCGACCTGCTCAGGGGAGAAGGCCGGCCCCTGCCAGACCCGCGGGATCAACTCGCGCACGAGGTCCAGGATGCCCTGATTGAACTCCGCCACCGGCCGGGTGCCCTCCTCCACCTCGCGCAACTGTTGCTCCCAGGCGGCGGTGAGCTCCGGGCTCTTGAGCGGCAGCGCCACCCGCTCGATCAGCACCCGCCCCTTCTCGGTGGCGCGCAACTGTTTGCGTTGGCGCTCCACATAGCCGGTGCGGATCAGCTTCTCGATGGTTTCGGCCCGGGTCGCGGGGGTGCCGAGCCCGCTCGCCTTCATCGCCCGCGCCAGGTCCCGGTCCTCGATGGTGCGACCGGCGTTTTTCATCGCCGCCAACAGGGTCGCATCGGTGAGGGGGCGCGGCGGGCTGGTTTCGCGCTCGCGCACCTCCAGACGATCGACATGTACGGGCTGCTCGAGTGCGAGCGGCGGCAGGACCTGCTCTTCGCTCGGCTCGACCGAAGGCTCGGCGCCCTCCCCGCCCACGGCCGGCGCAGCGGACCCGGCGCCGGACGCCTGGGCGCGCCCGGCCGCCGTGCCCCCATCGGCCAGGGTCCAGCCCGGCTCCATCACCCGCGCGCCCCGTGCCACGAAGTCGGCCCCGCCGATCGCCAGCACCACGCGTGTCTCCTCCACCACCTGATCGGGCAGAAAGACGCAGACAAAGCGGGTTTGGACCAGGTCATAGACGCGCCGCAGCGGCCCGCTCAGGCCAGCGGGGGCCGACTTGCCGGTGGGCAGGATGGCGTGGTGGTCGGTGAGCTTGGTCTGGTCCACATAGGCGCGGCCCAGGCGGTGACCGGCCGCCAGCCGGGCCAGCGCGGCCGGGGCCTGTGGGTGGTCCAGGCCCTTGAGGATATCGGGGAGCCGATCGACCAGGTCCTCGCCGATATGCCGACTCTCGGTGCGCGGATAACTGATCAGCTTGTGGGTCTCATAGAGCGACTGGGCCAGCTCCAGGACCTGGGCCGCGGTCAGGCCGAAGCGGCGGTTGGCATCGCGCTGCAGGGTGGTCAGGTCATAGAGCGGCGGCGGCCGGTTGCGCTGAATCTGCTGTTGCAGCTCGCGCACGGTGCCGGTGCGTTGCGGCTCGATCGCCGCGCCGATCTCGGCGTGCAGGCGCTCGGCGTCCTCCTTCTTGTCGATCCGGGTCTCGCCCTCCTTGCTATAGCGCGCCACAAAGCCCTCGGCCAGGTGCGCGAGCAGTTCATAGAAGAGGGTCTTGGTGAATCCGGCAATCTCCGCATCGCGGGCGCAGATCATCGCGAGCGTCGGGGTCTGCACCCGGCCGATGGTGCAGAGGACCCGGTTGTGGACCGTATAGGCGCGGGTCAGATTCATGCCGATCAGCCAATCGGCCTGGGCGCGGGCACGCGCCGCGCGGGCCAGGTCGTCATAGGCACTGCCGGGCTTGAGCGCGCGAAAGGCCGCGCGCAGGGCGTCATCGGTGAGACTCGACACCCACAGCCGATCGAACGGCTTGCGGCAGTGCGCATGCTCATAGATCAGCCGGAAGATGTGCTCACCCTCGCGCCCGGCGTCCGTGGCACAGACCAGGCGCTCGGTGCCCGGGTCGTTGATCAGCGCCTTGACGATCTTGAACTGATCGGCCGTCTTGGCATCCAGCTTGAGCTTCCAGCGCTCCGGAAACATCGGCAGTTGCGCCGCCGACCAGCGCCCCTTCCAGGGTGGACCATAGTCGTCCGGCTCGGCCAGGTGGACCAGATGCCCGAAGGCCCAGGTGACACAGTAGCCGTTACCCTCAAGACAACCCTGGCCCTTGCGGTTGGCCCCCAGGACGCGGGCGATATCGCGGGCAACACTCGGCTTCTCGGCGATGACGACGATGGTCATGCGTCAACCAAAAACCGGAATTTGCTCACGCCAAGGCGCCAAGAAAACCCATGGAGCACCTGCACGCGTAGACACCGCCCGGACAAACCGTGAGACGCTAATAACAGACTGAATTAACTTGGCGTCTTGGCGTCTTGGCGTGACAACGGCCCGCCCCTCAGTGCTTGCCATCCGCCCCGCCATCGTCGCGATGGGCGGCAAAGGCGAGACGATCCAGCACCCCCATCAGCACCGCCGAGACGACGAAGGTCAGGTGGATGATCACAAACCACATGAGCTTGTCGTTGGGGGTGTTTTCGATATTGACGAACTTCTGCAACAGGTGGATCGAGGAGATCGCCACGATGGACGCGGCCACCTTGAGCTTGAGCGTCCCGGCGTCGAGCTTGCCCAACCACCCCAGCTTGTCGTCGTCCTCCGCCAGGTCGATCTGCGAGACGAAATTCTCGTAGCCCGAGAACATCACCATCACGACCAGGCTCGCCACCAGTGAAATATCGATCAGGGCGAGCACCCCCAGGATCATGTCCGACTCGGACACGCTCCAGACATGGGCCAGGTGCCAGACCTCCTCGAAGAACTTGATCCCCAGCAGCAGCAGGGTCAGCGAGAGCCCAAGATAGACCGGGGCCAGCAGCCAGCGGCTCGAATACAACAGCCGTTCGATAAAACGTTCCAAGACCGGTCACTCCGCGAAATTTTCCAGGGGGCGCTAGTGTCCCCGCCCCCGGCCGGGGCGTCAACGCGTGGTGCAGGATTCCGGCCCCGGCGGGCGGTCGGCTCGCCCCAGGCGCCCGGCGAACCACAGGCGCGATAGCCCGAGTAGTGGCCCACACCATCGCGGAACCGCCTGCGGCCTTGACCGGTCCCTCGCGGTTGACAACTGACCCGCGGTCACTTATCGTGGAGGCTAAGTGACCCGCAGTCAGTTATGGGTCGAACCGCCGGAGTACCCCACCATGGCCATGCGCCAGCGCGCCATCCAGGCCGAAGACAAGCAGGAACGCCGCGACGCCATCCTCGACGCGGCCGAGCACCTGTTGCGGGACGCACCCGAGCGGGTGGCGAGCGTCGCCGAGGTCGCCCGCCAGGCGGGCCTGGCCAAGGGGAC
The DNA here is from genome assembly GCF_903946935.1 of uncultured Thiodictyon sp. Taxonomy (GTDB): domain Bacteria; phylum Pseudomonadota; class Gammaproteobacteria; order Chromatiales; family Chromatiaceae; genus Thiodictyon. The sequence continues at coordinate 21,364 of NZ_CAJAXH010000017.1, forward strand.
CGTGTATCTGTATTTCCCGAGCAAGGAGGAACTCCTGCTCGCGGTGCATGAACGACGGGTCGACGGCTTCTTCCGCGAGCTGTGCGTCCTGGTGGAGCGGGAACCGACCCCCGCCTTCGACACCCTGTTCGCCTTGACGCGCACCCATTTGGTCGAGCCGCCGCTGTTCCTGCCGCTGGCGGCACGCTGCTTCGGACTGATGACGCACAGCATCCCGCCCGCCGCCGCGCTGGCCTTCAAGCAACGGATGGCCGAGCGCCTGGAACGCGCGGGCGCCGGGATCGAGCGCCATTTCCCCGTACCGACGCTGGCCGCGGGTGATGGCGTGGCGCTGTTGCGCCGCTGCCACGCAATGATCCTCGGACTCTGGCAGATGTCCATCGCCGTCGGCTGCGGTGCCGGCGACGCGTCGACCGACACCGCGGTCCCGCCGGCGTTCGCCTGGAGCTACCCCGTTGAGTTGGAAGGGGCTTTGCGGGCACTCTGGCAGGGGACCATCGCGGCGCCACCCACCACGGAGGACACGCAATGAACACCAAGCGACACGCACTCATCATCCTGGCGGCCGTCGCACTGACCGTCGGCGGCTGCGGTAAGCCCGCGCCGATCGCGGATGCGATCCGCCCCGTCCTGCTCACCGAGGTGGTGCTCGGCAGCGGCGCCGAGACCGCGCTGTTCGCGGGCGAGGTCAAGCCGCGCTATGAATCGGACCTGGCGTTTCGGATCGGCGGCAAGATCGTCGCGCGGGCCGTCGATGCCGGGGCCCGGGTGCGCAAGGGCGCGGTGCTGGCGCGGCTCGATGCGGCGGATGTCGCCTTGCAGACCGAGGCCGCACAGGCGCAGGTCGCGGCGGCGCAGGTCGATGCCGACTTCGCCAAGGCCGAGTTCGACCGTTACGAGAACCTGCTCAAGCAGAAATTCATCAGCGCCTCGGCACTCGACGCCAAGCGCAATGCCATGAAGGCGAGCCACGCCCGGCTCGATCAGGCACAGGCCAACCTGGCAGTGACCCGGAACCAGGCCGCCTATGCGACGCTGATCGCGCCGGCGGACGGGGTGATTACGAGCGTCACCGCGGAGACCGGGCAGGTCGTCGCGGCGGGCCAGGTGGTGATGCGCCACGCGCGCGATAGCGAACGCGAGGTCGTCATCGCCGTCCCGGAGGGGCGGATCGACGAACTCAAGGCGGCGGACAGCATCACGGTGGTCCTGGCGGCCGATCCCGCGACCAGCTACCGCGGACGGGTTCGCGAGGTCTCGCCGGCGGTCGACCCGATTACCCGGACCTTCACGGTGCGTGTCGCCGTGCTGGATCCCGCCCCCGCCATGCAGTGGGGCATGACCGCCAATGTACTGCTCGCCGACGACGGGGCCGCCACGGCGAGCCTGCTGCCGTCCACCGCGCTCTACCAGGCGCTCGACGGGCGGCCGGCACTGTGGGTCTATGACCCGATCATTGGCAAGGTGTCGCTGCGTCCGGTCGTGATCGGGCAGTATCGGGAGGACGGCGTGGTGATCGCCGCTGGCCTTGCGGCCGGCGAATGGGTGGTCGCCACCGGCGCGAACAAGCTCCACGAAGGCCAGCGCGTCCGACCCTACGAGGAGGCGGGGCGCCCCACCCCGCCGCCGCCGATGGCGACCACCGCGCGCGCGAATTAATACCTCCCCGTGCCATTGTGGCTATGGAAAGATTTTTTTGTCCGCAAATGAACGCGAATAAACGCAAATGATACAATTGGTAACCGAAGTGCAGCGTCACACCGGCGGCAGGCCAATCCACTACCGGACATCGGCTCGCGCTGCTCCAAGTCATCTCCCTCTGACGGGACAGGAGAGTGGTAGCTACAGAGGTGAAGCGATCAAGAACCGCAATGCGATTTCTATTCGCGTTCATTCGCGTTCATTTCCGTATCCTCTGCTCTTTTCAGCATGACGCCGCTCATACCCCCCGCGGCGCCCAGTACAGCCTTCAACCTGTCCGCCTGGGCGCTGCGCCATCGCCCGCTCGTCCTGTATCTGATCTGTGTCCTGGCGGTGGCAGGCGCCTTCGCCTACGGCCAGCTTGGTCAATCAGAGGACCCGCCGTTCACCTTCAAGGTCATCGTGGTCAAGACCGCCTGGCCGGGCGCCTCGGCGCGCGAGGTCGAGCAGCAGGTGACCGACCGGATCGAGCGCAAGCTGCAAGAGCTGCCGCTCATGTTCGTGCGCAGCTATTCGCGGCCGGGCGAATCTATGATCTTCGTGTCCTTGCAGGACTCGCTGCCGCCCAGCGCCATCCCGGAGCTCCAGTATCAGGTGAGAAAGAAGGTCGGCGACGTCCGCCACTCACTACCGGCCGGCATCCAGGGACCCTTCTTCAACGACGAGTTCGGCGACACCTATACCAACCTCTATGCGATTACCGGCGAGGGCTATACCTATCGCGACCTGAAAGACTTCGGCGACCGCGTGCGCGCCGAGCTGCTGCGCGTGCCGGCAGTGGCCAAGGTCGATTTCATCGGTGAACAGGAAGAGAAGATCTTCATCGAGCTCGCGAATGCGCGGCTGGCCCTGCTGGGGATCTCGCCCACGCAGATCGCGCAGACCCTCGCGGCGCAGAACGCGGTGGCCGCCGCCGGTGCCTTCGAGACCCCGACCGAGCGCATCTATCTGCGCCCGAGCGGGGCCTTCGACTCGCTGGATGCGGTCCGCGACATCGCCCTGCGGGTCAACGACCGCCTGTTCCGGCTGGGCGATATCGCCGAGGTCTCGCGCGGCTATGTGGACCCGCCCGAACAGAAGATGCGCTGGCGCGGCCGCGAGGCGCTGGGGATCGGGGTCACCATGGTGGCCGGCGGCGATGTCATCGCGCTGGGGCACGCGCTCGACGCACGGCTGGCGACGCTGGCGTCCGAACTGCCGATCGGGATGGAGATCGGGCACGTCACCAGCATGCCGCGGGCGGTGGAGCGGTCGGTGAGCGAATTTGTGCGCTCGCTGGCCGAGGCGGTGGCGATCGTGCTGGCGGTGTCATTGATCAGCCTCGGCCTGCGCACCGGGTTGGTGGTCGCGGTGGCCATCCCGCTGGTCCTGGCCACGACCTTCCTCTGCATGTGGCTGTTCGGTATCGGCCTGCACAAGATCTCGCTCGGGGCACTGATCCTCTCGCTCGGTCTCCTGGTGGACGACGCCATCATCGCGGTCGAGATGATGGCCATCAAGCTGGAGCAGGGATTCGACCGCCTGAGCGCCGCCAGCTTCGCCTATTCCAGCACGGCCTTCCCGATGCTCTCCGGCACCCTAATCACCGTGGCCGGCTTCCTGCCGATCGCGATGGCCAAGAGCACCACCGGCGAATATACCCGCTCGCTGTTTCAAGTCTCGGCCATCGCGCTCATCGCCTCCTGGTTCGCGGCGGTCATCGTGATCCCCTATCTGGGCTATCTGTTGCTGCCGCAGCGCGATCAGGCGCGCCGCGCGACGCTCGCGGCGCGCTGGATGGCGCGCTGGCGCGGGCTCCCGGACCCGGTGCCGGCACCCCAGGCGGCCGTACACGAAGACCCCGATCAGGTCTATGACACGCGCTTCTATCGCCGCTTCCGCGCCCTGATGGGCTGGAGCCTGAGCCATCGCTGGATCGTGATCGGGGCCACACTCGCGGTCTTCGTCGGCGCCTTGGCCGCCTTCCGCCTGGTCCCGCAGCAGTTCTTCCCGTCCTCGTCACGACCGGAGCTGATCGTGGACCTGCGCCTGCCGGAGGGTAGTTCATTCACCGCCACGGCTGCGCAGGCGCAGCGGATGGAGTCGATCCTGGACGGCGAGCCGGGGATCGAAAGCGCGGTCGCCTATGTCGGCGTGGGCAGCCCGCGCTTTTATCTGCCGCTCGATCAACAGCTGCCGAGCGCCAATTTCGCCCAGTTCGTCGTGACCGCAAAGAGTGTGGAAGAACGCCAACGGTTGCGGGCCCGGCTGGTACACCGCTTCGACACGGACTTCCCAGGTCTGCGCGGACGGGTGACTGAACTGGAGAATGGGCCGCCGGTCGGGTTCCCGGTGCAGTTCCGGGTCTCCGGTGAGGACCTGGGGCGGGTGCGCGCGATCGCGCAACAGGTGATGGCCGTGGTACGCACCGACCCGCAAGTCACCAACGCCCAATTCGACTCGGACGAACCGACCAAGGTGGTGCGGCTCAAGGTCGACCAGAACCAGGCGCGGGTGCTGGGTTTCTCGTCCGAGGACTTGGCCGCCTTCCTCAACAGCACCATGACCGGGCGCACGGTCACCTATGTGCGCGAGGGCGACCGGCAGATCGAGGTGGTGCTGCGGGGCGCCCCCGCCGAGCGCGCACAACTCAAATCGCTCAAGGACTTGGCACTGTCATCGAGCAACGGCCGGGCGGTGTCGATCACCCAGCTCGCCGAGATCCGCTATGCGCAGGAGGACGGCATCGTCTGGCGGCGCGACCGCCTGCCGACCGTCACCGTGCGCTCCGACGTGCTGGGCCAGGCGCAGGGACCGGACGTGGCCAAGCGGATCGACCGCCAGTTGTTACGGCTACGCGGCTCCTTGCCGCTCGGTTATCGCATCGAGATCGGCGGCGCGGTCGAGGAGTCGGCGCGCGGCCAGCGCTCGATCGCGGCCGGGGTGCCGCTGATGCTGGCGGTGGTCTTGACGCTCCTGATGATCCAATTGCAGAGCTTCTCGCGCACCCTGATGGTCCTCTTGACCGCCCCCTTGGGGCTCATCGGTGTCACCGCCGGACTGCTTGCGTTCGGGTTGCCATTCGGCTTCGTCGCGATGCTGGGGACCATTGCACTGTCCGGCATCATCATGCGCAACGCCATCATCCTGGTCGACCAGATCGAGCAGGACCGCACCGCCGGCGAGCCCCCGTGGGACGCCATCATCGGTGCAACCACGCGGCGCTTCCGCCCGATCGTCCTCACCGCCGCCGCCGCGGTGCTCGGTATGATCCCGCTGACCCACAGCGCCTTCTTCGGCCCCATGGCAGTGGCCATGATGGGCGGCATCCTGGCCGCCACCGCGCTCACACTCACCTTACTACCCGCCCTCTATGCCGCCTGGTTCAGAGTGCCGCACGGGGCGCGGAGCGTCACATCCCAATAGCTCCCACGTCATTCCGGTGAGATTGTCGGCATCAAGAGCGTATAGCGCCGACCGCACCAGCCGACGTTGCGGCCGGCGCCATTGCCGTATTCACGGCAACGCGCCGGCCTTCGTTGCAAGCCGCCCGGTGCGCTCAGTGCCCCAGGATCGCCCGCCAACCGCCGCGGCTGGGCAGTGCCAATGCCCAATCAATGCCAGACCCGGTCGTAAAACCGCGCTCCACGCTTAATGCCTGTCCGACCGGCCATCCCAGCGAGTCGAAGGCCGCGACCACCCACCGATAGGCGGTGTTCGGCGCCAGGGCCTGCGACAACGGGACCTGGACCGCATACGAGGTCTCCCCATTCGGCGCGATCGGGGCTTGGAAGACCATATCGCCGCTGGTCGCATCCATGATCGCCAGCATGTAATACGCCGCCCCGGTGATCCCGGTGGTGGTGAAGTTGAAGCTGGGCTGCAAGGACACGCCCGTCGCCTGATCAGCAGGCCCTCCGGTCAACACCGGCACCGCATCGAATACATAGATAGTCCAGAGCAACATCCGGGTCTGTCCGTTGGATGGATCGGTGACGGTAATGTGCAGCTGGTGCGGGCCGTTATTCAGGGCCTCACTCACACCGACCGGGGTCGTGTAGACATATTCCCCGCCATTCTGCACGAGGTTCAGCCATGACTTGCCGAACTGGGTCATGTCCATTGCCGACACGGCGAGCGTACCGCCGGTGGTACTATCGGCAAGGACCACCAGGTCTAAGGTCACTCGCCCATCCGCTTGCCGGTACGCCCGGGTGTCACCTTCGTCCATCATTGATGGAGGGCTATTCGAGCCGGGCGCGGCGTTAACGACGGTAAAGCGAAACACCTGTGCGCTGGCCAACGGGTTACCGGCCAGGTCCGCAATGCTCGCGGCGAGTTCGACGCGAAAGGTATGGTCCCGCTGCCAGCGCCCGCCCTCCGCGAAGGCCCGGTCGATCCCGATCTTGGCGCGCGCGCCGTCCTCGGCGACCCAGTCCTTACGGATATGGATGCCGACCTGGGTGCCCCCTGCGGTCTCGTCGAAGACCTGGACCGTGGACGGGAGGATCGTATCGGGGTTCATGTTCTCAGAGAAAAAAACGCCAATGGGCTCCCACTCCAATCCGGGTGACAGATTGGCCGGGCGCGTCTGCAGCACCATTGGTGCGGTGGTATCCCCGGCACCGGTGTTGAAACTCAGACTAAAGGGCGCCGCCAGGTGGTGACCCTGCGCATCGGCCACGGCGGTCGTCAGGGCAACCTGATATTGGGCCTGGGCCTGCAAGCCCTGCGGCCAGATGTGCAGTTCAAAGCCCAGGGGTTGCAGCCGGTAAGCAGGCACCCCGGGTCCGGTCAACTGCACCGAGACCGAATTCACGGTCGCAGGATCGATTGGCTTGTCAAAAAAGATGCGAATATGCGCGGTGTCTCCGCCGACTTCGCCAGCAGCGGGTAAGGTCGCGATGACTTGGGGTGCGGAGGTGTCGCCCGGGGCACCGGCGGTCGAGAAGAAGTGATGCGCGCTCCACTCATAGCCACCGACCGCATTCCCATTGGTGTCATGGCAGCGGGATAAGACCAGGTCGTATCCCATGCTGTAGCGCAAAGGCGCGGCGGGCACAAAGGTAAGGGTATCGTTGGGGAGCATCGTCTGCGACCAGGTCAACTGACCCGACAGTTCAGGCCCACCATGCCAGTCCGCCAATTGCACCTGGCAATAGTTGCTGTCCATGGAATGATCGAACCGCGCGATGATCGGCTGAACCGTCGACACGCCCGCGGCATTGTCGGCGGGTTGGAGGCTGACCATCGCGGGCGGGGGAGTATCCACGGCCAGGCCATTGACGCCCGCGGTGATCTGGCCGGCGGTCACTGCCACATTATTGATAAGATTGCGGCCGGCGCTGACGCTGTCACAATATTGCGTTCCCTGGACAGCCGGATTCCAGCCATAAAAGCAGACCCGGTAGCTACCGGTTAACAGCGCGCCGCCGAGATTGTAAGTTCCGTTAGCGGCGGTGGTGGCGCGAATCGGCCACTGCGTTGTATTCCCGAGGTCGGCGACCACTTGAATACCACCTACGCCGTTACCACCCGCATCTCTGACGGCTCCGGTAATGCTGCCGGCCTGGGTGGCAGTCGCCGTCCCCACCAATAGCCAGAGGGTGGCCAGCGCGACCCAGGCGATGCCGGGTCGATGGTATTTCGGCGTCATCGCCGGCGCATCGGTCAATCGCGTTTCATTCATGGTCTGAGAGCTCCATGTCAACAGGCGTTATAGCGGCCCGCGCGGCCCGCGCGAATGCCGGGATAGAGAACGGTGGGATAGGCGCGAACAAGGTCGATGGGTGCCGCCAAAGCTGGCAATCCCAGAGATCGCGCGGCCAGGCGGTTTTACCCAACTTGAAACCGGGGACGATTATACACGCTTGTTGGCCAGCGCAAAAAAAACCGGCATGACAGCAGCAGTTTCAAATCAGGATAATCGTCGCGCACCGCTCCCGCGCCTGGAGTCTGGCGCTCGAACGCACGAACCGAAGCTGGCACAGCCGGTCGCGACACGTGTATGAGCGTCGGAAAGGTTTACGTGCCCACTCGGAAAACATATACTAACAGGTTACTTTTCCGGGGCAGCCGCCCCTTCGGAGAACCCCAAGCCATGCGCCTGATCCAGGAAGCACTGACCTTCGACGATGTCCTGCTCGTCCCTGCCCATTCACGGGTGTTGCCCAACGAGGTCAGCTTTCAGACCAAGCTGACCCGCGAGATCGAGCTGCGGATTCCGCTGGTCTCGGCCGCCATGGACACCGTGACCGAGTCGCGCCTGGCGATCGCCATGGCGCTTGAGGGCGGGATCGGCATCATCCACAAGAACATGAGCCTGGAGCGCCAGGCCCGCGAAGTCCTGACGGTCAAGAAATACGAGAGCGGCATCATCCGCGACCCCATCACCGTGTCCCCGGACGTGACCGTGGGCGAGGTGCTGCGCCAGACCAGGGCGCACAACATCTCCGGTGTCCCGGTGACCGAGAACGGCAAGCTGGTCGGCATCGTCACCGGCCGCGATCTGCGCTTTGAGACCCGCATGGATGAACCGGTCTCCGCCATCATGACCCCCAAGGAGCGCCTGGTGACGGTCAGGGAGGGGGCGAGTCGGGAGGAGGTGGTGCGGCTGCTGCACCAGCACCGCATCGAGAAGGTGCTGATGGTCAACGACCGCTTCGAGCTGCGCGGCCTGATCACCGTGAAGGACATCCAGAAGGCGAAGGACTTCCCCAAGGCGTCGCGCGACCACCACGAGCGCCTGCGCTGCGGGGCGGCGGTGAGCGTCGGGCGGGGCACGGACGAGCGGGTCGCCGCACTGGTGGAGGCTGGGGTGGATGTGATCGTGGTCGACACCGCCCACGGGCATGCCCAGGGCGTGCTCGACCGGGTCGCCTGGGTCAAGCGTCAGTTCCCCTCGGTCCAGGTCATCGGCGGCAACATCGCCACCGCGGATGCCGCGCGCGCCTTGGCGGACGCAGGGGCGGATGCGGTCAAGGTCGGCATAGGCCCCGGCTGTTTCGCGGCTGGCACACGCGTTCTGATGGCTGACGCCAGCTACCGGAATATCGAGGAAGTCCGCCCCGGCGATCGCGTGATCAACCGGGACGGACAGCCGGTTAACGTCGTGAAGGCCTGGTGTACTGGTGTCCGTGAGGTCATGCAAGTTCGCCACACCGCCTCACTCTGGGCCACACTCGCTACCCCCGACCATCGCTATCTCATGGGCGATCTCGCGACCACCAGCGCGGCGACGGTGACCTCAAAGGGCTATGCCAACGTGTTGGATAAGCCGACGCGACAGGGTGCCTCAAGAATCGGCTGGAACGCCATCGGCGAAGTCGAGCGCGGGACCTGCCTGTTTCCGCGCCAGGTCACGTTCGAACTACCCGAACGTATTGACATCGACCTGACCGAGTTCGCCATCCGCAAAGATTTGCAGTTGGCACGCTATCACACCGCCATCCGTGATTCCTACGCACTCGGCTATCTCTTCGGCACCTTTCTCGGCGATGGCCATGCCTTCATCGCCGCGTCCAGAAATTCCGAAATTGGTCGGGTATCCTGGTTTTTTGGCGCACATGAACAGGCCATTGCGAACAAACTGATCCAGTGTGTCGAGGAGGTGACTGGGGTCGCGCCCGTGCAGACGCCAGGACCGAGTATCATCAACGTCCATTTCTATTCGCTCCAGTGGGCGCGTTTACTGGCGCAGCTTGGTAAGCGCCATAACAAACAGTTACCGTCCGAGCTCCTGTGCGCCAATCCTGACTATCTACAGGGGCTGTTCGACGGGCTTCTGGATAGCGACGGCTATGTCAGTGCGGCCGGGCGGACCTGTTTCGGTAACACATCGCAATCGCTGGTCGAACTCTTCAACCTGCTCTGCCTGCTCCTGAAGGGCAGCCTGCCAAATTGCCATATCGAAGCAGCATCCGCCGGTGGGCTGGAAGGCACCTGCGACGCCAACTGTCGCGATTCTTATCGTGCCCGCCTGAATGTTTCGCATGAAAAGCGCCTGATCAAGGACTATCAGGTACTGAAACTGCTTGACCGCCAGCCGCTACATCTGGAACTTCCGGTCTATGACATTGAGGTCGACTGTCCGACCCACAGTTTCATCGCGGATAACGCGATCGTGCATAACTCGATCTGCACCACCCGCATCGTCGCCGGCGTGGGCGTACCCCAGATTACCGCCGTCTCCAATGTGACGGAGGCCCTGGAGGGCACCGGCATCCCGGTGATCGCCGATGGGGGCCTGCGCTATTCCGGGGACGTCGCCAAGGTGATCGCGGCCGGCGCCCATAGCGTGATGATCGGCGGGCTCTTCGCCGGCACCGATGAGGCGCCGGGCGAGGTGGAGATCTATCAGGGCCGCTCCTACAAGTCCTATCGCGGCATGGGCTCGCTCGGGGCCATGGGCGCCAAGGAGGGGTCCAGCGACCGCTATTTCCAGGAGGGCGCCGAGAAGGACAAGCTGGTACCCGAGGGCATTGAGGGCCGGGTTCCCTACAAGGGCAGCGTGCTCAATGTCATCCACCAGTTGATCGGCGGCCTGGGGTCCGGCATGGGTTATACCGGCTGCGCCACCATTGAGGAGATGCGCACCAAGCCGCAGTTCGTGCGGGTGAGCAGCGCCGGGATGCGCGAGTCGCATGTGCATGACGTGCAGATCACCAAAGAAGCGCCGAATTATCGTATAGACAATTGATCGCCGGGTAAGACGAAACCAAGAATTGTTGTCCGCAAATGAACGCAAACGGCGCAAATGAAGAAAAAAATAGTCTTACCAAGTGAGGCTATGACCATTTGCGTTTATTTGCGTTCATTTGCGGACGTCTTTTTCCCGATTTAAGGGCGCTCCATGACTTCCAACATCCACGCCGACCGTATATTGATTCTGGACTTCGGTTCGCAGTACAGCCAACTCATTGCCCGGCGGGTGCGTGAGGCCGGGGTCTATTGCGAACTGCACCCCTGGGATATGGGGGCGGAGGCCATCCGCACCTTCGCCCCCAAGGGCGTCATCCTCTCCGGCGGTCCGGAATCGGTCCATGAGGCAGAAACACCGCGCGCCGACCCGCTGGTCTTCGCCCTGGGTATCCCAGTGCTCGGCATCTGCTACGGACTCCAGACCATGACCGCCCAACTCGGCGGCCAGGTCGTCCCCTCCGCCCATCGCGAATACGGCTATGCCCAGGTGCGCGCCCGTGGCCACTCCCGCCTGCTGCGCGAGATCGAGGACCGCGTGAGCCCGGAGGGTTATGGCCTCCTGGATGTCTGGATGAGCCATGGCGACCGGGTGGAGTCACTGCCCGCCGGGTTCAGCGTCATCGCCGAGACCCCGAATGCCCCCCTGGCCGGCATCGCCGACGAGGACCGCGGCTTCTACGGTCTCCAATTCCATCCCGAGGTCACTCACACCCATCAGGGCGGGCGCATCCTGGAGCGTTTCGTCCACGACATCTGCGGCTGCGACCGACTCTGGACCCCGGACAACATCATCGCCGACAGCATCAGTGCGGTGCGCGCCCAGGTGGGCAAGGACCAGGTCCTGCTCGGGCTCTCCGGCGGGGTGGACTCCAGCGTGGTCGCCGCCCTGCTGCACCGCGCCATCGGCGACCAGCTCACCTGCGTCTTTGTCGACAACGGCCTGCTGCGCCTGGGTGAAGGCGATCAGGTGATGGCGACCTTTGCCAAGCACATGGGGGTCAAGGTCATCCGAGTGGATGCCGTCGACCGCTTCCTTGATGGCCTCAAGGGCGTCACTGACCCGGAGCGCAAGCGCAAGGTCATCGGCAGCACCTTCATCGACGTCTTCGACGACGAGGCCGGCCGGATCACCGATGTGCGCTGGCTCGCCCAGGGCACCATCTATCCGGACGTGATCGAGTCCGCCGGGGCCAAGACCGGAAAAGCGAAGGTCATCAAGTCGCACCACAACGTGGGCGGCCTGCCGGAGCACATGAAGCTCAAGCTGGTCGAGCCATTGCGGGAACTCTTCAAGGACGAGGTGCGGCGCATCGGCGTCGAACTGGGGCTCCCGGCCGAGATGGTCTACCGCCACCCCTTCCCGGGTCCCGGGCTTGGGGTGCGTATCCTGGGCGAGGTCCACCGTGAATACGCGCAGACCCTGCGCCGCGCCGACCACATCTTTATCGAGGAACTGCACCGCGCCGACCTCTATGACAAGGTCTCCCAGGCGTTCGCCGTCTTCCTGCCGGTGCGCTCGGTGGGCGTGGTGGGTGACAACCGCCAGTATGCCCATGTCATTGCGCTACGGGCAGTGGAGACCATCGATTTCATGACCGCCCGCTGGGCGCACCTGCCCTATGACTTCCTGGATCTCGTCTGTCGGCGCATCGTCAACGAGGTGCCGGGCGTCTCCCGCGTCGTCTACGACATCACCGGCAAGCCGCCGGGCACCATTGAGTGGGAATAGCCACCCTACCCCTACCCTCGTGACACCGCGCAAGCGGTGTCACGCCTGTGTCTGGCGCTCCGCGCCGCGATGGCTGATGAGCGACCCATATCTAGGATGAATGTTCAACGACTGGAAAATGAACTCTGGGAGGCCGCCGACCAACTGCGCGCCAACTCCAGGCTGACCGCCGCCGAATATTCGATGCCGGTCCTGGGCCTGATCTTTCTGCGGCACGCGGACAATCGTTTCACGGCCTATCTGTCTGACATCGCGGCGGACATCCCGCCCCAGGTCCCGCCCGCGCAGCGTGAGACACTGATCAAGCTCGGCTTCCAGGGTAAGGCCGCCATTTATCTCCCGGTGCGCGCCCGCTTCGACAAGATTGCAGGCGCCCCCCGGGGCGCCAACGTCGGTGCGATCATCGATTCCGCCAATGACCTGGTGACCTTTCACGGTCAGGAGAAGTCGGACACCAACACCAAGTTGGCCCGCATGAACCTGGTGGTCCATGGACTGGATGCATCCAACATCCGCCAGGGCAACACCTTCTACGATCAGGTCGACCAGCTGATCGGCCGGTGCGACTTCGTGATGGCCAATCCGCCGTTCAATGTCGACGGTGTCGTCACTGACAAGATCGAGGGCCAGGTGGACATTAAGGGCCGCCTGCCCTTCGGCCTGCCGGGCACCAACGCCAAGACGGGCGCCATCTCCAACGCCAACAGCCTGTGGATTCAGTATTTCTACGCCTATCTGAACGCGACCGGCCGCGCCGGTTTCGTCATGGCCTCCAGCGCATCCGATGCCGGTAACAAGGACCGCGACATCCGCGAACAGTTGGTCAAGACCGGCCATGTCGATGTGATGGTGGCCATCGGCAACAAGTTCTTCTATACCCGCAGCCTCCCCTGCACCCTCTGGTTCTTCGACAAGGGCAAACCCGATCACCTGAAGGACCGGGTGCTGATGATCGACGCCCGCAATGTCTATCATGTGGTGTCGGCGCGTTCGCATATCTTCACCGAAGAGCAACTGACCAATCTCACCGCCATCGCCTGGCTATACCGGGGCGAACAGGTTAAGTTCATCGCGCTGGTCGGCGGCTATCAGCGGCAGGTCGATCAATGGCTGGAACAGTTGCCCGCCTGCATTGAGGCCGACAGCGCGACCATCGCCAGGCTAGGCACCCTCCTGCAAGCCTTTGCCGATAAGGTGACACTCGCCGAACTCAATGCCGATCAGCCGCCGGAGGCACTCTTAACCCAAGCCACGCTCGATGCCTTCAAGGCCGAATTGACCGCTTGGGACCGTGATTGTCGTTCCGACCTCAAGGAGACAGGAGGTCGAGGCTTTAGCCGGTCGACATCGCATCTTAGCGGCCCTGATCCGGCTAAAGCCTCGACCTCCAGTCGGCAGCTCTGGAATGACGCCCAAGGCCCCGCCGACCATGACCAAGAGCAGATCACCGCACTACTCGCGGCGACCAACGCGGCGCGCACCGCCATTGCCGCAGCCGACCTCGGCAGCCATACCGCCCAGGTCGCACTACAAATCCAACTGGACGCACTGGTGCCGTCACTCAAGCTGGGCATGAAGACACTCGAGGCCCGCCACAAACGCTGGCTCAAACTGCTGGACACCGCCGAAAAGACCCTGCGCGCGCGGCTGTCCGACGCATTCGACGGCAAGGCGGCGCGCGAGTGCAAGCGTGCGCTGCTCGCCGCCGACACCAGGAAGGGCGAAGCACCGACGGTACGCGACGACGTCTTGGACGCCTTGAAGCAGGCGGTCTATTTCATCCATCAGGTGCAGTGGCTACACAGTCGCTTCCCCGAGGCAGTGTTCGCCGACGTGCCCGGACTGTGCAAGGCCGTTACGACCGATGAGATCGCGGCGAGCGACTATTCACTGACGCCGGGGCGCTATGTGGGAACGGCCCAGGGCGACATCGAAGACGAGGATGACTTTGCCGAAAAGCTGCGTGAGATCCACGATGAATTGAGCGAGTTGAATGACAAGGCGGTGGAGCTTGCCGGGCGGATCAGTAGCAACTTCGAGGCGTTACTGGCATGAAGTCTCGGACTCTGGGAGAGCTTTGCGATCAAACTGGGGGCTATGTGCAAACAGGGCCGTTCGGCTCTCAACTTCATCAATCAGATTACAAGAATGACGGCATACCTGTCGTCATGCCGCAAGATATTATCGATGATCGCATTTCCGATGATCGAATCGCCCGGATAGATGACGCGCTGGCAAAGAAACTCGGCCGACATCTCCTTGCTGAGGGCGATATCGTTTTTCCTCGCAGAGGAAATATCAGCAAGAGGGCCTTTATTGATTCAAGCCAATCAGGCTATTTCTGCGGCACTGGTTGCTTGAAAATCTACATCCCTTCAACTGAGATTTCATCAAAATGGCTCTTTTACTATCTCGGCCAAGATCATATCGTTAAGTGGATTGAAAGCAAGGCTATTGGCGCAACAATGCTCAATCTGAATACCGGCATCCTCAGATCTCTGCTGATTAGATATCCGGACATGATTGAGCAGCTGCGAGTCGTCGATTATCTCGAAGTTTACGACGACCTGATCGCCACCAATAGACGCCGCATTCAGTTACTCAAAGATTCCGCTCGCCGGATATATCGTGAGGTCGAAAAGAACCAGCCTGGCGAAGCGAATTATTTTCAACTATACGAGATTGGCCGCATAGCAGGCATATTTGATGGCCCGCACGCCACACCAGCCCTTCACCTGCAAGGGGTAGCAGTCTTTCTTGGCATTAGAGAAATCACGGCGGATGGGCACATCGAGCTTTCCGAGGCGCGCTGGGTCTCAGAGGCAGACTATCCAAAGTGGACTAAGCGAGTTACGCCGGAAGGCGGTGACATTGTGTTCACCTATGAGGCCACACTAAACCGCTATGCTCTGATTCCAGATGGCTTGCGTTGCTGCCTCGGCAGACGAACCGCTTTGATTCGACCGAACCCGGAAAAAGTTAATCCGCGATTCCTTTTTCACCATTTGTTTTCACCGGAATGGCGTAGCCAGATTGATGCAAATGTCGTAGCGGGCGCGACCGTCGATCGTATTTCACTTAAGAAATTCCCGGCATTCCAAGTCAAATTGCCGCCCAGAGAGGTTCAGGATAGCATTGCGGACACATTGTCAACATACGACGAGCTGATTGAAAACTTAGGACGGCAACGGCGGTGCTTAAAGGCTGCCAAAGAATTACTTCTCCCCAAGCTCATGTCCGGCCAACTCGACGTCTCCCGCATCCCCTTGCCGGAGAACATGGCGGCATGAGCCAGCAGAAGATCATTATCATCGCCGGCCCCAACGGCGCGGGAAAGACCACCTTCGCCCGCGAGTTCCTGCCGCAAGAGGCTGCTTGTCCGGTCTTTGTGAATGCCGATCTGATCGCCGCCGGATTGTCGCCCTTTCGGCCCGAGGCCGCCGCCGTGAAGGCCGGGCGGCTGATGCTGGAGCAGATCGCCTTGCACGTCGAGCGGCGGGATAGCTTCGCCTTTGAGACCACCCTTTCCGGGTTGGGCTACGCCCGCAAGATCCCCGAATGGCAGGCGCTCGGCTATCATATCAAGCTGTTTTTCCTGAGCCTGCCGTCACCGGAACTGGCAGTCGAGCGGGTCACGGAACGCGTCAGACAGGGCGGGCATCATGTACCCGAGGTCGTCATCCGTCGGCGCTTCGCGGCGGGGCGGAAAAACTTCCAGCACGTCTATCAGCCATTAGTGGATGCGTGGCTCTTGTATGACAGTTCAGAAGCACAACCACTGATGCTCGAATGGGGAGAGAACGCATGAATACCAAGCCGTTAGACGAGGCCAGTGATCCGGATTTGCGCAATTCTTTGCAGGCCATGCGCCGGGCCACGAAGCGGGCGCGCGAGATCGCAGCACAAACCGGCACTGATATCGTGGTGCAGGAAGGATCGGTGATCCGGCACATTTCGCCGGGCGCAGAAAGCAAAGAGGTCGCGGAGCCCCAGTGTCGATAGGATAGCCTGAGCCAACTCCCCTCGTTGGGAACGCGGCCCGCAAGACTCTGCTTCGCGTGTCGCCGGCATCGGCAAGTGACGCGTCAAAGACCGGGTTGCAAGCGAGGCTTGAAGATCCGCGTCACGCACCGCCCTACATACCAGAAAAGAGATACACTGATGACCTGGACGGTTCACCTGTGTCCCGAGGCGGAAACCGAGCTGCTGGCGATGCCCGCCGACATCCGCGCCCGGTTTCTGCACATTGCAGAACTGCTGATGGCCTGCGGCCCGCAGCAAACAGGTATGCCGCATGTTCGCCACTTGGAGGACAAGTTGTGGGAGATGCGCATGACGGGCCGCGACGGGATCGGCCGCGCGGTCTATGTGGCGCGTACCGGGCGGCGGTTAACCGTGTTGCACGTCTTCGTCAAGAAGTCCCAGAAGACCCCACGTCTGGCACTGGCAACCGCCCGTGCCCGCCTGCGGAGATTGATCGATGATTGACCTTACCGATTTGAAGGCTCGCCTGCTGGAAGACCCGGACACCCTCAAGGAATACGAGGCCCAAACGCCCGAGTTTGACATCGCCCATGAATTAATCGCCGCCCGAGCCCGCGCAGGCTTGAGCCAGGCGCAGGTTGCCGAACGGATGGGGACCTCGCAATCGACGGTCGCCCGGCTGGAGAGCGGACGCACCCGGCCCAGCCTACGCACACTGGACCGCTATGCCAGCGCCACCGGGACTCGCACCGTGGTGAAGCTGGTGGCTCAACCGTGAGGACGCCCACGGCCCCGGGGTTTCACAATCACTGAGAGCTCGGGGAGAAGGCGCTCATGGCCAAGAAAGATTATTCGGAAGACCTGCTGATCCAGGTCCCCACCGCTGCGTTTCTGCAACAGCGACTGGGCTGGGAGACGGTGTTCGCGCAGGATGAGGAGGATTTCGGTCCACTCAGCCTGCTGGGGCGCGCATCGGATCGCGAGGTGGTGCTGACCCGCGATGTGCTGGCGGCGCTGCGGCGGCTGAACCCGGGGCTGCCCGACCTGGCCTATACGCAGGCGCTGGCCCAGGTGATTGCCGAGGATTTCACCAAGACCCTCGTCCAGTTGAACGTGGAGAAGTACCGCCTGCTGCGCGACGGGGTGCCGGTGAGCTATCGCGATGCCGCGGGCCGCCTGGTCGATCAGCGCCTGCGCCTGATCGACTTCGACGACCAGACCCAGAACCGCTATCTTGCGGTGCGCGAGTTGTGGGTCCGCGGCCGGCTGTGGCTGCGCCGCCCGGATATCATCGGCTTCGTCAATGGCCTGCCGCTGGTGTTTATCGAACTCAAGCGGTTCGAGGTCCATGTCGACAGCGCCTATAAGAAGAACTTCAGCGATTATCTCGACACCATCCCGCACCTGTTCCACTGGAACGCACTGGTCATCCTCTCCAATGGCCACGATGCGCAATATGGTTCGATCACCTCGACCAGGGAGCATTTCTACCGCTGGAAGCGACTCGACGAGGACGCCCCGGAGCCGCGCGCCGACCAGCCCCTGCTGCCCATCCTGCTGGAGGGCATGCTGCACCGCGCCCGCTTGCTCGACATCGTCGAGAATTTCGTGCTGTTCGATGCCTCAGCGGGCAGCACGCGCAAGATCATTGCGCACAACCACCAATATCTCGGCGTCAATCGCGTTTTCGACCGGCTGACCTCAGACGACCCCAAGGTGCAGGCGGAGGTGCTGGCCGGGCAATTGGGGGTCTTCTGGCACACCCAGGGTTCCGGCAAGTCTTATGCGATGGTCTTTCTCACGGAGAAGATCCACCGGAAGATCTCGGCCGGCTACACCTTTGTGATCATCACTGACCGCACCGAACTGGACGACCAGATCGCCTCCACCTATACCAATGCGGGGCGCGCCAACAGCAAGACCGACCAGGCCCAGAACAGCGATGCCTTGCGCCGCATGCTGCGCGAGGAGAACCGCCGCTATGTCTTCGGGCTGATCCAGAAATACCGCGAGTCGGTGACGCAGCCCTATTCCGAGCGCGAGGATATCATCGTGATTTCGGACGAGGCGCACCGTACCCAGTATGGCCGCCTGGCACTCAACATGCGCAAGGGTCTGCCGCGCGCCAAGTTCATCGGCTTTACCGGCACCCCGCTGATCGATGCCGCTGAGAAGCAGTTGACCCGCCAGGTGTTTGGCGATTATGTCTCGATCTACGATTTCCGGCGGGCCGTGACCGATGGTGCCACCCTACCCCTGTTTTACGAGAACCGGGGCGAGAAACTGAAGATCGTCGACCCCCAGGTCAACGCGCGCATCGCCAAACACATCGAAGCGGCCAGGCAGTCCGCCACCCTGGATAACCCCTGGACTCAGGAGAAGGAAGACAAGCTCTACCGCGAACTGGCACGCGACTATCCCATCCTCACCTCACCCACCCGGCTCGACCGGGTGGCACAGGATTTCGTCGATCATTTTCACCAGCGCTGGCGGGTGGTGGACAATGGCGGCGGTAAGGCGATGATGGTCTGCCTGGACAAGCCGATGCAGGGCCATACGCTGATGCAGGCGATTGCGCGGGTCAACCGGGTGGGCGGCGGCAAGAAGCATGGCCTGATCATCGACTACAACGGCATGCTGAAAAGCCTGCGTAAGGCACTGGCCACCTTTGCCCAGGGCGACCGTGCCGGGACCGGCAAGGGTGAGGACGAGCAGGATACGGTGCGGGATGATGCTGCGGCGTTGGCCGAATACGCCGCGAGCCTCAAGCAGGCGCGCGACTATCTGGCGGGTCTGGGGTTTGCGCTGGATGCGCTGATCGCCGCCCAGGGCTTCGAGAAGCAGGGGTTGATCCTGACGGCCGTGAATCTCCTGTGCGAGAGCGATGAGCGGCGCAAGACCTATCAGGTGATCGTCGAGGATGTGCAGGCGCGGCACCGTGGCCTGTTTCCGAATCCGGGCCTGTTCGATTACGACGCGCAGGCCAGCGCTATCGCTGCCGTGTATAACAAGATCGAGGACCTGCGGGAAACACCGGACGTGAGCGCACTGCTGCAATCACTCTATGCCGTCGTCGATACTACCCTCACCACGGAGAACCCGGCGCCCCTCGGCATCGCCTATCCGCAGGTCCGCCATGACTTATCGAATATCGATTTTGCGCGTCTGCGTAAAGAGTTCGAGCGAACCCCCTTCAAAAATGTCGTGACGCTCAACCTCAAGGAAAAGATCGAGGAGCGCCTGGCCATGATGCTGGCACGCAACCCGACCCGGGTTGATTTATATGAGCGCTACCAGAAAATCATCAAAGAATACAACAAGGACAAGGATGACGCCGAAATCCAGAAGGTGTTCGACGAGCTCAATGCCTTCAACAGCACGCTCAACGAGGAGCAAAAGCGCTACCTGCGCGAAGATCTGGACAATGAAGACCAGTTGGCGGTATTCGATCTGCTGCAAAAGGACTCGCTCACCAGGGGCGAGCGTGATGCCATCAAGAAGGTGGCCGCGCAACTGCTCGATACGTTGAATTCGGGCAAGCTGCAGATCGACCACTGGCGGGAAAAGGCGACGGCACGGGCGCAGGTCCAGGCCGAGATCATCAAGCACCTGTTCGCCAACCTGCCCGCGGCGGCCTATGACGCCGATGAAATCGACCTGAAGGCGAATGCCGTGTTTGCCCATCTCTACACCGCTGGCCTTGCCGGGGAAACGCGGGTGTATCACTGATGGCAGACGACGCGCACCTCGCCCCGGAGCCCGCAGCCGGTCCATCGCCGGAGGATATCCACTGGATGGGCGAAGCCCTCAAGCTCGCGGAACAGGCAGCGACAGAGGGCGAGGTCCCGGTCGGCGCCGTGCTGGTCCTGGATGGCGAGCTCATCGGCGCCGGCTGGAACCGCCCCATCGGTGCAAGCGACCCCAGCGCCCATGCCGAGATCCAGGCGCTGCGCGCGGCCGGTCAACACTTGAGCAATTACCGCCTGCCCGGCTCCACCCTCTATGTGACCCTGGAACCCTGCGTGATGTGCGCCGGGGCGATCATCCACGCGCGGGTTGAACGGGTCGTCTATGGCGCCGCCGATCCCAAGGCCGGCGCCTGCGGCAGCGTCTTCCACCTGCTGCCCGCGGATGGCCGCTTCAACCACCGTACCGCCTGTTCCGGCGGCGTACTGGCGGAAGCCTGCGGCGAGACCCTGCGTGCCTTCTTCAGAGCACGCCGGTAAGCTCGGAAAGCGTTGTTCTCACGCCAAGGCGCCAAGCTCGCCAAGAAAGCCGATGAGATGTGTCGAGTATCCGGCTCACCCAGCGGGTGAATCACCGATCACGGATAAGGAACTAAAAGGCCTTGGCGAGCTTGGCGCCTTGGCGTGAGCCATTTACGGATTCAGGTCAAGCCCCCAATGCCTGCGCCAGGGCGCGCCGGAAGAACTCGGGCTGGGCCAGCGCCGCCTGGTGGATCTCGGCATTGTAATACTGGGTCTCGAAGGGCTTGGCGCGCACGTCCTCGGCGCGGAACGCGTCAAATGACCCGCCGTTGCGGGCCATGGTGGCGGTCATCCAGCCGGAGGGATAGACGGCCTGGGGAAAGAACAGACTGCGGGTATCCGCAAAGCCGGCTCGGCGCATCTCCACATGCATCTGCGTGAGGATGTGCATGTGATAGAGGGGCGACTCGCTCTGCTGGACCAGGATACCGCCGGAGGCCAGTGCCCGCTCGCAATCACGGTAGAAATCGCCGCTGAACAAACCGATGGCGGGGCCCACCGGATCCGTGCTGTCGACGATGATCAGGTCCAGGCTCGCGGGAGCGGCCTCCTGGACCCAGCGGATGCCGTCGGCGAACAACAGCCGGGCGCGCGGGTCGCGATTGGCGGCGGTGAGTTCGGGAAAGAAGCATTCGGCGGCGCGGGTGACGCCTTCATCGATGTCGATCTGGACCACGGATTCGACACCCGGATGCCTCAGCACCTCGCGCAGGGTGCCGCAATCCCCGCCGCCGATGATGCAGACCCGCCGCGGGTCGGCATGAGTGAAGAGTGCCGGGTGTGACATCATCTCGTGATAAAGGAAGTTTTCCCGGCTGGTGAGCATGACGAAGCCGTCGATCACCATGAGGTTGCCGAACCCCGCGGTGGCATAGACCTCAATCGACTGATAGGGGGTCTGCTCCTCATGGAGCTTGCCGGTCACCCGCAGTGAGAAGGCAGAGCCCTCGTCTTCGACGATCTCGGTAAACCATTCGTTGGGCTGGAGCATGAAGCAGGTCCTGGGGTGTGGGGCGGGTGGATGGGGACCGCGCGATTTAGCGCGGGTAGCGGTCGTCCAGGTTGGCCGGACACAACACCTCACGCATGATACCGATCAGGTCCAGCAGTTGGTCGTTGCGAATACGGTAGAAGATCCGGTTGGCCTCCTTGCGGGCAACCACGATGTTCTTGTTGCGCAATTGCTCCAGGTGCTGGGAGATGTTGCTCTGGGAGGTCCCGGTGCATTCAACGATCTCACCCACCGAGAGCTCTTTGTCTCCCAGCGAACACAGGATCTTCCAACGTAGCGGGTGGGCCATCGCCTTGAGCGCATTGGCGGTGAGGGTGGTTTGGGCATCCCCCTGCAATTGCGGATCGGGCGGGTCATCGTCGAGCGGGTCACTCATCCTAAAGCCTCCTGCGGCCGTTCATCTGCATTTGGGGTGGTCGCGGGATCGGTGTCGGCCGCAACCTCGACCCGGACATAGCCGGTCATGTCTTTGGCGATGCAGATGATGTCGCTCAACCTCCCGGCGCTGTCGGTCACCGCGGTGCGGGCAAACAGGATGGGCACCCGCCGGCCGTCCCGCGCAATGAAGCGGGCCTCGATCTTGCTGATGGCACCGGTGCGGATCAGGGCCTCCAGCCAGGTGCCCCAAAAGGCCTCGGCCACCTCGTCCCCCTCCTCCTCGAACACGTCGCCGATGCCCATGCCGATCAGGTCCGCCGCAGTATAGCCAAGCATCCGGCAGGCCGCCGGATTGGTGAGCTTGATGACTCCGGTCGGTTCCAGCACCAGCAGCGCCTCGCCCATATGGGTGATGATGTTCTCCAGGTACTGCCGCGCCGCGGCCAGTTCAGCGGTGCGCTCCGCCACCCGCTGCTCCAGGACCCGGTTGAGCCCGCGCTCTTTCTCGATCAGCCGGAAGTAGGTGCTGATCTTGTTGATCAGCAGGTTGTCGTCGATGGGCTTGAGTAGGTAGTCCACCGCCCCGACGGCAAAGCCGCGCTGCTGGAACTCCTCTGACTTGAAGGCGGCGGTGAGGAAGATGATGGGGATGTCGCGGGTGCGCTTGCGCAGCTTCAGCAGCGCGGCGGTCTGAAATCCATCCATCTCCGGCATCTGCACGTCCAGGATGATCAAGTCGATATCGGGGTGACCATGGGTGAGGTCGATGGCCTGCTGACCGGAGCTGGCCTCCAGCACGACCGCGCCCATGTGCGCCGCGATCAGGGTGCGCAACGCAAACAAATTATTCGCGTGATCATCGACGATCAGCAGCTTGAATCCGGCGTAACCGTTCATCCCAAGAATCTCATTGGTCCGCACATGAACGCAAATAAACGCAAATAAACGCAAATAATGGAATTCATCGGAAAAACCTAGAGCGGCTGAGTGATTCAAGGTCATCACTGCCGAGCGGCGGCGCGCCAGCCCGGCGCCGTCAGTGCTGGAATTGACTGGTCACACCGCCGCTCGGCAGCCCGGCGAGGACCGCCCGGAGCGCGATCGGGGTCACCGGCGCAGACAAAAATGCCACCGCGCCAGCGGCCAGGCAGGCGTCCGCCTGATCCTGCGCAAGGGCCTCGGCCATGACCGCGACAGCGGTCCCGCGCGCTTGATTTTCCTTCAAAAGGGCTGTAATCCTATCACAGGTCTCCGCCGCCGACACCCGCGCGGACACCAGCACCAGCACGCAGGTTCCGGGTTCCTCTTGCAGGGTCTCCAAGGCCTCATCCAGGTCCCCCGCGCTCTGCACGGCAAGTCCCGCGGCGCTGATGAGGTCCGCCAGATGGACCAGACTGGGGACATCCCGGTCGATGATCAGCACCCAGTGGCCGGCATCTGGCGGCTGCGCCGCCGTCAGCGCCGCGGCCGCGGCCGGCGCGGACGCGACGGGCGGCGGCAAGGACTTGGCCGGCTCCGCCGCCGCGGCGATGCCCGTCGGCGCAGACCGGGGCAACAGCAGCGTGAAGCTCGCCCCGGCCCCGGGGGCGCTCTGCACCGCGATGCGCCCCCCCAGACGCTTGGCCAGCTCGCGGCTGATGGAAAGCCCGAGCCCGGTCCCGCCGTAGCGGCGACGGGTAGAGCCGTCGGCCTGCTGGAAGGCCTCGAAGATGATTTCCTGTTTGTCCGCGGCGATACCGATCCCGGTGTCGGTGACGGCGATGGCCACGGGCCACCCCGGCTCACCGCACGGGGCCAGGCTGAGGGTGACCCGACCCCGATCGGTGAATTTGATGGCGTTGACGAGCAGGTTCTTGAGGATCTGGCGCAGCTTCTCCCGATCGGTGTCGATCGAGGACGGGGCCGCGGGGTCGATCTGAAGGTGCAGCGTGACCGGCTTATCCCCGATCAGCGGCTCAACCAATGCCATCAAGTCCCGTAACACCGCGGGCAGGTCCACGCGCTCCAGCTGGATCGGGACCTGCCCGGCCTCGATCAGTGAGCAATCCAGGATGTCATCGATCAGTGTGAGCAGGTCGGTGCCGGCCGCATGGATCACCTGCGCCTGACGGCGTTGAGACTCCGACAGGCCGCCATCCGCGGTGGCGAGCAGCTTGGAAAGCAGCAGAATGGAATTGAGCGGGGTGCGCAGTTCGTGACTCACGTTGGCCAGGAACTCCGATTTGTAACGATTGGAGCGCTCCAGTGCGCGGGTCTGCTCCCGCGCGCCGCGCAGGTGTTCGGCATGGGTCTGCGCCAGCACCGTGAGTTGCTCCCCGAGCTGCCGGATCTCCCGGGGGCCGCGCCAACTAAAGCGCAGCGGCAACCCGTCGCGCAGGATCTGCGCAATGCCCCCAGTCAGTTCCTGACCGAAGGACTCGGCCCGCTTGGCGATCCAGCGCGCCAACACCAGGACCACCAGCACCAGGATCAGTATGATCGAGAGCACCCGCACCATCAGTGCGTTACGGAAGGTCTCGATGGGCGTCGGGTCTACCGCGCGCCCCACCCACAAGGGCTGGCCGTCCTCGCTGGCGAACATGGGCACCCACAGGAACTGCGCCCCGCCCCGCCCTGTCCATAGGGCCAGGGTGCGTTGACTGAAGATCTTCTCAAGCCCTGGGAAGGTCTGGAAGGCCACGGGCCCGCCTCCGATCGGCTGGCCGGGCCGCAGATAGCTGCCGTCCTGGTTGACCCAGACGGTGTCACGGTAAAACTGGGCCAGGCCGCCCACGTCGATCCCCATCACCACCACCCCCAAGGGCTGCCCCGCGCTGCCCATGATCGGACTCACCAGGCTCAGGGTCATGAACCGGCGCGGGTCCACTGCACTGGCCGCGGAGTCCACCCGGATGCGGCTGACCAACACCCCCCCGGGGTCCAAGGCCAGCCCCGCCGCCACGAAGTCGGCACTCGGGATCAGCGGCGGCTGGGTGGGCGGTCGGGCCGGTGGCCGCCAGTCCAGGGTACGCGGATCGCGGACCAGCCAATACCGCGTCTCACCCTGGTCGTCGAGAAAGAGGATCTGGATGATGTCGCGCTGCTCGCCCAAAGACTGATTGACCCAACCGATATAGCGCCCGCGTGCCGCCTCGAGCGGCTCCCGATCCAACGGCGCGCCGACGATCGACGCGGACTCCGGCAGCTTTGCCAACAGCCGGATCATCTCGTGACAGCTCGCCAGGTGCTGGTCCAGGTCGCGAAAATCCGCGCGTAGGTTCAGGAGATACGCGCGCTGATAGAAGAGCGCGGTACGCTCCAGCACCAGGGGCAGGTCGATGGCCACCGCCAGCAGCAAGGGCGTCAGCCCGAACACCAGCAGAAAGACCAGGATGTGCGTGCGCAGCTTCACGTCGGAGGCGGACCGGGCAGCGGTGTGCTGGGGTCCGCCACCATGGCTACAAGACCTGCACCAGGCCCAGCACCTGGAGCGCGTGCCCCTTGGGCTTCACGTCCGCCAGGGCGTGCCGGATCAGCCCTTGCTTGTCGATGACGAAGGTGGAGCGGACGATGCCCATGCGCTTCTCGCCGTGGGCCTCCTTTTCCTGCCAGACGCCATAGGCCTCGCAGACCTCGCCGTCGGGGTCGGCCAGCAGGCGCAGGGTGAGCCCGTGCTTGTCCCGGAAGGCCCCGTGACTGACGCAGGTATCGCGACTGATACCCAGCACCTCGGTATCCGCCGCCTCGAACTCCGCCTGATGGTCGCTGAAATCCAACGCCTCCATAGTGCAACCCGGGGTGTCGTCCTTGGGATAGAAATAGATCACCAGCTTGCGCCGCCCGATCAGGGTGGCCAGGTTGACCCGCTCCATGTCAGCGTCGGGCAATGAGAAAATGGGTGCCTTGTCGCCAGGCTGAAGCATCGGCTGTCGCTCCGGTGTAAGAGGTTTGCTGCACGCGGAATTTAGGCAGCCCCGGGGTTGTCGTCAACCGGGCGCGCCACGGGGCCTTGCGGCAGACGCCGGGTCAACTAAATTCTCGACTGAAATCCTTGGTTGCGTATTCGCAAGGATTCCTTCGGCCTTGCAATGTTACAGTATTAGCGTATTCTGAAATAGCAGCCTACCGACTGTCTGACGCACGAGGAGCCCTGGGGCGGGAAGCTCTCGCCGCACGGCCTCCGAGTCACCCTTTTCTAACAGCAGTATCTGGAGGCGAAACCATGAGTTTCGACGCACTGACCATTCTCGGCATCCTCGCCAGCATTCTGAGCGGCGGATTTCTGATCGCATTGACCGCCAGCAACGACTCGGACAAATAGGGTCGCGCGACCGCGCGACCCCTCTCAGGCAGCAAGTCTTTAGCAGCCACGACCCTGTCGCGGCGGCCTCTTTTTGCGCGCCCGGCCAAGGCAACGGCGCACGCCATCAATAGGATAGGATCGGCGGCAGGGCCTTGGCCTGGGCGATCCAGTTCAGCACCATGGACTGGGTCGGCGGCTTGGTGGTGAGGCGGTCCCGCTCGTTGGTCTCGTTGATCTTGGCATAGAGCTGGTCGGCGCGCCGGCTGGCCAGTTCCTTGACCGTGACGACCCCCGCGATCTCCAGCAGGTCGGAATAAACGCCTGAGATACCGCGCACCCGCGCCAGGTCCGAGCGGTTGGCGAGGTGGAGTATATCGGCGTTCTCGCAACCGCACAGGCGGGCCAGTTCCTTGCGCAGGGCGGGGGTGGCAGCGGCCTTGATCAACTGCAGGTTATCCCTGATACCCCGCTCGGCCAGTGTGGCGATGACCTCGTCGGTCGCGCCCTCAAGGTCTTTGATGGGGGTCGTCATCGGTCATCTCCGGGTGGGCTCAAGTGGGACGGTCGAATCGCGCAGGGTCAACGCATCCCGGGCTTCAATTCTCCACTGCCATGATAGGCCAAGACCCGGCCCGGAAGCGAGCGGGCATCACGCGCGGCGCTCCAGCTCGGCGCACCGCTCGCGCAAGGCGTCGAGTTCCTGCTGCTGGCGTTTGAACGCCTTGAGCAGCCCCGGCAACTGGGCCAGGGCCGCCAATTCGCGCAGCGTGTCCTTGACCGGCCGCGCCGGGGTCCCAAACATTGCCGCACCGGGCGGCACGTCCTTGGTCACCCCCGACTGGCCGCCCAGGCGCGCCCCCGCCCCCACCGCGACATGGTCCGAGACCGCCACCTGACCGCCGATCACCGCGCCTTCGCCCACCCGGCTACTCCCCGCCACCCCGGACTGACCGGCCATGATCACATGCGCACCGATATCGGTGTTGTGGGCGATCTGCACCAGATTGTCGATCTTGGCCCCCCGGCCGATGCGGGTCTCGCCCAGGGTGGCCCGATCCACGCAGCAATTGCACCCAATGTCCACGTCGTCCTCGATCACCACCCGCCCGAGCTGCGGGACCTTGCGATGGGCGTGCCCATCCCAGTGAAAACCGAAGCCGTCCCCGCCGATCACCGTCCCCGAGTGGACGATACAGCGCTTCCCCACACTGGTGTCGCGGTGCAGGGCGGCGTTGGCCTCGATCACCGAATCCGCCCCCAGGGTCACCCCGGGCCCCAGATAGACGCCCGGACCGATGGTGCAGCGCGCCCCCACCCGAACCCCGTCGGCGAGCACCGCGCAGGCGCCCACCGCGACCCCCTCCCCCAGCACCGCCCCCGGATCGATCACCGCACTCGGATGGATGCCCTGCACCTCCGAGGTAGGCCGGAAGGACTCCGCGAGCAGGAAAAAGCTGGCGCGCGGCTCGGCCACCCGGATCAACAGGGGTCCACTCACCACTGGGAAGCTGTCGTGTACCAGCACCGCGGCCGCGCCTGAGTGTTGCACGGCGGGAATTTGATCCGCGCCATCGGCGAAGCACAAATCGGTGTCACCGGCCAGTTGCAGGGTATTGACCCCGCGAAATTCGGGGGACGCCAGGGCGCTGCGCAAGGCGGGCACCGGGATGTCGAGCCGCGCGCAGAGTTGAGGAAGATCGTAGACCATGGAGACTCCAGTGGAGGGGCGGGCCGGCGCCAAGGGACAGTAGATGGGGGCGCCGGCAGCCACTGGGAACAGTGGTCGCACAAAACACCCCAACCAGCGCCATTGCAGGAAGGACCAGCTGAGTACCAACGGCTGCGACGCTTTCGAGCCAATCCCCAACCCGTGGCGGGTGGCGCACGCCGCGTGCGTGGAGGCCCTGTTCGGCCCGGCTCAGTCGCCGAGGATATAGGCCAGGTCGATCTCGATCTCATCGAAGGGCGGGATGCGCACCCGCGCGGGTTCGGTGAGGGTGGCAGTGACCCTATAGTGGTCACCATCGAGCCGATAGGCAACCAGGGTCCGGTCCTCCGGCCAGATCAGCCAGTAAAACGGCACCCGGTGGCGCTGCAAAAGCAGGAACAGGGTGAGGGTATCCTTGCGCTCGTGGCCCGGGGAGACGATCTCGCACACCCAATCCGGCGCCAGCTCGATGACACCGCGCGGACGCTGCGGCATCCGCTCGTTGCGCCAGCCGGCCAGGTCATGGCAGGGGCACTGATGGAGCTCGTAGCCGACGCTCACGTCGGTGATGATCCACCAGCCGCCGGGGCCGGACTGGCGGTCGAACGGCCCCAGCTCTACGCCGGCCCGGTGCTGCACGACCCCGTGCTCGGCCCGCGCCATGGGCCGGCGAATAATCTCACCGTTGATCAACTCCACCCGCTCATCCGGACTGATCAGCAGGTCGGCAATGGTGTCCAGTTGGTAAGCTTCCATCCGCTGCGCCCTCTTCGTCGCCGCATGGTCAGTGACCGGATGGCGACCATGCTAGGTCGCCCCGGTCGGATTGTCGAGCCGACGGCGCCAGCCGGTCACTGGCCGCTGGCACCTGGCCGCCCCGCGGGGATATCCTAGCCCCCATTGGAGCGGGGAGCGTCCGACGATGCCATTGCAGATCGAGTTCAAGACCGCGGGTGCGGACCGGGGGACCTTGCGCGTCCGCGGGCTGCCTGAGGTCGGGTCCGAGGTCCTGGTGGCGGTCCAGCGGCTCGCCGATGCGCGCTATCTCACGATGCACGGTCTGTGGGACGAGGCCGCCAGTTGGTTCCCCTGCCCCCGCGTGGACGGCGACGACCCGGCCGTCGTCCGCTTCGAGACGGGCACGGCCCTGAGCGCGGGGATTCTCGGTGCCGCCGGCGAGCCGCTGCGGCTCCATCTGCGGCGCCGCGATTTCACGGACTTTGGGCCGCTGGAGGTCCGCCACCCCGCGCCCATACACGCGACTGCACCGATCCAGGCGGCCCCGCCGGTGGCCCCGGAGTCGGCGCTCGCAAGCCCGGACACGGCAACCGACCCGCTACCCGATGCCAAGCCAAGGACGCCAGCCCTGCAACCGGCCCGCCGCCACAGCGGCTGGCGCTGGGTGGTGCTGGCCCTGTGCGTCATCGGCCTCGCGACCCTGACTTGGCGGTACACGACACAGAAGACCGCCGAACCGATTCCGCCCGGCCCACCGCCACCCGCCCCGGCGCCCGCCACCGGCAAGGCACTGGCCGATGAGCTCAAACGCCAGAATCTCCCCCCCGCCGCCCTGTTCCAGCGCGCCACACTGGCCGACCAATCCGGCGACTGCGCGGCAGCGATCCGGCTTTTTGTTGAGGCCGCGAACCGCGACGCGACCTTGGCGGACGGCCTGG
Organism: uncultured Thiodictyon sp.; assembly: GCF_903946935.1. Taxonomy (GTDB): domain Bacteria; phylum Pseudomonadota; class Gammaproteobacteria; order Chromatiales; family Chromatiaceae; genus Thiodictyon. Next base: position 50,781 of record NZ_CAJAXH010000017.1, read on the forward strand.
CACGACGGTATGACGGTGCGGCTTTTCAGCCGTCCCCCTGCTTCGCCGAGCCCAAGGCAGACAGCGCGATGGTTTGGTATGAGCGCGCCGCGCGGGCCGGCATCCCCCACGCGCAACGCCGTTACGGCGAATTACTCTTGGACGAGACCAGCGCCGGCCCCGTCTACCGGGACGCCATCGAGTGGCTTCGCAAGGCCGCCGCGGCCGGCGATGCGGCGGCGGCCAGCCGGCTTGCAGCCCTGGGAGAGCGCTGAACCGGCCATTATCAGGCCAGGCGGTCGATCGGGGTCACATCGACGGTGACTTGATCGGTGCCAAACCAGACCTGGCCGCCGTCGATGGTGCATTGCAGCTCCATGGAGCGCTCGGCCAGGTCGGCCAGGGCCCGGACCTCCGCGGTGGTAAGGGCCCAGACCTTGAGGTTGCGCAGGCGCCGCAGGCCCTCCCCGTTCTGCTCCCACCACAGATCGGACGCCCGCCCGCCGTAGTTGATGACGACGACCTCCCGGGCGCGCCCGCACGCCTTGCGGATGCGTCGCTCGTCGGGCTGACCGAGTTCGATCCAACGCTCGATCTCCCCGCTCAGGCTGCGCTGCCACAGGTCCGGCTCGTCGTCCGCACTCACGCCCTTGGTGAAGGTGAGCTGCGGGTCCGCATAGAGACAGAAGGCGAACAGCCTGACCATCATCCGGTCATCGGTCTCTGAGGGGTGACGGGCGATAGTGAGGCTGTGGCTCTCATAATAGTGACGGTCCATGTCGCTGATCTGCACCTGGGCCTTGAACACGGTTGCCTTGAGGGCCATACATCTGTCCTGCTTCTGGAGTCCAAGGCGCAAGCCTTGGTCCTGTCAATCCAAGGCTTGCGCCTTGGACTCCCGGTCACGCTTGCGCCGCCTCCAGCCGCGCCGCCTTCGCCAACACCGCCGCCTCCAGGCCGCGCTTGTAGGCGACGACCCGCTCGCGCACGGCCGGGTCCGCGGTGCCGAGGATCTGGGCGGCGAGGATGCCGGCGTTCTTGGCGCCGTCGATGGCGACGGTGGCCACCGGCACCCCGGCCGGCATCTGCACGATGGACAGCAGTGAGTCCTGACCGGACAGGGCGGCCGAGCGGATCGGCACCCCGATGATCGGCAGCGGCGTGAAGGCCGCCAGCACGCCCGGCAGGTGGGCCGCCCCGCCGGCCCCGGCGATGATGACTTGCAGGCCGCGACCCACCGCACCCTCGGCAAAATCGATGGCACGCCGGGGAGTGCGGTGGGCGGAGGCGATGGTCATCTCGTAGGGGATACCAAACTCCCGCAGGATATCCGCCGCCTCCTGCATCACCGGCAGGTCCGAGTCGCTGCCCATGATGATCCCGACCAGCGGTCGGGCCGGCCGATCAGCCCCTGCTAAAGTTAATGTTGTGCTCATGGATGATCCTCGCCGCTGATGTCGATGGATAAGGGGTATGGGTCCAACAGACAATCATGTCGGTTATCGGGGGGAATGGGAAGCCCCTGTGAAGGATTGATCTCGTGCCCACGCACCGGCGTGGAAATGCAGTCTTGGCCGCTCCAGCGGCGCGAATTCGCACGCGACGCTGGAGCGTCGGGACTGGCTCCCTCGCTGGCGCGTGGGCGCGAGAAATTCTACAGCGTTTCAGCGGACTGGCGGGCCTGGGCGAGGAACTGGTCGATGGCGGCTTGCAGGCTCGCCGGGTCCACCTGGCGCTGGCGCAGCCACTGGGCCAGGGGGGCGAAGGCGGGGTCGGCGAGCAGCTCGGCCAGGCGGGGGATGGCGAGTTCGGTGCGGGCGGCGCGGGCGCGTCGGAAGGCGATGGCGTAGTTGTGCAACGAGGTCTGGAGGGACTGGCCCAGCCCGGCGACCAGGAAGTAGACGAACGCGGCGAGTTGGTGGCGGGCCGACTCGGCGAGCGCGGGCGGGGTGCCGCTGCCGTCCAGATAGCTGGCCAGATTGTTGTGCGAGAGGGCGCGGTCGGCGGGGTCCGGCAACTGCTCGCGCAGGGCGAGGGCGCGGCGCTGCTGGGTGATGGCCTGGGCGCGGTCGCCCTGGCGGTTGAAGAGGTCGGCGAGTGAGCCGAGCACCTTGGCGCGCCAGGCGGGATTGTTCTCGAAGAGCACGAGACAGGTCTCCAGCTCGGCCTTGGCCTCGCCGAGGCGGCCCGGCATCTCCATCAGCACAGTGGCACGGTTCATCCGCGTGGCGCCGAGGTCCTCCGCCGGGCGTTGCAGTGTACGCTCGACCTCCAGGGTGGCATCCAGGCGGACCAGGGCGGAGGCCCAGTCCGCTTGCGCGTAGTGCGCGTCCTTGGCGATGTCGAGTGCGCCGATCAGGGTTCGGGCGAGGGGCTCGGCATCCGGGGCCTCGGGTACTGACTGACCGGCCCGGTGCTGGTGCCACCACCCCTGCACCTGGGCGAGCCGCCGCTCGACCTCGGGCAGGGCGGTGGCGACCTGGCCCTGCTGGATGTCGATGCGCAGGGCCTCCAACTCGCTGCCGATGACCTGGACGGCGGGGCGGCCGGCCCTCTTGTGCGCCTCGGCCCCCTCAATCCGCCGCCGACGGGCGCCGTCGAGGTCGCCGACATCGCCGAGTGCGTTCGCCCAGTTGCCGCTGATCACGGCCAGGTCCGCCCAGGCCTGCCGGGCGCCCTCGCCCCCCGACTCGGCGGCGGCGTCCGCCTGCGCGGCGGCCTGCTCGTAGAAGCTCAGGCCGGCGTCGGGGCGGCCGGCTTGACGCAACGCATCGGCGAGGTAGCAGAGGCAGGACCAGCGCGGCTGGCCCTCCGGGGCCTGGCCGGCGGCGGTCTCCAGGTGCGGGGTCAGTGCCTGGAGCAGCACCGGGTCCTGCGTGCTGGTGACGAGGCGGCTGGCAAAGCCGCCCAGTCGCTCCCAGGCCGCGGCCTGGACGCAGTAGACCAGGGCGCGGCTGCCCGCCTGGATGGCGGCGGTCATGTCCTGGTGCAGCAGCCCCTTGAACGCGGACTCCAGCCGCTGCGCATAGGCGAGGCGCACGCCGTCCTCGGTCAGGTCCGCCCGGTCCGCCGCGTGACGTTCCATCCAGTCGCGGATGCGCTCGCGCACCAGCTCATGACAGCCGAAGTTCGGGGTCGCGTCCCCCTCCCCGGCACGCTCCTCGGTCACCAAGCCCAGGGCGACCAGCCGGCGCAGCAGCGGGGCCGGGTCGGGTTGCGCCGGTGCCGCGGGCGGCAGGGCGTCGAGCATGGCGCGCCAGTCCGGCGACATCTCCTGCAACATCGCCTCAAGCTCGGCAGGAATGGTCGGCAGCACCTCCAGCATCGCCTTGATCTGCCGCAGTTGCCCCTGCTCCTCATCCTCCCCGCTCCAACCCCCCCGAATCAGCCGGAGGGACTCCGGCTGATTGGCCAAGGCAATGATCCACAACAACCGCCGCGCCTCCGGACTCAGGTCATCGAGCAACTGCCCGATCGAGCGCCCCAGCGCGTCGTCCAGATAGGCGAGTTCCGCCGCGTCCCCCGGCTGCATGGCGAAGAGCGCGGGCAGGCGGTCGAATCCCTTGGCCTCTTCCAGTACCGCCAGCACGTCCAAGAGCCGCGGGCGCAGCGCCGGGTCCGCCGCCAGCCGGGCGAGCCGGTCCATCAGGAGCGGATGGAAGCGGCTGGCATGGAGCAGACGTTGGGCGAGCCGCCGCTCCGCAGGATCGGCACCGAAGATCATCCCGCCCAGGGTCGGCTGCTCGCGCAGATAGAGCGCCGCCTCCGCGGCGGGCAGTGGGCCGAGCAGGACGGTGAGGCCCGTCGGGTCCGCTGCGCGGACCGCGGCCTGCGCCAACGCGGCGAGCGGACGGCGGCTGGCGATGAGTACCCGGGAGGGGGCGCCGACCAGACCGGCGGCGAGGGCCTCAAGACATTGATCCCAGGCCGGGTCCTGGCAGGCCCAGACCGGGTTGGCGGCCGGCTCCGGCCTGGGCTTGAGATTGGTCTCGAAGTTGTCCAGCACCAGCAGGATCGCCTCGTCCTTGAGCGCACGGACCAGGTTGAGGATGAGCCGCGTCAGGCGCTCGTAACCGGTGAATCCCGGCTCCGGGTTGCGGTGGACGGCATCGGCCGGGCGGGCCTTGACGTGCGCGTGATAGCGGCCGAGCTCGCCATGAAGCTTGAGATGAATGTCGCGCAGCCAGGCGTCGAACGCAAGCGGGCTGGGCTTGACCTGGTAGATCAGGACCCAGTCGAAGCCCTGTTCCCAGAGGTCCAGGGCCTCGGCCGCCAGCGCGGTCTTGCCCATGCCGCCCAGGCCGACGATGACGGCGACCGGGCTGGTCTGCGCATCCGGACCGGTACCAATGAAGTCCGCCCCGAGCCGCGTCAGTTCCCAGGTCCGCCCGACGAAGTGCGGATGCGCCACAGTGGTCAGCTCGGCGACCGGATGCAGGCGCCGGCCGCGCGCATCGGATGCGCCGCCGCGGCCGGCTCGCAACGTCAGCCCGGGCGTCTCCTCGCCATAGAGGACCGGGGTGGCGTGGTCGCAGACCTGAAACCAGGCCGGCGCCTGCGCCGGGCCATTGAGCAGCGCCCGGCGCACCAGGGTGTGCGCGGCGGCGGCGTCCTTGGGCCTGGGGTCGGCGAGCAGTGCGCGGTAGAAGCTGAGCGCCAGCTCACGGGCATAGTCGTCCCCGACCGCGTAGCGCATGGCGACCACGGACGGGACACCGCCTTGCAGCAGGGCGTGGGCGGAGCCGGTGTAGCCGGGCTGGTCGTGCAGGTCCAGGTCGCGGCTGGGGTCGGCGGCGATCTGCTTGGTGGCTGGCGCCTTACCCTGGGCGAGGGCGAGGAAGTCGTCCCAGTCCTGGACGCGCAGCAGGTCGCCGGAGTGGCAGGCGCTGAGCACAAAGAGGCGCGGGAGCAGGCCGCCCGCGTCCAGGAAGAGCTTGAGCAGGTCCTGGCCGGAGATCGGGTCGCCGGCGCCGCCGGGGCGGGCGAGTTCCAGCAGGTTACGATTGCCGTGACCGCTCCAGTGTACACAGTGGTAGCCACCGTGACCCTGCACTTGGGCGATGAGCCGCTCCCGCGTCACGCCGTGGCTGAGGAAATGGGCGACGACCTGGCGCCCCGGATAGACCTCTTTTTCAAAGAGCCGGATCAGCGCGCGGCGTTCCCGACGCAGCCCGAGCGGCTGGGAGCCGCGGGCCTCGGCAAAGACGAACAGCACCCGCAGCGGCTCGTCCGGCGCGAGCGCCATGGGCGTGGAGGCGGGGTCCTGCCGATCATGGACGACACGGACCAACAGGTTGCGCTCGGCCAGGCTGTCGGCATCCGCTGCCGGGCGGGCTAGTTCCCAGGGGACGCGGGCCAAAGCGGCGGCCAGCGGGTTGTCGCGTTCCGCCGCACCGGGCAGTTGGATGCGCAGTGTGCGCTGGGTCCGCACGGTCCAAAGCGGCTTGAAGATGTCGACGCCCAGGACCTCCTCGGCGATGCAGACCCCGACCTCGGCCAGGGCGGCACGCTGGCCGGCCTCGTCGCAATACAACCGCAGGTAGTCGCGCAGGTCAAAAAGGCCCTGTTGGCGCCCCGCCGGGATGGTCTTGAAGTCGGTCTGCTGATAGGCAAGCTGGTTGCCGGCGCCGTCCAGCAGGCGGAATTCAGCGGTGCGGCTCGGGTAGTCGGCGGTAACGACGAGGTCGAAGCGGGCAGTCATGGCGGCGGATGCTCCTGCAACGGGTCCAGGGTCGCCCGGGTGGCGCCGGTCCGCGGCCGCCAAGGCGGGGACTATCATCCGAAAAAAGCCATCGATCCGCAAATGGCTTCGCTGCCGCGCGGCGAGACACGGCCAACAAGCGGTGTTCGGTCCGCACAGCGGACCCTACGGCTGGCGCCGCGCCCGTAGGGTCCGCTGTGCGGACCAACGACCTCGCCGTTAGCACGGTGGCGAGGCCGATACCGGGTCGGTTACGTCTTATTTTGGTCCTTGTTGAACAAGCCCATCTGATATTCCAGGTCGTAACGGCCGAACACCAGGTTGGCCTCGCGCAGGAGTTCCTCGAAGAGGTCCCGCGGGTCCTCCCCGTCGGCGATCCGCCGGTCGACCAAGGTCTCGAGAATCTCTTTGAAGCTGGTAGCCATAAACACCCCCACAGGTTTCGTTGCGAACTTAGAGTATAGCGCTCCCCCCCAAAGTGCCGACATAGAAGTTGGCGGGAGCGCCGACAGAATGTCGGCGCTCCCAGGTGCCGCCTGGCGGCGGGAGACAAAAAAAACCGGCCCGGCGTGAGCCGGGTCGGGTCTTGGGCGGCATCCCTGCCGCAGCGATCGGATCGCCCCGAGCGGCCTTCTGGATCAGCTTTCCGGGACGATATCCACCGTCACCGTCGCCTCCACCTCGGGGTGCAGACGCAGCGTGATCTCGAACTCGCCGGTGGTACGCAAGGCGGCCGGGAGACGGACCTCGGCCTTGACCACGGCCATGCCGGCGGCGGTGATCGCGGCGGCGATATCGCCGGCGCCCACCGAGCCGAACAGACGGCCCTCGTCACCCGCCTTGCGGGCGATGGTGACACGCACCCCGTCAAAGGAGGTCTTGCGCTCCTCGGCGCTCGCCAGGTTGGCAGCGGCCTCGCGCTCCAGTTCAGCCCGACGGGCCTCGAAGGCCTCCAGGTTCTTGGCCGTGGCCGACACGGCGTGCCCGCCGGGGACCAGATAGTTGCGGCCGTAGCCGGGGCGCACACTGACCTTGTCGCCAAGGGCGCCCAGACCACCGACATTCTTCAGCAGGATGACTTCCACTTCGCTTTTCCTCAAGTCTAAGGGGGTAACCGCCGCGCGCCTGGTGTACGCGCACCGTCAGCCTGGGCTGTCGGGGCGCCGCCCGAGGCGGGCGCGCAGGTCGGCCCAGATATCCACCAGGCCGATACAGACCACCAACACCAGGGTGCGGGGCATGAATGCGACCAACAACACATAGAAACCCACCAGCCAGCCACGGTGCGCGCCGCGCGCCCGGTGCAGTTGGTGGATGACCGCCAACCCCTGCAACAGCCACAGGGGGGAGAGTACGAGCAACAGGTCGGTGAGCAGGCCGGGACCGGGCCACCAGCCGCCGGCCACCGCCAGGGCCACCCCGGCGATGCCAAACACCGGATGCAGCCGGAAGGCGCGGAAATCCGCCCCGAAGCCGCCCGGATTGTAGACCTGGGCCTGCCACCAGCGCCCGATGAAGAGCCCCAACAACACCTGGAGCATTAGGCCCGCGGCAAAGGTCCCGGTGAGCCAAGGCGCCAGGCCCTCAAAGAGCGCCTGCGCCGCGCCCGCGTCCAGCCCGCCATCCTTGACCAAGGCCGTCTGAAAGGGCTCCATCAGCCGCAGCCAATGCCGGCTGGGATCGGCGATGAGGGCATGAATCGCCAGCATCGCCCCGGCCCCGGCCAGCCCCGCCACCTGGGCGGTGAACGCCAGTGAGCGGGAAAAGCGCAGGACGGCGGCGAGCACCCACACCGGGAGCCAGAGGATCAGCACCACCGCCAGGGCCGGCCAGGGCGAGCCCAACAGCATGGCACACACGACCATGCAGCCAAGGCCCGCCAAGCCGCCGACCCGGGCCCCATAGCCGATGCCGTTACGCAGGGTCACCAGGGCGACGGACGCGCTGCTCAGAAGCCCGACCAACGGGATCAGCAGGGACAGGACCCCGGTCCCCCAGGCGACCAGCACGGCGCTCGCCGGTCCCCGCATGATGAATTGAGCCAGCGGCTTCATCGGCCGGGGATGGGCGTGAGTCCTGGGCGGTACCGGGTGCGTAGCGCACCCGCCCGCATCAGGATCGGGCTCAATGCGCGTCGGTGTAGGGCAGCAAGGCCAGGAAGCGGGCGCGCTTGACCGCTTGGGCGAGCTGGCGCTGATACTTGGCCGAGGTGCCGGTGATGCGGCTCGGCACGATCTTGCCGGACTCGCTCACATAGGCCTTGAGCAGGTTGAGGTCCTTGTAGTCGATCTCGACGATACCTTCGGCGGTAAACCGGCAGTAACGCTTGCGACGGAAGAAACGGGAGCTATTTTCCATTTTATCTGGCCCTTTGAATTCGTTGGTGGCCGAGGTCGGTCTCAGTCGTTGTCCAAGTCGCCGCCAAGCGGCTCAGGACGCTCGCGCTCCTCACCGGTCTTCATCAGCGGAGACGGCTCGGTGACCGCCGCGTCACGGCGCAGGATCAGGTTGCGCAGGACGGCATCGTTGAAGCGGAAGGCACTCTCCAGCTCGTCGATCGCCTCCTGGTCGCACTCAACATTCATCAACACATAGTGGGCCTTGTGGACCTTGTTGATGGGGTAGGCCAAGGGCCGGCGGCCCCAGTCCTCAAACCGGTGGACCACACCGCCGCGCTTCTCCAGGTTACCGCGGTAGCGCTCTACCATGGCCGGCACCTGTTCGCTCTGGCTCGGGTGAACCAGAAACACTACTTCAAAATGTCGCATTACTGCTCCTCACGGATTGGCAGCCTCCAGTCCTGGTGTCGACCACCCGGGGACGGTGAGGCAAGGAGTTTCCCGGATTGCGGGAAACCGGGCATTATACGGAGCAGGGACGCAGAGTCAAAGAGAAGATTTTTTGTCCGCCAAATAAACGCAAATAAACGCAAATAAAACAGCCTATTGGACATCATCGATGGCATGTCCGTCGGGCGACGGACGCAGTGCCACGCCGTAGGTAGGGTCCGCTGTGCGGACCGATCGCCACTGGCCCGCGCCGCATCAAGCCACTGCGTCAGCCTCCGACCCGTCTTAATTTGCGTTCATTTGCGTTCATTTGCGGACAAATCTTCTTCTATCAGCCGAGCACCTCGGTCCCACCCAGGTACGGGCGCAGGACCTGCGGGACGGCGATCCGCCCGTCTGCCTGCTGGTAGTTTTCCAGCACCGCCACCAGGGTCCGGCCCACCGCGAGCCCGGAACCGTTGAGTGTATGCAGCAGTTCCGGCTTGCCGGTCTCGGGATTGCGCCAGCGCGCCTGCAGCCGGCGCGCCTGGAAATCGCCAAAATTGCTGCACGAGGAGATCTCACGGTAGGTCTGCTGGCCGGGCAGCCAGACCTCAAGATCGTAAGTCTTGGTCGAGGAGAACCCGAGGTCGCCGGTGCATAGGGTCACCACCCGGTAGGGCAGGCCCAGGCGCTGCAGGATCGCCTCGGCGTGGCCGGTCAGGGCCTCGTGGGCCGCCGCAGAGTCCGCCGGACGCACCAATTGGACCAGTTCCACCTTCTCAAACTGGTGCTGCCGGATCATGCCGCGGGTGTCCTTGCCGGAGGAGCCCGCCTCGCTGCGGAAGCACGGGGTGTGGGCGACCCAGCGGCGCGGCAGGGCATCCGCCTCCACGATGGTGTCGCGCGCCAGGTTGGTGACCGGCACCTCCGCCGTCGGGATCAAGTAGAAGTCACGCTCGCCCGGAACCTTGAACAGGTCCGCGGCAAACTTGGGCAACTGACCGGTCCCGCGCAGGCTCTCGGCATTGACCAGGTACGGGACATAGACCTCGGTATAACCGTGCTCCTGGGTGTGCAGGTCCAGCATGAACTGGGTCAGCGCACGTTGCAGCCGGGCGAGCGGCCCCGACAGGACCACGAAGCGTGCCCCCGTCACCTTGGCCGCCAAGTCGAAGTCCATCCAGCCGAGCGCGGTGCCCAGGTCCACATGGTCCTTGGGGGCGAAGTCGAACGAAGTCGGCTCACCCCAGCGGCGTTCCTCCCGGTTGTGGGTCTCATCCGCGCCGTCGGGGACGCTGGCGTCCGGCAGGTTCGGCAGGCTGAGTGCGATCTCGGCGATCTCGTCCTGGATGGCGGTCAACCGCTCCTCGGCGGCCTTGAGCGCTGCACCCAGGTCCGCCACCGCGGCCAGCAAGGGCGCCGTGTCCTCACCCGCCGACTTGGCCCGGCCGATCGCCTTGGCGCTCGTGTTGCGCTCATTCTGGAGTTCCTGCACCCGGACCTGCAGGCCCTTGCGCTCGCCCTCCAGGGACTCGATACGGGCGGTATCCAGCCGCATCCCGCGGCGGGCGAGTTGGGTGGCGACCAGGGCGAGGTCGGTCCGAAGCAGGCGGGGGTCTAACACGTCGAATCACCAGTCACACTACGAAGGGGCCAGGGCAGACAAACAACTGCCGGATTGGCCCGCAATTCTACACCGGTCGCCGCCCCGGCTTGCCTCAAGACAGCGAACTGTTTAGCCTCAGCGGACCATGAACCCCAGCGCCCCCCTCCCCCCGTCGGCCCACATCAAGGGCACCACCAAGCTCTGCGTCACCCGCCACGGCGAGACCGACTGGAATATCACCGGGATACTTCAGGGCTGGACCGACGTACCGCTCAACGACACCGGCCGCCAGCAGGCGCGCGACCTGGCCGAGACCCTGGCAGACTGCGGCTTTACCCTGGTCTGCACCAGTCCGCTGCGCCGCTCCGCCGAGACCGCGGAGATCATCGCCGCCGCCTGGGGATTGCCGCCGCCGACCGTCTCTGAAGGCCTGAAAGAACGGCACTTCGGCCGCTTTCAAGGCATGCCCAAGAGCGAATTGCTCATCTCGCATCCCGGCCTGCACCAGGAAATCGTGCGGCGCAATCCCGCCTGCCCGTTCGAGGAGGGCGAGTCGGTCGGTCACTTTGCCGACCGGGTCCTGGCCGCCCTGGAGGAGATCGCGCACACCCACGCCGGCACCCGCGTGCTGATCATCACACACGGCTGGGTGATGGATGTCATCACCCGCCACCTGCGCCATCTGCCGCGCACCGCCGTGCTCGACTTGAAGCGCAAGAACGGCGAGTCCATCTGGATCGCCAGCACCCCCGACACGCCGCTGGCCGAGAGCGACGCCACCTGAGCGCCCGCGACCACTCGGCCAGGGTCATAACAACCACCACCGAAGACACCCGACAGCATGCACCAACACCGCCCCCGGGCCGCGGCCCGGACACTGCTCCCGCTACTGCTCGCCGCACTCGCCGCGCCGCTGGCCGCCGCCCCGCCGGAGATCCAACCCATCCACACGGCGGTCATCCGCGCCACCACCGGACTGTGCCTGCGCGGCGCCATCTGTCATGTGGACAAGGCCGGGGTCTGGGTGCCCAAGAAAAAGGTCGCCATCGTCAGCGTCTCGGTGGCCGAGCAGGCGGAGATTGCACTTTACGTAGATTTGGAGGTCGCCACGCGCCCCGAAATGTACCAGTGCGCCGACAGCGACGCGACCGGCTGCATCTTCCGCATGAAATACGCCGGCCCCGGGCTCTTCGTCTACGGCGCCGAGCGCGGTAACACCTACCTGGGCTCCAACATCACCACCACCAACCTCACCTTCCCGACCGGCTACGGCATCGTGGTCCCGGCCGGCACCCCGATCTATGTCCATCTGGACGTTCGCAACCAGAGCCTCATCGACCTGAAGGTGGATCAGGACGCCTGGATCTATTACGTGCCGTTGGAGTAAGACGCCCCAGGAGACGGCGCAAGTTCAGTTGAAAGCGCCCTCAATGGTGCAGAATTTTGGACAGGAATAACTGCGCCCGCTCTGACCGCGGGGTGCCGAAAAAATCGTCCTTGGCGGCGTCCTCGACGATCCGCCCGTGGTCCATGAAGATCACCCGATCGGCCACCTTGCGCGCAAAACCCATCTCGTGGGTGACACACATCATGGTCATGCCCTCGGTCGCCAGTTCCACCATGACATCGAGCACCTCAGTCACCATCTCGGGGTCGAGCGCCGAGGTCGGCTCGTCGAATAACATGCAGATCGGGTCCATCGCCAGCGCCCGGGCAATCGCCACCCGCTGTTGCTGGCCGCCGGACAAGGCGCCCGGGTATTTCTCCGCCTGTGCCTTGAGCCCGACCCGCTCCAGCATCTTGAGCCCGCGGGCCGCGGCCTCATCCTTGGAACGGCCGAGCACCTTGATCTGGCCGATCGTGAGATTATCGAAAACGCTCAGGTGGGGAAACAACTCAAAGTTCTGGAAGACCATACCAACGTGTGAGCGCAACTTGGACAGATTGGTCTTGGGATCGGTGAGCGTCATCCCGTTGACCAGGATCGTGCCCTGCTGAATCGGCTCAAGGCCATTGACACAGCGGATCAGCGTACTCTTGCCTGAGCCCGACGGCCCGCACACCACCACCACCTCGCCCTTATTGACGTGGGTGGTGCAGTCGGTGAGCACGGCAAACTGACCATACCATTTGGAGACCTGCTCGATCTCAATCATGCTCATACTGCAATCCTCTTCTGTAGCCGGCGGACCAGTAAGGAGGCGCCGAAACAAAGCACGAAATAGACCGCCCCGGAAAACAGCAACAACTCGACCAGGCGTCCATCGCGATCGCCAACCTTATAGGCCGCCCCAAAAAAGTCCGCCAGGCCGATTACATACACGAGCGAGGTATCCTGAAACAGGATGATCGCCTGGGTAAGCAGCAGCGGCAGCATATTGCGGAACGCCTGTGGCAGCACCACCAGGCGCATGGTCTGGGTATAGGCCATGCCGAGCGCCTGGGCCGCGTTGACCTGGCCCCGCGGCACGCTGCGCACGCCGGCACGGATGATTTCCGAATAATACGCCGACTCGAACAGGGCGAAGGCCACCAGCGCCGAGGCCATACGGATATCGGTACCCGCACCCAAACCCGCCCAGTCCTTGAGCAGTGTCGGCACGATCAGATAGAACCACAGGATGACCATCACCAAGGGCACGGCGCGGAAGAGGTTCACATAGCCGGCCGCGAGCCATCCCAACATGCGGTTACCCGACAGCCGCGCCAGTGCCAGCAGGGTGCCCCAGAGGATACCCACCACCATGGCCACCAAGGTCAGCCGGAGTGTCATGAGCATACCGGAGCCCAGGATCGGCAGGGCGCCAGGGATGGAAGTCCAGTCGAATTCGTACATCACTGACCCTCGCGATGACCGGGCAAGCGGGCGCGCCGCTCCACCCAGCGCATACCGAACATGACGCAGACATTGATGAGCACATACAGTAAGGTCACGGCGATAAACGCCTCATAAGGCTGCGCCGTATAATCGACCAGTTGTTGGCCTTGGCGCGACAACTCGATCAGCCCGATGGTGGAGGCGACCGCCGAGTTCTTGAAAACATTCAGGAACTCTGAGGTGAGCGGCGGCAGGACGATACGCATCGCCAGCGGCAGCAGGACATAGCGATAGGCCTGAGGCAGGGTCAGGCCGATCGCCAGGGCGGCATTCTTTTGACCCCGCGGCAGTGACTGAAGACCGGCCCGCACCTGCTCGCACACCCGTGCCGCGGTGAAGCAACCCAGACACAGCAAGGCCGCAATAAACTGCTGAATCAGCGGGTCGGATTGCTTAATGGCGTCGCCTAAGCCCCGGGGCAGCAATTCGGGCAAGACGAAATACCAACTGAACAACTGCACCAGCAGCGGGACGTTGCGGAAGGCCTCGACATAGCCCGCGGCGAGCCCCGCCAGCCAGCGGTTCGGGACGGTGCGCAGCACCCCGAGCAGCGAACCAAGGACGAAGGCGATGACCCAGGCGCCGAGCGAAAGCAGCAGGGTCCATTCGAGCCCTTGGAGCAGCCATCCCAGATAGGTCCCCGAACCCGACGGCGTCGGGCTCAGGAACACACCCCAATTCCAGCTATAACTCATAGCGCCCGGTCGTTGGGATTGGCGTACAGCTTGACCATCTCAGCGGAGAGCGGAAAATTCAGGTTCAGCCCCTTAGGCGGGATCGGGCTCTCAAACCATTTGCGATAGATCGCCTTGGCCGCGCCGCCGGTCTCCAGCTCGGCGATGGTCGCGTCCACCAATTGCTTGAACTGCGGATCGTCCTTGCGCAACACGCAGCCATAGGCCTCCAGTGACGCCGGGGTGCCGACCACCGCCCAGTCGCCCGGGCGTTTGGCCTTGGCCAGCTCGCCATAGAGCAGTGCATCGTCCATCATGAAGGCGACCGCACGCCCGGTCTCCAGCATCAGGAAGGACTCGCCATGATCCTTGGCGGAGACGATCCGCATGCCCATCTGTTTATCTTCATTGAGCTTGCGGAGCAGCCGCTCGGAGGTGGTACCGGCGGTGGTCACGACCGTCTTGCCGGCCAGGTCGGCAAAGTCATGAATACCAGAATCCTTGCGGGTCAAGAGCCGCGTACCGACTACAAAGATGCTGTTGGAAAAGGCCACCTGTTGCTGGCGTTCCAGATTATTGGTGGTCGACCCGCACTCCAGGTCCACGGTGCCATTCTGCACCAGCGGGATGCGGTTCTGCGAGGTAACCGGATTGAGTTTGACCGCCAGGTCCGGCAGCTTGAGATCACGTTTGAGGGCATCCACGATCTTTAACGCAATCTCCTGCGAATAGCCGATGACCCGTTGCTGATCATCGTAATAGGAGAAAGGGATCGAGGATTCCCGATGGCCCAGGGTGATTGAATGCGTCTCCTCGATCTTCTTGAGTGTGCCGGTCGGCTCCTGGGCCTGCACGGCACTAGTCAGAAACACACAGCCAAGCACAGCAACCGAAAGACTGGACAAATTCATGGGCTATCTCCGTTCAGGGCATGTACAGATGGTGAGACAATCGTTGGTCTGAGGTTGGCGCCGGCACGCCGCTTGTTCGACATTATCGAGGGCCCGGGAGAAAACACAACCGGCACGGACGCAGTATCCGTGAACCGCAGCGACGGCGAATCGGCAGAACTGCTGAGGGTGCCTTGCTCTGCGTTGCGGCCGCGGCACGTCAAGTAAGGCGCCCCGAGGAACGGACACTGGTGGCGAATCATGGAAACCGCTGAATTCGCGCTTTCAAGTAATGCTGCCATGAAACACTGCACGGGGTGGGCGTGCCGCGTCTCTCGACCAACGTCACGCTCGGCACGCGCACTGACCGCCCGCAGCGGATGGCTGAGAAGCTATCCAGCGTGCAGGGGAAATTGGCGGACCAGCAGTGAGACGAGGCGCCGTCGGCCCCGGCGCGGCCGGGGGCCGCTCCTACGAGGGTCGCGCATGAGGCCGATCCGATCCGCTGGCCACCTGAAGATTCGCTGACAGTCATGCTCAGGCTTTGCCCAACGCGCCGGTCTTATGCTGTGCCTGGGTCTTGATAAATCGCAACGGGGGAGAAAATATGTGCAAGAATAAATATCAAGCATTGCATCGCTCGTCGCCTGGGCGCGAGTCATAACCACTAAGACGATAAAGTAATCGGCCCCCAGTTCCCGCGCTGCTCGCTCAGTTGTCGATAAATCAATGATCTGGACTAATATCCAAAGGCCAGTAACGCCGATAAACCGGTGACGGGCGCCGCCGGGATCGCGGGCGCCGCTACACCACAACCTGATCAACCACCATGCCGCCGACCGCCGATGCTCCGCACATCAAGCTTCAATCGCTGGTCGACATACACGATCAGCCATTCATTATCATCGACCGTGCGTTTCAGGTCGTGGCCATCAACCGCGCCTTCGAGGCCGTTTATCGCGTCTCGCGCACGTCGGCCGTGGGACGCCCCTGTTATCAAGTGGTTCCACCGGATATCCGGCCCTGCCCCTGTAGTCCGCAGGGCGGTCGCTGTCCCTTTATGGCCGTGTTCGCGGGGGAACACAGCGAGTCCGTGACCCACGCCTACCGCGACGGCGAGGGGCGCGAGCACTTGGCGCGCATTCAGGCCTACCCAATCCATACCGCCAGCGGTCAAAACGCGGTTGGCGAGTTGATCCAGCTCGACGCGGTACACCGGGATCCCAAGGTCGCGACTGCGGCAGGCGGGTTGCCCATGATCGGCAACTCACCGGGCTTTCGGGAGGTCTTGGGGGGGATTCTGACGGCCGCACAGTCGCTCGCCCCGGTCCTGCTCCAGGGGCCGACCGGGACCGGCAAGGAACTGGCGGCGGCGCACATCCACCGCCTGTCGCGGCGCAGCGCCCACCCCTTCCAGGTCCTGGACTGCACCACCTTGACCGGCGACCTGTTCGAGAGTGAGGTCTTCGGGCACGAGCGGGGGGCCTTTACCGGCAGTACCGGCGATCACCGCGGGATCTTCGAGCAGGCGGACGGCGGCACCCTATTCATCGACGAGATCGGTGAGATGCCCCTGCCGCTCCAGGCCAAGCTGCTGCGCGTGCTGGAGAGCGGGGAGTTCCGACGGGTCGGCGGGACCCGCATCCACCGGGTCGATGTGCGGGTGATCTGTGCCACCAATCGGGAACTGCGCGGAGTCCCCTGGTTTCGCCAGGACCTGTATTACCGCATCGCGTGCATCGCGCTGCGGTTGCCGTCACTGGCGGAGCGACGGGCCGACATCCTGCCCCTGGCCCAGGAGCTCCTGGGGCGCATCGGACGCGCCGACGGGCGGGACTACAGTTTGGAACCCGCGGCCATGGACGCCCTATTAGCCTATGATTTCCCTGGTAATGTGCGCGAGCTGCGTAACCTCCTGTGGGCCGCCGCGGCCACCGCGCAGGGGGGGCGCATCAGCGCCAGCCAGATTGTTGCGGCCCTCCCACGCGAGCCACCGATACCGCAGCCGGCCGCGCACGGCCACTGTCGGGCACCGCGCCCGATCGAATCGCGCCGCGTCCACTGGGAGGCGCAGCAGCTAGAGACCGCGCTCGCGCTGCACCAGGGCAACCGCCGCGCCGCCGCCCAGGAGTTGGGGGTCAGCGAGCGGACCCTGTATCGCAAGATTCGGTTGCACGGTCTCGATTGACGGACGCGCCGACGGGCACGCCAACTTTGATGGGCTTTTCGGGCGCCCGCCGTGCGGCTGGGCGTCGTGCAGGTCATGCCGGTGATCCTAAATCCGGCAGTTGCTCACGCCAAGTGAAAACCGCGATTTCTAGGGCGATTGGCCAACACGGTGGCCGCAACCTATTCTTTGGCATCAGCGTTTCGCCTTGCTGCGGGGGCCGCCCGGCAGGGGATTCCTGGCATCCGGGCTGCCCACGCGATCTGCTGGTTTGCCGCACAAAAAAAAATGGCCCCGCCGGCGGCTGCCGAGCGGGGCCAACGCACTAGAGTCGGTCTTGGGCTAGTTGCCGAAGCTCTTGCTCACGCTGTGGCACACATCGCAGCCGACCGCTTTGCCCGCTGCCACCGTCTTGCCACTGAACGTGCGGGCCACCGGGGTGCGCGAGAGCACGGTGCCCAGGTGGTCCGCACCGTGGCAAGCGCCGCAGGCACCGCCGCCAGGCTTGGCGTTCTCGGTCTTGGCCAGGCTCTTGTGCGCCGAGGACCAGAAGCGGCTGTCGTTCACCAGATGCATCCCGTGGGGACCGGCCAGGGTGTTGGAAGCCAGGGCGCTGGTGGTATGGCAGGTTGTACACTCGTTGATGGTCCCGGTGTGACCCTGGAGCTGCTTCGACGTCAGGTTGTCGTTGGCCGCGGCAATCCCGTTGGGCCACTCCGCGTGCGTTGCACCATGGCAGCCCTCGCACATCACCCCGCCGTGACCCGTGCTCATCCGATACAGGCGGGGATTGCCTGCCGCCGGATTGGCGAAGCCGTTGAAGGTCGCGGGCACCACCGACTCGGCGAAACGCTTGTTGACCGGCACGATGGGCGTCGCCTTGGCGTCGCTGGTCTTGAACGCCTGGCGCAGACGGATGCCGTCCTTATTGCCTGCGCTGTCCTTGGTGTTGACCAGGACCCCAGTGGTCGCGGCCAGGTTGGTGACAGCGTCGCCGGTGTGACAAGAGCCGCAGCCTGGCTCGTTGGCCCAAGGTACGCGCGGGGTGGCCGGGTTGGTATAGAAGTCCTTGGCCAGGATGAAGGCGCCCGGGTTGGTCGTGGAGACGTTGCGGGAGAAGTCATTGCCGATCTGGGCCATGCTGCCGTGGCAGTCAGAGCACAGCATGCCGCCGTTGAACATGGCCCCACGCAGGCACTTGGTGTTCTTGCCGGGGTGACATTGGTAGCAACTGTTCTCCAGCGCCGTGACCCGCGTCGCCTGGTTGGTGATGACCCCGTTGGCGTCCTGTACCGGGGCCGGGATGGCCATGAACAGGTTGCCGGGCAGCGACCCGTGGTGCCCATGCATCACGTTTGAATTGGTCTTGTGGGCGAGCTGATTGCGGCCATTGGCCGCGGTCCCGGGGGCACCGGACTGGGGGCCGACCTGGGCCAGGTCGAGCGCCGGGGTGTAGTGACAGACCTGGCAGACGACTGGATTTTTTTGCACCAAGGCCTTGTTGATCAGACAGCTCGGGCTGCCGTTAGGCGCGGCGGCGCTGATAATACACGGATCGGCACCACCGGCCGGACTCACATAGGCCGCCCCGTGCTTCAGGTCATGCAGACGCAGCACGTTGATGTCCGTTGCGTACTCGATGCTGACCCGGGCCGGCAAGGTGGTATCCGGGTCGTCCAGCCGGGTCGCCACCGGCAGCCCGGCATCGAGCAGTGTATTGGTGGGGGCACTGCTGCGGCTGCCCTGCACATCCGTCGGGTCGGCGTGACAGTTGGAGCAACTCGTCTCGCCGGAGATCGGCAGGACGGTGTCGGTGGTGGTGAGGACGGTGCCGCTCGCATTCTTGGCCTGGACCCGCACCAGCGGGAAGGGGTTCTCGCGCCCGAAATCGTCGAAGGCCGAGAAGGGGATGCCCGCGCCCTCATGCCAGTTGACGCCCTCGGCCACATAGCCGAAGGGGAAGTTCACAAAGAAGGGTTTGTTCTGGTAATGCTCCTCGACCGCTTGGGGGGTATTGGCCACATAGGAAGCACCGACTCCCGGCATGGAATGCTGCACGGCCGACAGGAAACCATCATGGCTACCCGGCTGCCCGGCGGGGCTGTCGACGATGCCGTCGGGACCGATATAGAGGTTCTCCACGTTCGCCACCGGCAGACCGCGGTCGGAGGTGGTCGGGAAGCCGCCCGTTGCCAGGGGGGTGAGTCCAACGCCGCCGGGGTAGAAGGCGTCATAGGCACCGTTCTTCAGCCCCTCCCAGAAGTTGGTCTTGTAGGTGCTGCCATCGGACTTGAGTCCCTCCATCACGGTCTGGCTGAGGATCGGGTCAGTCGGGTTGGCGACCGCGGAATAGGCCAAGGTGACGCCGGCTGGGTTGAGCACCGGCTTGCTGGCGGTCCCTTTCTGGATCACCTGCGCGAGCATCACCTGGAAGGGTGGCAGGATGCTGGCGATGCGCGTGTCGAGATCGCCGCAGTGCATCCCGAGATCGTTGATCGCCAGGACGCGGTAGTTGGTGTCGATCACCTGGCCCTGGGTC
The DNA here is from genome assembly GCF_903946935.1 of uncultured Thiodictyon sp. Taxonomy (GTDB): domain Bacteria; phylum Pseudomonadota; class Gammaproteobacteria; order Chromatiales; family Chromatiaceae; genus Thiodictyon. The sequence continues at coordinate 69,986 of NZ_CAJAXH010000017.1, forward strand.
GGTACCAAGCTGCTGTTGGGGCCGCTGGAGTCGGTGCTCGTGGAGTTGATGGACACGCTCGGCGCCGTGCCCATGACCACCAGACTCAATAGGTTGGAGTTACCGACGTTACCCGCCGCATCGTAAGCCTTGGCGGTCCACGCATGGGTGCCCGCATCCGCGCTGGTGACTGACCAGGCGTAGCTGTAGGGCGCGGTAGTGTCGGTCGCCTTCAGCGTGGTCCCGTCATAGAATTCCACCCGGGTCACGCCGACATTGTCGCTGGCGTTGGCCGTGATGGCGACTGTTTGCGGGGGTGTCAGGGGACTCACGGCATTGGTGCCGATCGACGCGGTGGGGGCGACCGTGTCCCCAGCGCTGGGGCTGACGACGGCGCTGGCAATCGGCGAGTAGCCGCCCAGATTATCGGCGGCATCAACCGCGCGGACCCGGTATCGGTAGGTGTTGGGGGCTAGACCGGTGTCGCTGTAGGTGGTCGCCGTCGGGGCGTCGATCTGTAGGAAATTGGTACAGGATGCACCGCCGCAACGCTCCAGCCGGTAACCGGTCACGGCCACATTGTCGGTGGCAGCGGCCCAGGTCAGGTCGATCTGCCCGGTGCCGGCGGCCACGGCGGAAAGGGTGGCGGGGCGGCTCGGGGCCTGCGTGTCCACGGCGGTCCCGACGGTGACCGCGGCGGTGCAGTTGGCGACCGTACTACCGGAGCTCAGTCGCAAGCTGGTACTGAAGGTGCCGGTCTTGGCATAACTCACCGCCTGGCTGGCGCTGGTGGACGAGCTTGGATTGCCGCCCTGAAAGGTCCAGCGACGACTCGGGGTCTGCCTGAACCCGCTGGCGCTGTAACTCCAGGTGACACGCTGTCCGGGCTTGATGGTTGGGTTATTGGGCGAAATGGTACAGGTCGGGGGGCTTTGATTATCGTTCCGGCCGGAACGATTACTATTTCCTTCCTCGGCCTGGGCCCCGCCGGCCCACAAGACGGCGAGCCCCAGCACCATGGCTCTGGGTATTGGAACGATTAGGCGTTTAATCTTCATTGGCTATCACTCTTGCTCTGACTGCAATTGACGCATCGGATGATCGGGCGTTCCTGTCGGTATGGGGCGGCTTGCAACCCCAACCCGTGGTGTTGAGCCCCGAGCGGCAACCGCTCGATCCGGTCTCACTACCCCTTATGTGCGATCCGGGGACCTGGGACGTTCGACCCTGTGGAATGAGGGCCGCGGCCACTTGCTCTTTAATGACAGTTTCGGCTTGAACAGATGGCGCACGAAGGCCGTCCAGTCGGTGCAGAACACAAACAGCAATGCAAAGAACGCGCCATCGCCCGGCTAGCAACGGCCAATCGCGGGTAACCTGCGGGCCGGCTTGGCGGGGGGGATGGGCGCTGAGGATAGAAGGCAGGGGCGCTGGGGAGCGGGGCGCGGGAGGGGGTGACAACGCTGTCAGACGCTGGACCTGACAGACCTGACAGCGCTGTCAGGCGCTGTCAGGCGCTGTCAGGGACTAGAGTGGGTGCCGAGCAAGCTCAGTCCAAGGGTCGGATCGAATGTCGATGCGCATTAATTCGCATCGACACTTGGCTGTATGGCAAATGGTTGGATATCGCCTTAACCCAAGACCACCGGATTCTGCCAGCCGTCGGGGGGCGACAAGGTCGGGTCGGCCCCTGCCGGTCCCCAGGTCCCGGGCTCATACTCGTGGACCTGGATGCCTTCTTTCAGCATCGGATCGACGATGCGCCAGGCCTCCTCGACATAGTCCTCGCGGGCGAACAGGCTCGCATCTCCCGCCATGGCGTCGCCCAGCACCCGCTCGTAGGCGCCCATCTCGCCGGCCCCCGGGTTGCGGCTGGCGAGCAACTCAGTGTCTCTGCCGACCTGGGTACCCTCCGGGTCCATGACGGTGACACCCAGACCGATCGCATGGTCTGGGCCGATGCGGAAGCGGATATGGTTGGGCGCGGTCGTGCAGCACGGAAAGAGGCTGGGCGGGCGGCGCAGACGCACCACCACCTCGGTGCAGGTCACGGGCAGGCACTTGCCGGCGCGGATATAGAACGGGACGCCCTGCCAGCGCCAGGAGTCGACATAGAGGCGCAGGGCGGCGAAGGTCTCGACCTGCGAGTCCGGTGCCACCCCGCGCTCCGCCCGGTAGCCGCGAAACTGGCCGCAGATCAGGTCCGCCGCGCTCAGTGTCGGGATGGCCCTCAGCACCTTGATCTTTTCGTCGCGCACCGATTCGCTGTCGGTGCGGATCGGCGGCTCCATGGCCAGGTTGGCGAGTATCTGGAACAGATGGTTTTGGACCACGTCGCGCACCGTGCCGACCTGTTCATAGAAGGTGCCTCGGCCCTGGACCCCGAAGTCCTCCGCCATGGCGATCTGGATGCTCTCGACATAGTTGCGGTTCCAGATCGGCTCCAGAAATGCATTCTGGAAGCGGAAAAAAATCATGTTTTGAACCGGACGCTTACCGAGGAAATGATCGATGCGGAAGATGCGCCGCTCCGCGAAGCTCCCGTGCAGGATGCGGTTGAGCGCACGCGCCGAGTCGAGGTCGCGCCCGAACGGCTTCTCGACCACCACCCGGGCCTCCGCGGTACAGCCGGCCGCCGCCAACTGCTGCACCACCATGGGAAAGGCCGCGGGCGGGATCGCGAGATAATGGGTTGGGCGCCGGGCGCTACCCAGCGCTTGGCGCAGCGCCTGGAAGGTCGCCGGGTCGCGGTAATCGCCATCGACATAGCCGAACTGGGTACACAACTGCGCGAACGCCGCCTCATCGACCCCACCGCCGTGTTGCTCGAGACTCGCGCGGGCGTGCGCCTTGAACTGGTCGAGGTCCCAGCCGGCCCTGGACATGCCGATGATCGGCACCTTGAGATTGCCGCGCTTCACCATCGCCTGCAAGGCCGGGAAGATCTTTTTGAAGGCCAGGTCACCGGTGGCACCAAACAAGACCAGCGCGTCGGCATGGGGTTCGTTCATTGCTCGCCCCCCTTCTCCACATGCCCGCCGAACTCAAAACGCATGGCCGACAGCACTTGGTCCTGGAAGTCCGCCTGGCCGCGTGAGCTGAAACGCTGGTACAGCGCCGTCGTCAGCACCGGCACCGGCACCGCCTCGTCGATCGCGGCCTTGATGGTCCAGCGCCCCTCGCCTGAGTCCGACACCCGGCCGGCAAAGCCCGCAAGCTCAGGGTCTTTGGTGAGTGCCGCGGCGGTGAGGTCCAGCAACCAGGAGGCAACCACACTGCCGCGGCGCCACACCTCGGCGATGTCGGCCAACGGGAACTCGTATTGGTAGTGCTCGGGGTCGCGCAGGGGCGTGGTCTCGGCATCGACGTCATGCGCCTGGCGGCCGACATTGGCGGCGCGCAGCACGCCCAGCCCCTCCGCGTAGGCCGCCATCATCCCGTACTCGATGCCGTTGTGGACCATCTTGACGAAATGCCCGGCGCCGTTCGGCCCGCAGTGCAGGTAGCCCTGTTCAGCGGTGCCGCTCGCGGTTGTGCGACCGGGCGTGCGCGGCACCTCGCCGAGGCCGGGCGCCAAGGCGGCGAAGATCGGGTCCAGGCGCGCGACCACCGCGTCCTCGCCGCCGATCATCATGCAATAGCCCCGCTCCAGACCCCACACGCCCCCGCTCGTGCCGACGTCAACGTAGTGAACACCGTGCTGACCGAGCTCCTTGGCACGGCGCAGATCGTCCACATAATAGGAATTTCCGCCGTCGATCAGGATGTCACCCGCAGCGAGCAAGGGTGTGAGCGCGGCGATGGTCGCGTCAACCGCCGCCGCCGGGACCATCAACCAGAGCGCCCGCGGCTGCTCCAGCTTGGCGACCAGGTCAGCGAAGGAGTCGGCACCGACCACCGACTCCTGCACCAGTGCGTCCACCGCCGACGCCGACCGGTCGTAGACCACACAGCGATGGCCGGCGCCGACGATCCGCCGCACCATGTTGGCACCCATGCGCCCAAGCCCAATCATTCCGAGTTGCATCTGTTTGTCCTCATTAGACCGATTGCACCAAAATCCGGTAATCGCTCACGCCAAGGCGCCAAGCTCGCCAAGCTCGCCAAGAAATACAAGAGTGTAGACCGACTATCCAGATTACCGGCCGCGCCCCTGACCCAACGCCGATCACGCACTGAAAAACCTTGGCGGGCTTGGCGCCTTGGCGTGACAATGGCCCTTTCCAGGTTGACGGCGGCGCGGGCCCGGGAGGCGGCAGGCCTAAGCGGCGCCCCAGCGGCTATGGTCCTCTCCAATGTGGGTCTACCCAAGTGTACAAAAACCGGACAATCGTGTTTGATGATGAGCGAGCCGAAATGAAGGCAGATGGCAAACAGGTCAGCCGCTGGCACACCTTCGCGAACCCGCTCGAGCTTGAGCGGGCGGCCACGCGGATCGTACTGGCGAGCGCGCAACAGGCAATCGCCGAGCGCGGGGCCTTCCGTTGCGTACTGGCCGGGGGCAATACCCCGCGCGCACTGTATGGGTCACTGTGCAACGCCGTGACCGATTGGCGGGCCTGGACTCTCTATTTCGGCGATGAACGCTGTGTGCCGGCCGCTGACCCCAGCCGCAACAGCCGCATGGCGGGTGACGCCTGGCTCGATCGGGTCGCGATCCCTCCCCGGCAGATTCATGCGATCCCGGCGGAGCTCGGCCCCGAGCTTGGGGCCATCAGCTACGCCGAGGCGCTGGCGGGGGTCGGCGCATTCGATCTGGTGCTGCTCGGATTGGGCGAGGACGGGCATACCGCCAGCCTGTTTCCGGGCCGCGACTGGGAGCGCTCGACTACCTGGCCGGACGCCATCCCGGTGCATGACTCACCCAAACCGCCGCCACAACGGGTGTCGCTCAGCCCGGCCCGTTTGAGTCACTCACTCAAGGTTCTGTATCTGGTGGTTGGCGAGGACAAGCGGGACGCCGTCAATGCGTGGCAGGCAGGCCATCCGCTGCCCGCCAGCCGCATCTGCCCACCCGGCGGGGTGGATGTCTTGATGCACCTTTAAGATTTCGTGGGATGCCGGTGACGACGAGCGGCCAGTTGCCGGCCCCGGAGGGCAGCAGGGGCGAGCCGGACAGGACAGCTACCGTTTGCGGGCCTTGATCGTCACAGGCCGCTGGGCGGCCTGCGGTGGCGCTCGCCCAAACGCCGGAAAATGGTCTACACTTCGCCCTCAACAGCCTCCTTGGTCACGCCAGCCACGCCTGCGGAGCCTCGCGAATGCCCGGTTTAGGTCGTCTCAACCGCCCCCGCTGCCCGGCACCCCCCCCGCGGGTGGCCGACGCCCCCGGCCCCGCGGATACAATCCCCTATCTCTAGCAGGCTGTCGGACTTAGTGATGCAACCGATTGAATGCAAAGAGTTTCCTCTTTTGCGCCAAAAAGTCGTTTTCCTGTTTAATCAATCGGTTACGCCATCAAGTCCGACAGGCTGCTAGGGAGTCCCGGGCCGACGGCGGGCACCGTGCCAGGATCGGATTAGTTCAACACACATTTAGACTCGGCCTTGGTCATATTCCCGGCCACTGTGCTAGCCGCGCGGTCGTTGGTTCGCGCAGCGGACCCTACGGGGGCAGAGTAAGGCGTAGGGTCCGCTGTGCAGATGGACCCTCTGGTCGGAATTATGATCTAACGCACCTCTGGTGTTTCCCCGCAAACAGGAAGGATCTATGAAGACGAAACTGTTGAGTTTGATCTTTGTCGCGGCGGCCCTTAGCGGCTGTGCCCCAAACATGGCATTGCAGACCAGCTTGCAAGATGCACGCACTGAGAGCTGCAAGGCAACCTCGGAAACGGAGATCGCGGCGCTGTTCGATCGCTGGAATCGGTCGCTGCAAACCGGCGATCCGCGGAAGGTGGTCGCCAACTACGCGGAGCGGTCAATCCTCCTGCCCACCGTATCGAACAAGCCGCGCCTCACGCCTGCCGAAAAGGAAGACTACTTCAGTCACTTTTTGGAGAACCGCCCCTCCGGCAAGATCGACTTGCGATTCGTTGACCTCGGTTGCAACACGGCGCTTGATGCAGGCCTTTATACGTTCACGTTTGCAAAGACCGGTAAAACAGTCAGTGGTCGCTACAGTTACACCTACCGTTGGAATGGTTCTAAATGGCTAATTACCAGTCACCATTCCTCGGCAATGCCTGAGAAGCCTTGATCGTGGTTTCGGCCAGTCCGCTCTGTTCTGCGAGTCTGCGGCGGCCGAGTGGTTGGCGTCTCAGATCTGAATTCCGGCGTCCCGGCCGGAATGACGATCAAGACCGCCACGCGCGCAGGGAGAGGTTCAGTGGTGAATAATCAGGGCTCCGGTCTGCTACCGCGCCGCTTGGCCCGCCAAAGTCTTCTCGCGATGGCGCTCTGGTTGTCATTCACGATCGTCAGTTACCCAACCTGGGCGGCAACGGGCGCGGCGGGCGCCTGTGCGGTCAACCTCGATTCACCGATCCAAAATTTTTGCGAGGTCCAGCCCGGCGTCCTGTGGCGCGGTGCCAGGCCGGATCAACGCGGTGCCTCCTGGCTGATTGCGCAAGGCGTACGCACCATCGTCAACCTCGAGCTGGCAAACGAAGACGACTCCGCGTTTAGTAAGGCCGCAGTCGCGGACCCGCAGCGTCATGACATCGGGCTCTTTCGTCTTCGCGACTCGGAACTTGCGCCCATCATGCCGCCCGCGCTTGAGGACAATCGCTTGGCTTGGTTCCTGGCCATCGTCGCCCAGCAGCCAAGACCGATCTATGTCCACTGCCGCTCGGGTGAGAACCGAACCGGAGTCATGATTGCCGCTTACCGGGTGATCGTGGAAGGCGTGAGCGCCGAACAGGCCATTGAGGAGATGGGGCGCTACCATGGATTTTGGTTTACGAGCAGCGCCAACTATATCCGTGGGCTGTCACCGGGGCGCATTGCTGCCATCCGGCGCCAGACCAAAGAGCGGCAATCGAACGCGAAAGAGGATGCTCAGGTCGTCTGCGTCGAGGGGACCTGCACGGTGACCGATCGCTGAAACGGCCGCCATTGGCGCGTCGACCGCCGGCGTCACACCGCCGAGCGGCATCAAGAGAACCCGGCCTGGGTGTCAGGGCCGACCTCCCCCCTCCCCTCACGAAGCGCCGCGGGCCGCAAGCGGGCGGCCATCTTCTCTGGAGTCCAAGGCTTCAGCCTTGGTCCTGTCCATCCAAGGCTAACGGCCATGGCGCCCGCACCACCCCGCGAGATGGAAGTGGCGGGCGCTTTGGCCGTTCCCCCACCCCGCCCTCCCCCAATAGGGGAGGGAGAAGTGGAGCGCGCTCCCGGCGCAACTTTCACGATAAGCCTTGGACTCCGGCCCCGGGGTGGCAGCTATTCTCATCTTTCTCTGCGCCTCCGGGTCTCTGCGTGAGTCAATAATGTCTCACGCAGAGGCGCCGAGACGCAGAGAACGGTAAAATCCGGCTTGTCTCTGGGGCGAGTGGCCGGAACGATGATAAACGCCTATATTAGATTATCCGAATATTAGAGCAGCGTAATGCGCTTGCCCTGGCGCAAGGCCTGACACGCGCTCCTTGAAGCCGGGGCGAGAGCCGGTTAGCATTCAGTAACCCTGGCCGGACGCATTGGGGCAACCGACTTCACTTTTCAATTTTGCGAACGAGATTGGGTATCCGCCAATGGACCCTCGCCAGGTGTTAATTAAGACTGCCAAGGGCCAGGACGAGATCCGGACCAAGGCGAACAAACTCTCGATGCGTTCGCGTCGCTTCCTGATCCTGGTGGACGGGCAGAGCACGGTGGGCGATCTACTGACCCGGCTCGCGGTGCTCGGGGATGATATCGAGGCGCTACTGGAGGACCTGGTCGCCGATGGCTTTCTCGCCCCGCGGGACACGCTGCCCCCGCCCCGGGCAGCAGCGCCAGCGGCCCAAGCGCCCTCGCTACCCACGGAGTTCAACCTGGACAAGGCGAAGGGCTTCGCGCGCTACATCGTCCTGGGCAACCTCGGACCGCTCGGGGGGCGCCGCGCCGAGCGCATCGAGGCGGCACGCTCCGCGGGCGAGCTGCGCGTGGAGCTGGACGAACTGCGCGAGCAGTTGCCCAAGCTGCTGCCCAAACGGCAGGCCAAGCAAGTGTGGGACCAGTTGGAGCCGCTGATCCTGTCGGCGACGGTCGCCGACGACGTGCTCGCCCCGCGGGACCGTGTACCGGACACCCCCGCGGCGCCCCCGCCTGCGCCGGCCACGGCCGCGCCCCCCCTGCCGGCAGACTTTAACCTGGACAAGGCAAAGGGCTTCGCTCGCTACATCGTCCTGGGTGCCTTAGGACCCGTCGGGGCGCGCCGCGCCGAGCGCATCGAGGCGGCGCGCTCCCCGGGCGATCTGCGCCTGGAACTGGAGGACCTGCGCGAGGCCCTGCCCAAGCTCCTGTCCAAGCGACAGGCCCAACAGGTGGGTGAACAGATCGAGCCGCTGATCCAGTCCATCAGTCAACTCCAGGTGTAACGATGGGGCACCCCTGTGCCCCCCGGAAGGCGGTAGGATGCCGGGTTTGAGCCCGGCACCGCAACGGTGCCCGGCGCACCCATCAGGGGCTACCCATGAAGAGCAGAGAGTTGATGACCTGCGAGACCAAGGTCTTCGCGGATCGGATCAAGGCACTCAAGCCACAGGATTGCCGAGGGCCAGGCCGCGGTCGGTTAAGATCCGGCCATCGCCCCGTCGGCCCCCGACCAGAGACACCCACGCCCATGACCACCATCCGCGAATCCGATTTCATCCAGAGCATCGCCGATGCCCTGCAGTTCATCTCCTACTACCACCCGGCGGACTTTATCCACTCGCTCGCCGCCGCCTATGCGGCGGAGGAATCCCCGGCCGCCAAGGACGCCATGGCCCAGATCCTGGTCAACTCGCGGATGTGTGCCGAAGGGCACCGGCCCATCTGTCAGGATACCGGCTCGGTGGTCGTCTTTCTCAAGGTCGGCATGGAGGTGCGCTGGGACACCACACTGAGCATCCAGGCGCTGGTAGACGCCGGGGTACGTCAGGCCTATCTCCATCCGGACAACCTGTTACGCGCATCCATCGTCTCGCCACCCATCGGCGCGCGCACGAACACCGGGGACAACACCCCGGCGGTGGTCCATGTGGAATTGGTGCCGGGCGACCAGGTGGAGGTCCGCCTGGCGGCCAAGGGCGGGGGCTCGGAGAACAAGTCCAAGTTCACCATCTTGAATCCCAGTGACAGCCTGGTGGACTGGGTGCTCAAGACGGTCCCCCTGATGGGCGCCGGCTGGTGCCCGCCGGGGATGCTCGGGATCGGCATCGGCGGCTCGGCCGAGAAGGCGATGCTGCTGGCCAAGGAGTCACTGCTCGGCCATATCGACATCCACGTGCTAAAGGCCCGCGGGCCCGCCAACCCGATCGAGGAGTTGCGCCTGGAGCTGTTCGAGAAGGTCAATGCGCTCGGCATCGGCGCCCAGGGCCTGGGCGGACTCACCACCGTGCTGGACGTGAAGATCGAGACCTTCCCCACCCATGCCGCGTCGCTGCCCGTGGCGATGATCCCCAACTGTGCCGCGACCCGTCACGCGGAGTTCACCCTGGACGGTTCGGGTCCGGTGTCGCTCGCGCCGCCGCTGCTCAGCGACTGGCCCGCCATCGTCTACGACGCCACCGCCGGCGCCCGCCGGGTGAACCTCGACCAGGTCACTCGCGAGGAGATCGCCACCTGGCAGCCCGGCGAGCGCCTCCTGCTCTCCGGCCGCCTGCTGACCGGCCGGGATGCCGCCCACAAGCGCCTCACGGATCTGCTCAACAGCGGCGCCGGGCTCCCGGACGGGGTCGATCTCAACGGGCGCTTCATCTATTACGTGGGACCGGTGGACCCGGTGGGCGACGAGGTGGTCGGCCCCGCGGGCCCCACGACCGCCACCCGCATGGACAAGTTCACCGAACAGATGCTGAGCGAGACCGGCCTCATTGGCATGATCGGCAAGGCCGAGCGGGGTCCGGTTGCGATCGAGGCCATCCGCAAGCACCAGGCGGTCTATCTGATGGCCGTCGGCGGTGCCGCCTATCTGGTGGCCAAGGCCATCAAGTCCTCACGCCTCATCGCCTTCGAGGACCTGGGGATGGAGGCCATCCGCGAATTCGAGGTGCTGGACATGCCGGTGACGGTGGCGGTCGACAGCCGCGGCGAGTCGGTCCACGAGACCGGCCCGGCACAGTGGCAGGCACGGATCGGCAAGATCCCGGTCGTCGTCACGACTTGATAAGATTCTTGTCCGCAAATGAACGCCAATGAACGCCAATGAACGCAAATAAGACCGTTCATTTGCGGACGAATCATTCTTCGAATCCACACACGGAGATCAGGACCATGACCACCTATCCCGCCTTTCGTATCCACCAAGACGCGCAGGGGCACCATGCCGGTGTCGAGCAACTCCCACGCCCCACGCCCACCTTGGGCGAGGTGCTGGTCCGGGTCGGCTGGTCCGGCGTCAACTATAAGGATGCGCTGGCCGGGACCGGTCGCGGCAAGATCCTGCGCCGCTTCCCCTTGGTGGGTGGGGCCGATGGCGCCGGGGTGGTGGAGGAGTCCGCCCACCCCAATTATCGGCCGGGCGAGGCGGTCATCGCGACCGGCTGGGGGCTCACCCACGACCATGACGGGGGCTTTGCGAGCTACCTGTGCTGCCCAGGCGAGTGGCTGGTACACATGCCCGCCGGGCTCGACCCCCGCACCGCCATGATCCTGGGCACGGCCGGCTTCACCGCCGCACTGGCCGTCCACCGGATGCTGGTCAACGGTCAGGACCCGGCCATGGGTCCGATCCTGGTCACGGGTGCCAGCGGCGGCGTGGGCGCCATGGCCGTCGCCCTCTTTGCCCGGCTGGGTTTTGACGTCACCGCACTCTCGGGCAAGCCCGAGCTCGCCGACTGGCTGCGCCACCTCGGCGCCACCGAGATCGTGGCACGCGACGCACTGGCAGCAGCCACCCGGCCCTTAGAGAAGGCCCGCTGGGGCGGCGCGGTGGACAACGTGGGCGGCGAGGTCCTGGCCCAGATCACCCGCACCATCGCCCCGCACGGCAACATCGCCGCCATCGGCCTGGCCGCCGGGACCGACCTGAACACCACGGTGATGCCCTTCATCCTGCGCGGGGCGAGCCTCCTGGGCTGCAACTCGGTGGATGTCCCCTACCCCGCCCGCCGCGCACTCTGGGAACACCTGGCCAATGACTGGCAGCCGGCGGACCTGGAGTCACTGGTCGCGGAAACGGTCGGCCTGGACGCACTGCCGGAGGTCTTCGAGCGCATGCTCGCCGGCCGCACCCATGGACGGACCCTGGTCAAGCTCTGAGGCCCGGTTCCGGGTCTGCTGTGCCGGCGGTCGCAGAGTGCTGGCACCTGCTATCATTCCGGACCAAGAAACATTGAGGAGTATTCGCGATGGGCAGCCTCAGCGTCAGACGCATCGATGATGCGACCCTGGAGCATTTGCGGTTGAGGGCGGAACGCCATGGGGTCTCCATGGAGGAGGAAGCACGGCGCATCCTGAAGCAGGCGGTGGCCGCCCCGGAGCGCCTCGGCGACCTCGCCGTTGGTCTGTTCAGTCCCGCCTACGGGGTGGCGGATTTTGAGCCTCCCGAGCGCGACATCACCGAGCCGCTGGCGTTTCCCCAGTGATCGTACTTGATACCAACGTCGTCTCTGAATTCATGACATCGCCGCCGGCGGCGCCCGTGCTGGCGTGGCTGAACGCCCAAGACGCGGCCGGTCTCTACCTCACTACCATCACCATTGCGGAGATCGCCTTCGGCCTTCGCGCCATGCCCGACGGCAAGCGCCGGCAGCTACTACAGGACCGGTTCGAGCAATTCCTCGCGCAGGCGTTTCAGTCGCGTATCCTCGCCTTCGACGAGCCCGCCGCCCGCGCCTATGGCGAGATTCGCGGCGAGCGGCGCCAACAGGGGCGACCCATGAGTGCCTTCGACGGGCAGATCGCGGCCATCGCGAGGACCCGGGGCTGCGCCATTGCGACGCGCAACACCAGGGATTTCGAGGGCTGCGGTCTGGTGCTGATCGACCCCTTTGTCTATATGGAGTGAGCACGTCGGGCGGATGCCCGCCGGGCGATCCGTCATTACCCGAGCCGGCGGGTGGCGGAACCGCTGCGCGTTCCTCCGTCTGCGGGCCTTCGTCAGCACCATGATTCTCCCACCGAGACAGCGATGACCAGTGACCTGAAGGATTGGAAACAGACTGCCATCTACGCGGAAGTCGACTCGGGCGCGCAAGCCGGACGGCCCGGATTCGCAGAAGCCAAACATCTGCTCGACTCCTGCATGAACCGGATTCAAGCCGTGCTGCAACAGGGCGGGACCGCGGCAACGGATTTCACCTTGCACGACGCCCAACACGGCTACCACGTCGCCGAGCGCATGGTCGAGATCGTTCCCGAGGACGTGCTCTCCCGGCTCACGGCCTTCGAGCTCGCATTGCTGCTCTTGTCCGCCTACCTGCACGACATCGGCATGACGCCGGAGCAGCATCGCGTCCGCGGCCACTACAGGTACCTGCTGACCGGAGAGCCGAGCGGACTGGCGGCGACCGAGATCGACAGATTCCGCCAGTGGCTCGACGAGCACGGCGACGGCGTCACGCCGCCCCTCGCGGAGAGTCCGCCGACTGGTCGCACCCTGGGCGAGGCGGAATGGCTCGTCGCGCACTATTGCCGGGAACGCCACAACGATTGGAGCGGAGAATGGATCGAGGCCAATCTGGCCGGCGAACGCCTCGGGACCTACCAGAACTGGCGCGATAACCTGATTGCCATCTGCAAGAGCCATCACGTCGGGTTCGACGAGCTGGATCATCCCCGGTTCGATCCCATCATGGTTGGTGCTGGCCATGTGGTCCATCTGCGCTACCTGGCCTCGGTACTGCGCCTGGCGGACGTGTTGGAGAACGATCCGGAGAGGACGCCTGAGGTCGTACTTCGGCAGCGGGACGTGGATTCGTCCAGCCTCATCTATTGGCGTAAGGATCACGACATCACCACAACCAAGATTGGGGATCAGTATCGGCTCGAGGCGCATCCGCGCTCCGCACTGATCCACAAGGCCACCAGGGACACGGCGGCGATGATTGAGGCCGAGCTCCTCGTCTGCCGCCGACTCGCGAACGAGACCGATTTTTCCCGGCTGCGCGGCTCCAGCACGGAGATGCCGCACCGTTGGAATCTGAGCGCCACCCTGACCCAGCGCATCGAGCCGCTGGATGGCGCCTACGAATACATAGACGGCAGCTTTCGCCCGGACGTGCGCCGCGTGCTCCGGCTGCTCGCCGGTGTCGAGCTCTATGGCGATCCGATGGCAGCCGTGCGCGAGCTCTTGCAGAACGCCTTCGACGCCGTTCGCGAACGCATCGCACGCGAGCGTCTGTCCGACCCTGGCAATCCGGACCTGCCCGATATGCTGGGCAAGCTCTATTCGGTCCAACTGCATCTGGAGCGGGGAACGGATGGGGATTGGCTGGTCTGCAAAGATCGGGGTGCTGGGATGAGCAAGTCCATCATCCGCGATCATTTCCTGGTGAGCGGGGCGGTCAAGCGCGCCGATCTGCTGCAACTGGCCCGACGTTGTGAACAGGCCGACTTCCGCCTGGAGCGCACCGCCAGATTCGGGATCGGCGTGCTCAGCTTTTTCATGGTTGCGGATCGGCTGCACATCCGCACCAGGCGTTGCCAGTCCGCCCAGTCCGGCGAGGCCAACGGCTGGAGATTTGAAACCGACGGATTGAGCGGATTCGGCGAACTGAAGCGGGATCCGGACTGCCTCGAAGGGACTGAGGTTCGACTGCTTCTCAAGCCCGAGGTCATCGGCACGGATGCGAGCGCCTTTTGGGACAGGCTGTTGAGCTACGTTCGATCCGTGTTGCTGCATGTGCCTTGCAAGCTCCAGATCAAGTGCCCGTCGATCTCTGAAGCCTCCTGGTCCGTAGACGCCCCTGGATGGGTCCGCAAGCCGGGGGACTATGCCACCCAGTGTTTGACAGTGTTGGAATCCCCTGAAGAGCGGCCGTCAGGGCGGGGGGACCTGCCCGAGCAGCTCGGGGACTTGACGCCCTCAGAGCGGCTAACGCAGTGGCAGGGCGAGCGGGATCGGCGCACGCGGTTGCGCGAAGCGGCACACGAGCGACTGAGGTGGTCGCAGCCCGTCACCGGAGACTTGCCGGGCGGGCTGGGTCGTTTCCGTGTATTTTTCCCTTGGTTCGAGTTGGACGACGGGCCTTGCCTGGATTTCTTTAGCGTCAGAAAGGACGGAAGCACCAGGGTGCTCGAAACCGAAGGTCTGAGCGACAGGAGCACGCATGGTGTCTCTCCCTGGTGTCCCTTTGTCATGGGTTGGTTCGGCATGACGGCCGATCATGACGCCGACTCCCTGAAGGAGCATCGCTGGCGAGGTGTCATTGAGGTGGACTGGACGGCCGCCGCCGCCGCGGGTCTGGAGGTCAGTCGCAACCGACTGCAACCCAGCGAGCAGGCGTTGAAGGCTATACGAGACCTGTACAAGAATCTCGCCGGGCAGCTCAGCGAGTTTGCCCGATCGCATCAAGCATCGATCTATGCCCTGTACAATACGGCTTCGCTGGATATCGAGCCCCCGGCTGCCGAACGCCGCTTCTGGTTGTATGAGTACGAGACAGAGCGTCAGTTCAATTGGCGCGCGGTATCTTACCCCTCAATTCTATCAGGAAGGGCAATATTTGATCATGGCCAATTGCGTTGGCAGGGCTACGATTATCCAAGTCTTTGCACCATTGAATTATCGATGGCTATGCCCAGCACCGGTCATCTCTAGGCGGACCGGGAATCGATGCGTTTTATGAGAAAATCGGCCTCTTGGAACGCGGCCGCACTTCCGCCGGACCGACTGCTTGCGCGCATGGAGCGAGCGTGGATGCTCAAATCCGGGCACATTACACATCCTTGGATTTGGAGGAGAAACGTCAGCGCGGTTTGGACCAATGCGCCGACTTGGCGTGAACCCAGGGTCGCCTATCCCGAGATCGAGTTTCCCGCGGAATGGCAGCAGGTCTGCTTAGTCAACGATCGCACAGCTATCTATTTGAATCGAGACCACTGGTTGATCCGAGCGACGTCGAAGCACGCCTGGGAGCGATTGATAGACGGTACAGCCGGGAGTCTGGACCCGAGGACCAGGCGGGAAGAATGTGCGGCCTCGTCTGAGCTGTCGGCCGCCTGGTTCCTGTACTGCTTGTCGAGCAGCAACGAGACGCTCGTAAGGGGTCTCGCCGAGCATGCCCCGGACCTGATCCAAGAGCTTTGGAAGAGTGCAAGCTCTGACCAGACCGAACCGACTTGCTGGGCCTGGATTGCCCACACTCCCGGCGGGGCGTTGGTCGAAATCGGCGCACATGGCTGGCGTGAGTTCGACCCAGACAATAGTGACGACCAACGCGTCTGTGATGAGGTCATGCAAAAGCCTAGCGAAGACTGGTGCGTCTATCCAGTTTCCGGGGTGAATGAAGAGGACCAGTGATTGTGTGGTATGTAGCAGATACCAAAATGGCCTCTGCCGCATACCGCTGATTCAAGGCCAGTTGCAACGGAGAAGCATGGATGAGCCGCTTTGGGTGCCGGAACCGCGCGCGATCCGCCGTCAGCGGGCCGCCGAGCAGCCGAGCAGCCGAGCAGCCGAGCTCCGGAGGGTGCGTCGAGCGCTGCGAACTGCACCGCCCAGCCCCCATCCAAATGTCGCCCCACCTCGGCAACCGCCAGTCGCCGCGGTATGCTTGGCGGAGCCCACCCCAGCATCGCGGAGGATGCGTATGAACCTTCCCGCCCAGATACCCACCTTGAGCGTCCCCGACTATCTTGAGGGCGAACAGGAAAGCCCGATCCGCCATGAGTATGTGGCCGGTCGGGTCGTCGCCATGGCCGGTGCCGGCGAGGCCCATAACCGCATTGCCGGCAATCTGTTCTTTCACCTACGCTCGGCCACCCGCGGCACCCCTTGCGGCGTTTTCGTCAGCGACATGAAGGTCCGGGTGGCGACGCACGACGCCTTTTACTATCCGGACGTCGTGCTGACCTGCGACCCGACGGATCGGGAGTCCCTGTACAAAGCGTCACCCTGCCTGATCGCGGAGGTGCTGTCCCCGTCCACCGAGACGATCGACCGGCGCGAAAAGCTGCTCGCCTACCGCGCACTAACGGCACTGCGCTACTACCTGCTGGTGGCCCAGGATCGGCGGCTGGTAGAGGTCTATCAACGGGGTGCCGACGGTAGCTGGCACTACCAGGCCATTGAGGACGGCGAGTTGGCCTTTGCCTGCGGCGACCTCGACATCCGCTTCACCCTCGCAGACCTCTACGAGGACGTGGTGCTGCCCGCATAGGGCCGGCCCTGCGGGGCTTCGGCGGTCGGATAAGGCCGCGCGGCGTAGCCCAGATGGACCGCTGGCAGGAATCCGGGTGCGGCCTCGTGGACAACAAAAAGGGGGGCTGCCGCAAAATGGAGTCGGCCGCGTTCCCCCCAGCCGTCCCCGCTGCACTCCGGCATGCCGGGCCTCCCCGCCGCCTTTTGTGCATACACTCCGGCCGCCGGGGCGGCGGGTGCGCGGTTTTCCGCGCCGACTCAGAGAGTTTTGCGCCGGTGCAGCCGGCAGTGTTCACACTCTGGTCTTCAGGGCGGACAGGCGCGCTGTTCCCGCCGCGGAATACGCCGGGGTGTCTACACAAAACCGTTTTCCGTCCTCCCCCGGGACTTTTCCGCGCGAGTCTATCCTGCTGTCTTAAAATAAGAAATTACGATCGTTGCCGGATGTGCGCCAGAGGGAGAACGGAAAGCGATTTTCCGGAGCGGAAAAGTGCGCCAGGGGACCGGAACGCTCGCCGGTGAACACCGAAAATCCGCACAGGAAATCGCTACGACAGAAACCTTGTCATTTTGGCGGTCAGCGTTGACGCAATTTCGGAAACCGACGCGGATTTGTCGTCAGTGACTCACCAAATGGCGCGGTGGTGCGCAAAAAAGCCCCCACGACCTTCCTTAAAGGTTAGCCTAGCAGGCTGTCGGACTTAGTGATGCAACCGATTGAATGCAAAGAGTTTCATCTTTTGCGCCAAAAAGTCGTTTTCCTGTTTAATCAATCGGTTACGCCATCAAGTCCGACAGGCTGCTAGAGGTCTTGATGCCCTGAGCCGCAGCACGTTCTTTCCCACCACCGAGGCCGCGCACGCGCTCGGGCTGCTTGGGCCACCTTGCCGCCGCACGGCCAGGACGAAGGAGCGAAGCGCCGTCCACGACGCCGCGGGATAGGGCGCACGGGACTACCGCCTGTCCATCGCAACGGCTATCCTCCGCGCACCCCTGCTCAATCCTGATCACCGCACGCCACCCATGACACCCCCGCCCGAAGCAGATCCGCAGATCGACCCGAGTCGTTTCTCCGCCCTCCCCGGCGGAAAGCGCAAGCTCAATTGGTTCGCCTTCGAGTTGGCGTGCGAGATCCGCCAGGCGATCGCGCCGCCGCTCGCGCGCACGCTCGCCAAGCGCGGCTATGATCGCGCGCGCATCGACGGCTCCTGCATCGCACTGGCGATCGGACTGCAAGGGGTGGTGCTGAAGCAGCTCAGGGGCGAGATCCCGCAGATGGAGATCGGTTGGGAGCAGGTCGAGGCCGCCTTTCCGGGCCTGACCGACAAGCTGCTCGATCGGTTGTTAGACGCTACGGGGACGGCCTGGGAGCGGCTCCTGAGCGTCTGCGTGGCCTGTCCGTCCGCCTGTGTGACAAATAAGGACGACCATTGTCCGATGTTCGACGACCCGCTTTATTCCGACGGCTGATGCGGAGTCACTGGTCGCGGAAACGGTCGGCCTGGACGCACTGCCCGAGGTCTTCGAGCGGATGCTCGCCGGCCGCACCCATGGGCGGACCCTAGTCGAGCTCTGAGCTCCGGTTCCGGACCCGCTGCGCCAGATCAGGTGGCAATCAGGTGCCGTCGCGGTCCGCCGGTTCCCTCATCCACCCGGCGATATCGCGTTTGCCATGGAGTATGCGCCAGACATCGATGTGGTCCTCCCGCTCGCAGTAGAAAACGAGGTGCGGGTAACGCGCCAAGGGCCACGAACGCAGCCCCGGCAGATCCAGCTCAATGGCGTAGCGCGTCGACCCTGTCGCCGGGTGGGCGCCGATGTGGGCGTAGGCTCGCTCCAAGGCGTCAATAAATCCAAGCGCGGCCCGAGCCGCGTGCCGGGCCAGATAGTCGTCGATGATCGCCTCGACATCCCGCGTGGCCTGTTCGCGAGGGATGACCGGCTTCTCGGTCACGCTCAAACGCCCCGGCTGACGCGGGTCCGCAGTGCATCGAAATAGGTCCGGTCGGCGGGCGCCGCCGCGGCGGAGTCGGCGCCATCAAGTAGCAAGCCACGCAGCCGCTGGCGATCCTGGTCCCGCTGGATCAGCTCGCGCACATACTCGCTGCTGGTGCCGAGCCGGCGTCCGGCGACCTGCTCGTCCACATAGGACTGGAGCGCGTCGGGTAGGGAGATATTCATGGTGCTCATAACTGGAAGAATATCATAGCGGCAGCGATGCGGGGGACACCGCGGCGGGCTACCACGCCGGTCCAGGGGCTCCGGACCCCCGATGATGCACTGGGTCGTGGCATACTGGCGCAAAGCCCCGGGCGATGCACGATGCCGCGCAACGGTATTGCGAGCCAACACTGCCTGGGCGCCCCGCTCCTTTTGATCGAACCCTGAGCCCGAACCCGATGGACTACGATCTGACGCGCCTTTCGACCCGGTCTTTCGAGCAACTGGTCCAGGCATTGGCCGTCGCGGTGCTCGGCCCCGGCGTGAACGTGTTCGGCGACGGGCCGGACGGCGGGCGCGAGGCGACCTTCGACGGACCGGTGCCGTTTCCGAACGCCGCCGCACCCTGGGATGGCTATGGCGTGATCCAGGCCAAGTTCCGCCAGCGCCCCCTCGGTGGCGGCAGGGATGCCGATTGGGTCATTGACGCGCTCAAGGCGGAGATGGAAAAGTTCATCGACCCGGATCGCAAGCTGCGCCGGCCCGAGTACTACCTGTTCGCGACCAACGTGGTGCTGACCCCGGCGGCCGGCAGTGGCGGCAAGGATCGGGTCGCCGCCCTCTTCGATGACTATCAAGACCGGCTCGCGTTCAAGGGCTGGCATGTCTGGGATCACGACCAGTTGTGCATGCTGCTCGATACCCAGGAGGCGGTCCGCACCGCCTATGCTGCCTGGATCACGGCCGGGGACGTGCTCGCAAACCTACTGGCGCAGATCGCGCCGCGGACCCAGGACTTCCGGGCCATCATGGTCAACTACCTGCAGAAGGAACTGCGCGCCGAGCAATACGTCAACCTCGGCCAGGCCGGCCACAACCCCGAGGGGCCCGTACCGCTGGCCCGGGTGTTCATCGACCTTCCGGTCGGGGAGCGGGACACCGGACCGCTCGCCTTCGGCGCCGGGCGGCTGGCGTCGAAAACGCCCGATCAGCCCACCGGGATCGCCGAGTTGCTCGAGATCGGCGGGCGGCGGCTGGACCCTGCCTCCAATCCGCATAAGCCGCCAGCGCCGGGCGCCTTCACTCATATTTTTCTGGAACTTTTTGGGGATATATTAGGAAAGAGCACTCCGCCAGGCCGCATCATCCTGATTGGCGGCCCCGGCCAAGGCAAGAGCACGCTGACGCAGTTCCTGTGCCAACTGCATCGGGTCGCCCTACTCACCGACATCGCCAAGGCCCCGCTGCTCCCGGAGGCGTACGACGCCTGCAGGCTGATCCGGGAGCAATGCGGGCGGGCGTCCCTGGCCCTGCCGGCCATGCCGCGCTTCCCGGTACGCATCGAGCTGAACCGCTTTGCCGCGGCCCTCAGTGCGCGCGAGGTGTCGTCCCTATTCGGCTGGTTGCTCGCGCTGGTGCGCCGACGCACCGAGCGTGACCTGTGCGCGGACGACCTGCGCGCCTGGCTCAAGGCGTGGCCCTGGCTGCTGGTGCTCGATGGCCTGGACGAAGTACCGGCCACCTCGAACCGCAAGGAAGTGCTCGATGCGGTGCAGGACTTTCTGGTCGATGCCAACGACTGCAATGCCGACCTGCTACTGGTCGCGACCAGCCGCCCCCAGGGGTATAACGACGACTTCTCCCCACGCTATTTCCGCCATCGGGCACTGCTGCCGCTTGCGGTATCCCGCGCACTGCAATACGCGCAGCGCTTGGCCGAACAGCGCTGGGGCGCCGACCAGGACAAGGTGTCGCGCATCCGCGAACGCATGGCCCAGGCCGGGCGGGAGCCGGCCACCGCCCACCTGATGCAGAGCCCGTTGCAGGTCACGATCATGACCCTGCTGGTGGAGACGGTCGGCCAGCCGCCGCGCGAGCGCTGGCGCCTGTTCGACGAGTACTACCGCATCATCGTACAACGGGAGCGGGAGCGCGCAATCCCCGCCGCCGATCTGCTGAACACCCACGAGGCGCAACGTCTTTCTATTCGCCGCCGGGCGCTGTTTCCATGACCGGGAGCACCTGCGCTACAGCATCCATACGCTGTGCTGCGAACTCAACGAGGGCGCCGGCCTCGATCGTGTGCTGCTGACCGGCTCCCAGCTCGCGCTCGACATCCTCGAAGACGGCGCGGTCGCCCGCCAGCCCGCGCAGTTGCGCCTGTTCGCCCGGCTTGCGCTGCGACTGACGGAGCTGCCGCCCGGCGATGCGCACTCTCGGCTGGCGCGCCAGTATCGGCCCGAGGTGGATGCGGTATTCCAGGAGGAGCTGGGCCGCGCCTTGGCGGACAGCGATCCAGTGCGCCGGCTCGGCGCATGGCGGACGTTGTTGCCGCTGGTGGATGGACAGGTGCTCTGGACCAAGGACTTGGCGGAGGCCAATTGGCCAGCGTCCCCCGAAGAGGCTATAGAAATTGTGGAAGCCAGCATGACAGGGAGGCTTGGCAGATGGGCGTTAGATCGATGGAGTGAGATCGTTTTTGAATTACCGCCCGTGCGCGTTCTCCGGTTTGTTACAAGCTATCAGATTGTAAGAAGGCTGAAACTGATTGATGAGGACCCCTTCGAAACCGTTGATAAGTTGATCGCGGTCAAGCAGTTTGCCGTGCTCGAAGGTTCTGCCGAACATATCGATATTGCTCTTCAACCAGTTCAAGAGCCGCTGCATTGGCGGCTTGTGGGCTCGTTCCCAAGGAATGCTGTAACGCTTTCAGAGATTCCGCCGTCAGCACGATCCGATTGGAAATGGATCGGCCTGATCGGAGCTTTTCTTAATCGCCCCAGTTTGGGGGCGCTCGCCGAGCTCTTGCGCAGTCTGCCTGACGGAAGCTACTCAAAAGGCATTGGAGACGAGGTTTCGTGCTATACACCGTGGCCGGTCGGCGCATGCGTGACTGCGATCCGTCAGGGCTACAATAAGGAACGCCTGATCGACCTCGTTTCAACCGGCGCGTTAGGGACGCCGGAGGAATGGCGACGCGCGGAGATACGGTGGGCCAGCCAAGGATTGACATTCTCGGACCTTGAATACACTCCCAAAAACGACCTGCCCTTTGATCACGCAATAGAGCGTATCGGTTTCCCCTCCGACGTCGCGGGATGGGTCCGGAACTATAGCAGCGACGACCAATTTGGCGCTCTTGCTGAACTGAGCCGATCCATAAATCGCGAGACTGCCCGCCGGGCTCTTGCCATGTACTTGTTTGACCAGTTGGAGTGGGCCGATCCCACGCGCTCGGCACGCCGGTGGCTCAAGAATGAAGAGCTTCGAGAAATCGTTGCCCACGGGCGCGATCGCGAGGTTGGCTTGGACTGCATTTACCAGTTGTCGATTGCGCTAGGCGAGACAGACGAGTCGGCCGAAATCTTGGATATGCTCGGTGATGTCAAAGAAATCGACGCAGGCGAACGAGATGTTACCGCAGAGGTAGGCGCTTCCCTTGAGCAAGCCGCCATCGCCCATCCCCACCGCGGCGGCCTGCTGCGCCTGCTCGCCAAGGCTTGCACGGACGGGTACACGCCGGAAGATCCGCGACTCCTGCCGAACCCCGCCGACTTCGGCGACGCCCGCATGCAGGCCGCTGCCTGGCTAGTCATCCTGGCCCAAGGGCGCCTTGCGCCTGAACGGGCAGGCACGCTGGTCAAGGTGCTAATCGACTGCTCGACCGAGGAGCCGAGCGCGGTGGATGACGCGCTCGGGATCATTTCCAACAACGATCTGCCGGACGCGAGCGCCGAGGCCGTCCTGTTGGCGCTGATTGAGACCCTACCGCCGGAACGCTGGCAGACCCGTGGCGCGGTCATCGCCGCGATGCAGGAGCACCTGCGGCGTTACCCGTCCGCGAACCCGGACCTTGCCTGAACGTCTATGGACTGGCAACCGAGGTCCGGAGGGTGTGGCAAGCGCGACGAACCGCACCGCCCGGCGCCCTGGCCAGTCCAAATGTCGCCCCACCTCGGCAACTGCCAGTCGCCGCGGTATGCTTGGCAGGGTCCACCCCAACATCGCGGAGGATGCGTATGAACCTGCCCGCCCAGATAGCCACCTTGAGCGTCCCCGACTATCTCCAGGGCGAACAGGAAAGCCCGATCCGCCATGAGTATGTGGCCGGCCGGGTCTTCGCCATGGCCGGTGCTGGCGCGGCCCATAACCGCATTGGCCTAAATCTCGCATTTCACCTGCGCTCGGCCACCCGCGGCACCCCCTACGGCTCCTGAGCGTCTGCGTGGCCTGTCCGTGCGCGTGCGTGACGAATAAGGACGACCATTGTCCGACGTTCGACGACCGGCCTTGATCCTTATTCCGGGCATCCCGCGAACATTCGTCGCGGCCTGGGGGCCGCTCCTACCTGCGTAGGAGCGACCCCCAGGCCGCGACGGGTTGCCGCAAGCGCCGGTCTAGCGGGAGCGATGACCAAGGCCCGACGCCCCGCTCTATTCCGACGGTTGATGCGCTTGCAGAGGAGGAAACGGCATGGCCCCAGCCGTCGCTTACAACCGCGCCAGCCACGCCTCGACCGCGGCCTCGATCTGCGCATAGGCCGCCTCGCCAGCGTCGCGCCCGCGGCGATAGGGGTCTGTAATCTCGCCCTCAGACCAGTGCCCCAGCAAATAGACCTTGCCCGCGGCGGTTGGGGCCATGTCCAGCAGTTCACGACGCTGCGCCTGTTCCATCACCAGCACCAGGTCCGCCCAGCGAATCAACTCGGGCTCGATCGGCCTGGACTCATGGGCCGAGAGGTCCAAACCGTGCTCCGCCGCCACCAGGCAGGTGGTCTCATCCGCCGGGTAGCGCAGGCCCGCCATCAGTCCGGCAGAGGCGACCTCGATCGTCCTGCCGGCGCGCGCCAGACGCGCGCGCAGCAGCGCCTCCGCCAGCGGACTGCGGCAGAGGTTTCCTGTGCAAACGACAAGTAAATGACGGAACATCAAATTACGCTCCGGTCGACACTCGGTGACATGGACTGCCAACCAGCAGGCTCAGCCCACATTCGGGAATGGCTCACGCCAAGGCGCCAAGCTCGCCAAGCAATACAGATCAGCTAGACCGGACATCCCGATCACCCGCCGGGGACAGGCCCCAGCGCCGATAACGCCCGCAACACCCTTGGCTCGCATGGCGCCTTGTCGTGACAATTGCCCTTTTCAGAAGCACGCGTCTTACGGCCCGGGCCACCCCTGAGCGCCGGGGCGGCGACAGTGCCGCCGCCCCGGGTTGTCGACCTTACTTGATCTCGCCCTGCAAGAGTTCGAGGATGCGTTGCGCGGAGGCCGACCCATCCGGTTTGCCGCTGGCGCCCAGGACACTGACGCGGGTCTCCTGGCCCCGGGCCTCCACCTTGATCTGGTATTCCTTCACCGGATCGATGTCGGACTTGCGCCAGAAGGCCAAGCGGTCGCCCCAAGTGCGCCTTTTCCCGGCCGACCCGGCGTCCACATCCTCATAGCGGACGTAATAGGCACCGCGACTCATGTCGCGATCCTTCACCGCGAAGCCGGCGCGATCCAAGGCCCCACCGGTGGTTCGCCAGCCACGCTGGAACTCGTCGTTGATCACCAACACGGGCACCCCGCCCTCGGTCACCAAATGCGAGATGCCGGCCCCCGGTCGTGCGCCGGTGGTCGGCGCAGCCGACCGACCGGTGGAGGTCAGCGCCGCCGCGGCCTTCTTGTCGGTGGCACCCAAGGACAGCATCAGGCGACGTAGCATCTCGGCCTCCTTGCCGGGATCGTTCTTGCCGGGCTGCCAGACGGTGCGTTTACTGTCACCCAGGGTGCCGGTATCGAGCTTCTCATCCATGCCCTTGTGGGTCAGATGGACCTCCGTGGTCCCGGGCTTGACCCCGGCTTCCATGCGGACGGTATATTGATCGCGGGTAGCCGTCGCATAGAGACCATCGGCGACCTTGCGAATCATACGGGTCACGAAATCGGTCGGGACCTCCGCTCGGTTCTCGATCCAATCGGTCTTCATCACCCCGACCGCCGGATTCTGCTCGACCAGCAGAATGCCCTGCTCCCGCCAGAACGCCACCACGCGCGGCCATACCTGCGGCGGGACCGAGCCGACCTCGAGCCAACGGGAATCGCCACTGCGGCGCAATTCCACGTTCTCTACCGCGGGCAGGACCGCCCCCGAGCCAGCGTCCGTCTGGGAGCCCTGCCGCCGTTGGTCACGGACACCCGCGTATTGCGAATAGGTGGCGCCGCCGGAAACGGGCGGGACATCCATGGCGTCGTCGAAGTTCGCGCCCTTGAGATCCGGGGGCAGTTCCAGGTTTTGCTCGGCCTGGCGACTCTTCTTGTAGGCGACGCTCTGATCGGGGAGCAACTCTTGCAACGTGGCGGAGCCACAGCCGGTCATCGCGCAGGCGACCAGTAATATCAGACTCAACCGGACGGCGGGGCCGCCCAGGACACAGGATCGTCTCAAGGTCTTGGGCCTCTCGGTGAATACGCGTTGCGGGACGGGTGCAAGCCGTCCCGCATCACAGGACGCCCGCCTGTTGCAAGGCGGAGCGCACACGCGCATGGAAAGAATCGGAGAGCCAGGTCAAGGGGAGCCGGATACCGACCCCACATAGCCCCAACTCGACAGCGCCCCATTTTACCGGGATCGGATTGGACTGCACGAACAAGTCGCGGTGCAGCGCGGCGAGACGCCGATCGACTGCGCGGGCGGCGGCCCGATCACCCGCGAGTGCGGCCTGACACATCGCCTGCATCAGGCGCGGGGCCAGATTGGCGGTGACTGAGATCCCGCCGTCACCGCCCAGCAACAAAAAGTCGCAGGTCGTCGCATCGTCCCCGCTGTAGAGTGCAAAGCCCTCGCGACAGGCCGCGCGCAGGATCGCCACCCGCTTCAGGTCACCGGTCGCGTCCTTGATCCCGACGATGTTTGGGACCTCCGACAACCGCGCCACCGTCTCCGGCAGCATGTCGCACGCCGTACGACCCGGGACATTGTAGAGGATCTGGGGTAGATCGACGGCCTCGGCCACCGCCCGGTGGTGCAGATAAAGCCCTTCCTGTGTCGGCTTGTTGTAGTAGGGGGTGACCAGCAGGGCGGCGTCGGCCCCAACCTCCTTCGCGCAACGGGTGAGCGTTATGGCCTCCCGGGTGGAGTTCGCCCCGGCGCCGGCGATCACCGGGACCCGGCCGGCGGCCAATTCCACGGTACGCGCAATCACCCGGCAATGCTCGGACTCGTCCAGGGTCGCCGATTCACCGGTGGTCCCCACCGAGACGATGGCCGTGGTCCCGGCCTCCACATGGAAGTCGACCAGACGCTTCAGGCTCGCGTCATCGAGCCCACCATCGGCATCCATGGGCGTAATCAGGGCTACGATACTGCCGCACAACATGCTTGAAGCTCCAGTTGGGTGGAAAAGCGGCCCATGGTAGCCCCCACGCACCCCTCGGGACAACTGTCACGGGAAGGCCGCCTGACACAGCCCGAGCAGCGCCGCCGGGAACAGGCCCAAGAACAGGATGGCGAGCCCGTTGACGGTCATGGCCGCCCGCACCCCGCCGGTGGTCACGATCGGCACGGCCGTCGTCGGCTGGTCGAAATAGATGAACTTGACAACCCGCAGGTAGTAGAAGGCCCCGATGATCGAGAAAAAGACCGCCACCAAGGCCAACCACACCATGTCGACCCGCACCACGGCCTCGAGCACCAACAGCTTGCCCATGAAACCGACCGTCGGCGGCACCCCGGCCGCGGAGAACATCAGCAGCGCCATCATCGCCGCATACCAGGGGTCACGCTCGTTCAGCCCCTTCAGGTCCTCCAGATTCTGCGCGTCGAACCCCTCGCGGCTCAGGATCGTCAGGATACCGAAGGCCCCCGCCGCCATCAGTGCATAGGTGAGGGTGTAGAACATGGCCGACGCGTAGCCTTGCGTCGACCCCGCGAGCAGCCCCAGAAAGATGAAACCGACATGCGAGATGGTCGAATAGCCGAACATGCGCTTGATGTTGGACTGGGCAATTGCCGCGACATTGCCAAGTCCGATGGACAGCACCGCGAGGATCGCCAACATCCCCTGCCAATCCGTATGCAGCGCGTTGAGTCCCTCCACCAGCAAGCGCACAATCATCGCGAAGGCCGCGATCTTGGGGGCCGAACCCAGGAACATCGCGACCGGGGTCGGCGCCCCCTCGTAGATATCCGGCACCCACATGTGAAACGGCACGGCACCGAATTTGAAGCCGATCCCGATCACCAGGAAGGCGACACCGAAGACCAGCACCTTATTGCCACTGCCCTGCTCCGCCACCGCGCGCGCCACGGCGCCGAGTTCGATCGAGCCGGTCGCACCATAGATCATGGAGATGCCGTAGAGCAACAGGCCCGAACCGAGCGCCCCCAGGACGAAATATTTCATCGCCGCCTCGGACCCCAACTTGGAATCCCGGTCGAAGGCCACCAGCGCGTAGAGCGATAACGCCAGCAGCTCCAATCCGAGATAGAGGGTGAGGAAGGTATTGGCCGAGATCATCACCAACATGCCAAGCACCGCACAGAGTGACAGCACATAAAACTCGCCCGCCAAGAGATTGCGGTCCTTTAGCCAGGGGCGCGCATAGACCAGGGTCAGCGCCGACACGATCAATGCACCCGCCTTCAGCAGGTCGCTCATGAGGTCGCGCACCACGTTGCCGTCAAAGGCCAGCACCCGTTCGCCGCCCCCGACCAGACCGGTGAGCACGAACGCCACCAGTAGACCGATGAGGGCCAAGACGTGGTTGACGCCCTTGTCCTTCTCCTTGAGATAGAGGTCCACCACCAACACGACAGCGGCGGTGATGAGGATCGCAATCTCCGGCAGGATCGGCAGCAGATTGGCGGAGTTAAATGGCATGGGCATCGTCCGTAGCGACAGGCGCCCGGTTGGCCGTCAGCGGCCGCACCGGGCGGTTAAAATGGGTTATCGGCCGAGGGCGCCAGCGACGCCACCGGAATCGGCTTGCCCCGCAGGCACGCAGCCGACTCTGCGGCCGGCAGCTTGCAGACGCCGACCTGGGTGACCAGATTCTGGACCGTGGTGTGCATCACATTCACCAGGGGTGCCGGCCACAGGCCGAACAACAGCACCGCCGCCGCCAGGGCACCGAGATTGAAGACCTCACGGCCATTCAAGTCCTGAAGCGCTGCCACCTGGGGGTTCGCCACCTCACCGAAGACCACCCGTTTCACCATCCAGAGGGTAAAGGCGGCGGCCAGCACCAGGGTGGTGGCCGCCAGGAAGGCGAACCAGAAATCGGCCCGGAAGGCGGCCAAAATCACCATGAACTCACCCACAAAACCCGAGGTGCCCGGGAGCCCGGCATTGGACATGGCGAAGAACACCAGGAAGGCACCGAACCAGGGCATGGTATTGATCACCCCGCCGTAGTCGGCGATCTTGCGTGAATGCACCCGGTCATAGAGTACGCCGACGCACAGGAACAGTGCCCCGGAGATGAATCCGTGGGAGATCATCTGTACCATACCGCCTTCGATCCCCATCACCGACCCGGTGCTGACACCGGAGTGGCGCACGATCGAGAATACGATAAAGAAGCCCAGCGTGACAAACCCCATGTGCGCAATCGATGAATACGCGATGAGCTTCTTCATGTCCTGCTGGACCAGTGCGACGAAACCGATATAGACCACCGCGATCAGTGACATGGCGATGATCAGCCAATCCAGCGAGGCACTGGCGTCGGGGGCGATCGGCAGGCTGAAACGCAGGAAGCCATAGCCGCCGATCTTAAGCATGATCGCCGCCAGGATGACCGAGCCACCGGTCGGGGCCTCCACGTGGGCGTCCGGCAGCCAGGTATGGACCGGGAACATCGGCACCTTGACCGCAAAGGCGAGCAGGAAGGCGATAAAGATCAGCACCTGGGCGTTCATACCCAGCTCCAGCGCCTGGAAATCGAGGATACTGAAGCTGCCCGCCTTGAAATACAGGTAGATCAGCGCGACCAACATGAACACCGAGCCAAAAAAGGTGAACAGGAAAAACTTGATGGTCGCATAGACCCGGTTCGGCCCACCCCAGACCCCGATGATGATGAACATCGGGATCAGCATGGCCTCCCAGAAGACATAGAACAGCAAGGCATCGAGCGCGGCAAAGACCCCCACCATGATCCCCTCCATGATCAGGAAGGCGGCCAGGTATTGGGAGGGCCGATAGGTAATGACGTCCCAACCGGCCACCACCACGAAGATGGTCACGAAGGTGGTGAGCACGATCAGCGGCATGGAGATCCCGTCCACCCCCAGGTGATAGAACACCTTAAAGCTCGGGATCCAGGACACGTGCTCGACGAACTGCATCTGTGCGGTGCTGCTGTCGAAGCCGAGCCACAGACCCAGGCTCACGACAAAGGTCAGCACCGCGAAGGTCAGCGCCATCCATTTAGTGAATTGACGGTTGCCGTCGCCGCTCGCGAGCACGGCGATGCCGCCCACGATGGGCAGCCAGATGGTTAGCGTCAGCAGGGGGAAACCCGATTCCATCGTCTTGTGTCTCCTGGATCAGAGGGCCACGAAGATCGTCAACAGGCCGACGAGCCCGACGATCATGGCGATGGCATAGTGATAGAGAAAGCCGGTTTGCAGGCGGCTCGTGAGTCCGGCCAGGCGCCCCACTGAATGTGCCGACCCGTTGACGATGGCACCGTCAATCAGGACTTCATCGCCGCCCTTCCAGAACACCCGGCCGACCGACTGACTGCCCCCACCGAAGACCCGCTGGTTGAAGTCGTCGCAGCCGTATTTGTTGACCAGCACCCATGTGAGCGGGCCACTGTACTTTTGGATCTGCTCATCGATTCGCGGATTAAATGAATGCACAAACCACCAGATCAGACCGGCGCCGACCATGCCGCCCATGCTCAGGTAGAAGACCTCGGAATGCAGGCCGTGGATCACATACTGCAATGGCCCATGAAACTCCTCGCGAATCTTCATCAGGGTATCATGTGCCGGCGTGACCATGATCGCATCCTTGAACCAATCGCCAATGAGCAGCGGCTCGATGGCCAACCAGCCGCTCACGGCAGACAGCACCGCCAACGCCACCAAGGGCACAGTCACCACCCAGGGCGACTCGTGCAGATGGTGGCGGGTGTGGTCATTCATGCGCTCCTTGCCATGGAAGACCAGGAAATACAGTCGGAAGCTGTACAGGGCGGTCACCACGACACCGATGGTGAGCAGGACGCTCGCATAGTGGGCACCGTAGAGCGTCGACTCCTCCACCGCCTCAATAATGGCATCCTTGGAGAATGAACCGGCCAACCCGGGGAACCCGGTCAGGGCCAGGGTGCCGACCAGGAAGGTGATCCAGGTGATCGGCAGATATTTGCGCAGAGCGCCCATGTTGCGGATGTCCTGGTCATGGTGCATCGCCAAAATCACCGAGCCGGCGGCCAGGAACAGGAGCGCCTTGAAAAAGGCGTGGGTCATCAGATGGAAGATGCCCGCCGCATAGGCCGAAGCGCCCATCGCAGTGACCATATAGCCTAATTGCGACAGGGTCGAATAGGCCACCACCCGTTTGATGTCGCTCTGGACCAGGCCGATCAGTCCAGTGAACAATGCGGTGGTCGCGCCGACGATCATGACGAACGAGAGTGCCGTGTCCGAGAGTTCATACAGCGGAGACATCCGCGCCACCATGAAGACACCGGCGGTGACCATGGTGGCCGCATGGATCAGGGCGGAGATCGGCGTCGGACCCTCCATGGAATCCGGCAGCCACACATGCAGCGGCACCTGGGCGGACTTACCCATAGCACCGATGAAGAGCAGCACACAGATCAGTGTCATCAGCGAGACCCCGCCGAACACCGCCACCTGGGTCTGGGCGAACTCCGGTGCCCGGGCGAAGACCTCCTTGTAGTCCATCGAATTGAAATACATCGCCACCGCGGCGATGCCGAGGATGAAGCCGAAGTCACCCACCCGGTTGACCAGGAAAGCCTTGAGGTTGGCGAAGATCGCCGACTCGCGCACCGACCAGAACCCGATCAGCAGATAGGAGACCAGCCCCACCGCCTCCCAGCCGAAGAACAACTGCATGAAGTTGTTGGACATCACCAACATCAACATGGCGAAGGTGAAGAGCGAGATATAGGAGAAAAAACGCTGATAGCTATTGGTGCCGACCTTGGAGTCGTGCGGCCAGTTATGTTCGTCATCCGCCATATAGCCGATGGTGTAGATGTGTACCATGAGTGAGACGAAGGTCACGGTGGCCATCATCAGGACGGTCAGCCGGTCGACCAAAAAGCCGACCTGGAACCGGATGCCGTCGGAGACCATCCAGGTATAAAGCGTCCCGTTGAAGGTGCCCTCATCGTGCCAGATGAACCGCGACAGGGTGTAGAGCGACAGGGCGGCGGACACGCTCACACCCAATATGCTCACCGAGTGCGCACCGCGCCGGCCGATTCGCCCACCGAAAAATCCGGCGACGATGGCGCCGATCAGGGGGGCGAGCACGATGGTCAGGTAGACTTTTTCCATCTCACGTTGGCTCTTTCTCTAGGGCATCCGCTGTGACTGCAAAGTCATATACGGCTGCCGATAAATGGACAGGATTAACAGGACTCGTTCCCACGCTCCGCGTGGGAATGCAGTCTTGGTCGCTCAGCGGCCATGACGCGCACACGACGTCGATGCGGTTGAGCTGGCCTTTGGCACCAGCCAAGGCTGCGCGACTGGCTTGCGAGGTCATCCCTTCAAGCTGTCGAGGTCCTCCACGTTAATGGTCCGCCGGTTACGGAACAACACCACCAGGATCGCCAGCCCGATGGCCGCCTCGGCGGCCGCCACGGTCAGGATGAAGAACACAAAGACTTGTCCCGTGATGTCATGCCGAAAGTGCGAAAAGGCGACAAAATTGGTATTCACCGCCAATAGCATCAACTCGATGCACATCAACAGGACAATCACGTTCTTGCGATTGAGGAAAATCCCTGCAACCCCGATGGAGAACAGGATGCCGGCCACAATCAGATAGTCGGAGAGTGCGATCATCGGGGCTCGTCCTTCGCTTCTGCCAGGGTCTCGGGGGTCTCAAGCGGGCCCACCGAGGCCATCTTCACGATCCGGATACGATCCGGGCCCTTCTTCACCCGCGACTGAACCGCGGGGTCGATCGTCTTGGTGTCGGTACGGCGCCGCATGGTCAGCCGGATGGCGGCGACAATCGCCACCAACAGGAGCACCGCGGCCAGCTCGACTGGATAGACATAGGTGGTATAGAGCGACATCCCCAAGTCATGCGTATTATTCACATCCAGACCGGCCGCGGGGGGACTGGGGAAGTGTGTCAGCCCGAAGTTGGCCGGCCCCACGATCCACACGATCTCGCCCAGCATCAGCAAGGCCACCGCGGCACCGAGCGGCAGATAGCGGATAAAGCACGCCCTCAGGGTGGCGATATCGACATCCAGCATCATCACCACGAAGAGGAATAAGACCATCACTGCGCCGACATACACGAGGATCAGCACAATCCCCAGGAATTCGGCCTCCAGGAGGATCCACAGGGCGGCGCCGCTCACGAAGGTGACCACCATCCACAGCACCGCATGCACCGGATTGCGGCGGCTGATCACCATCCCAGCCGAGGCGAGGGCGATGGCCGCAAAGCAGTAGAACAGAAATTTCTCAAAGCCCATGGATGAATCCAACGTGAGTCAATTAGCCGGGTTGACGCAATGCGCTCTAGCGATAAGGCGCATCGGCCGTGCGGGCCGCAGCGATCTGCGCCTCGTATTGGTCGCCGATGGCAAGCAGTTTCTCCTTGGTCATGATGTTCTCGCCCTGCGCCTCGAAGTGGTACTCGTAGACCCCGGTCTCCACGATGGAGTCCACCGGGCAAGATTCCTCACAAAACCCGCAATAGATGCACTTGAAAAGATCGATGTCATAGCGCGTGGTGCGTCGCGAG
Source organism: uncultured Thiodictyon sp. (assembly GCF_903946935.1). Taxonomy (GTDB): domain Bacteria; phylum Pseudomonadota; class Gammaproteobacteria; order Chromatiales; family Chromatiaceae; genus Thiodictyon. The sequence continues at coordinate 102,513 of NZ_CAJAXH010000017.1, forward strand.
CCGTCGGCCCGGACCTCCGCCTCGATCGTGATGGCAAGCGCCGGGCAGGTCGCCTCGCACAGCTTGCACGCGATACAGCGCTCCTCGCCATTGGGGTAGCGGCGCAATGCGTGCAGCCCCCGGAACCTGGGTGAGGCGGGCGCCTTCTCTTCCGGATACTGGACGGTGAACTTGCGCTTTAGGAAATAGCCCCCGGTGACCCGTAACCCCTTGAATAATTCAAAGAGAAACAGACTCCGGAAATAGTCGCTCGCGGTCTTCAGCATAACTGGCTCCTGGGTATCTGGTGTGTCATCTAGGCAGACCACCAAGGCGGCAACTTAGCGACGACGGCACCGGCCACCACCAGAATCCAGACGATCGTGATCGGGATGAAGACCTTCCAGCCCAGGCGCATGATCTGATCATAGCGGTAGCGTGGAAAGGTGGCACGCAACCACAGGAACAGGAACATGAAGCCGAAGGTCTTGAGCAATAGCCAGTGGAATCCATTGTCCAGCCCGATGATGCCATGCACCCAGGTCTGGGGGAAGGGCGAGAGCCAGCCGCCCAGGAACATGATGGCCGACAGGGCCGAGATCAGTATCATGTTCGCGTATTCCGCCAGGAAGAACACCGCGAACCCCATGCCTGAGTATTCCACATGGAAACCCGCGACGATCTCTGACTCCCCTTCCGCCACGTCGAAGGGTGCGCGATTGGTTTCGGCCACCCCCGAAATCACATAGACCCCGAACAGCGGCAGCAACGGCAACCAGTACCAGGTCAGCACACTGCCTGACTGGGCCCGGACGATCTCCCCGAGATTGAGGCTACCTGCCGCCACCAGCACGCCCACCAGGGCGAACCCCATGGCAATCTCGTAGGCGACCATCTGCGCGGCGGACCGCATGGCCCCGAGTAGTGCGTATTTCGAGTTGGAGGCCCAACCGGCAATGATGATGCCATAGACCCCCAGCGAACTCAGGGACAGGATATAGAGCAGACTCGCATTGATATCCGCGACGACCAGACCGTCATCGAAGGGGAACACCGCCCACGCGGCGATCGCCGGGACGATGGCAATCAACGGTGCAATGAGAAAGAGCGTCCGATCCGCCTTGGTCGGCAGCACGATCTCCTTCATCATCAACTTGACTGCATCGGCAATCGGCTGGAGCAGGCCGCGGGGACCGACCCGGTTGGGTCCGATGCGCACCTGCATATAGCCGATCACCTTGCGCTCGGCCAGGGTGTAATAGGCGACCAGGCCCAGCAAGGGCAAAACAATCGCCAGGATCTTGAGTAAGATCTGGATCAACAGCGGCAGGGCATTCCACAGCTCGATCATTGGCCGCTACTCCGCCTTGGAAAGACTGACAGGGGCGAACTGGTCGCCAAGGGTCTCGCTGCCCGGGACACCCGCGGGGATGCGCGCACAGCCAAAGGGTACCCGGTGGTCGATGATGACCTGGGTGCGTACCGCCCCCCCGTCCTGACTCACGTCCACGGCATCGCCCGCGGTGAGCCCCAGGTCAGCCGCCTGTCCCGGGTTCAGCGCAACCCCGAAGGCCGCCATGGCAGGGGTCCGCTGCAACGCCGGCGCGCGACGCACCAATGGATCGATCGCGTAGGGCGGCACCTCGCCGAGCCGTATCAGCCCCTCGCCAACGCCCAGGGGCGCCACCGCGAGCTCACCCGCCGGGGTATTGTCGAGCCGCGCCGACTCGCACAATTGCGCCAACTCGGCGCGGATTTCGGCCGTGTCGCAATACTCGAAGCCTTGCAGGTCGAGCAGGTTACCGAGCACCCGCAGCACCTTCCAGCCAGGCCGGGCCGCCCCGGGAGGGGGTACCGCGCCCTGAAAACTCTGCCAGGTGCCGGCGGCGTTCACGAAGGTCCCGGAGGTCTCGGCGAAGGCACCGATCGGCAGCAGCACATCCGCCACCGCCTCCAGCGACGCGGAGCGGAAGGCACTGGCCGCGACCACGAAGTCGGCCTGGGCCAACGCCTCCATCGCGAGCCCCGGATTGCCGAGGTCCAGCGCCGGCTCCAGCCCCCACAGCACCATTGTGCGGCAGGGCGCGGCCAACATCTGGGAGACCGCGAGCCCCGGCCGGGGCGCCGGCAAACCCCCAGGCAACACGCCGGGCAGGGCCCCGGCCAGCGCCGCACCGACACTGTTGGCCGCGGCCGGCAGATAGCCGACTTTACACCCACTGAAACTGGCAATCACATAGGCCAAGGCCTTGAGCAAGGTGTAATCCGGGTGGGCGGCGGCCACCGCCCCGAGCAGGATCAGACCAGCGCCATTGCCGCCCGCGGTGCGCAATGACGCGGCGATCTCCTGGTGCCGCGCGTCGGGTTTGACCCCCGCCATGACACCCCGCAGGACACCGAATCCGCTGGCCCCGAGCGCCGCGGCAATGCCCGCCAGGTCCGCCACCATCCCGGCCGGCCCCCGAGCCAATTGAGTCGCAGGATGAGTGAGATCGAGGGGCACCGGGTTGATCAGGGCGAGCGTGCCGCCGGCCAACACCGCCTGACGCAAGCGATGGGCGAGCAGCGGCTGTTCCGCGCGCAGGTCGCTGCCGATCGCCAGCACCGACTCCTGGGTCTGAAGCTCCGGGATACTCACCCCGAGCCAGGGCAGACGCGGATCGGCACCCTCGCCGCGGAAGTCGCGCTGGCGCAGGCGATGATCGATGTTCGGGCAACCCAAGCCCCGGGCGATGGCCTGGGCTAAATAAAGCTCTTCCAGGGTGGCGGTGGGGGCCATGAGCCAGCCGGTGGCGTCGCCATCGGCGGCCTTGAGCCGCTCCGCCACCAGGGTCGTCGCCTGCGTCCACTCCACCGGCACCCAGACACCGTCGCGCTTTACCAGCGGTTCGGTCAGCCGGTCAGGGCCATTCAGACCCGCATAACTGAAGCGGTCCCGATCCGAGATCCAGGTCTCGTTGACCGACTCGTTGTCGCGTGGGTGAACGCGCATGACCTGGCCGCGGCGCACATGCAACCGCAGATTGGAGCCAACCCCATCGTGCGGGGCAATGCCGTCCAGCGCGGTGAGTTCCCAGGCGCGAGCGGTAAAGCGCGACGGCTTGGCGGTCAAGGCCCCGACCGGGCAGAGGTCGATGATATTGCCTGACAGTTCGTGGACCAGCGGATGGCCGGCATAGGTGCCGATGCGCATCCATTCGCCGCGTCCGGTCGCACCCAGCTCGCGCAGCCCGGCGATCTCGGCCCCGAAGCGAACACAGCGGGTACACTGGATACAGCGCGTCATGTCGGTGGCGATCAGCGGACCCAAGTCCTCGTCCATGACGACGCGCTTGCCCTCGTTGAAACGCGAACAGTCGGCGCCATAGCCCATGGCCACGTCTTGCAATTCGCACTCACCACCCTGGTCGCAGATCGGGCAATCCAGCGGATGGTTGATCAGCAGGAATTCCATGGTCGAGCGCTGGGCCTCGATCGCCTTGGGCGAACGGGTCTGCACCTTCATGCCGGCACACACCGGGGTCGCACAGGCCGGCACCGGCTTGGGGAAGGGACGCCCGCCCTGCTCCGCCTCCACCAGACACATCCGGCAGTTGGCCGCAATGGAGAGCTTCTGGTGATAGCAGAAGCGCGGGATCGCGATGCCTTCACGATCCGCCACGGCGATGATCATCTCGCCCGGGGCCGCCGCGCAGGCGCGCCCGTCGATTTCGATGGTGAGCTTATCCGTCATTGCGGTGTCTCGCTGTGCGGCTCATTTGTCCAGGACCAAAGCTCAGGCGGCATGGCTCGCCCCCTGCTCGATCAACTGCACGAACTCGTCGCGATAGTGTTTGAGGAAGCTCTGCACCGGCATCGCCGCCGCATCCCCCAAGGCGCAAATGGTCCGTCCGCCGATCCGCCCGGCGACACTATCCAACAGGTCCAGGTCGGCCGGGCGCCCCCGCCCCGCCGCGATGCGCCCCACCACGCGCGCCAACCAACCGGTACCCTCCCGGCACGGGGTGCATTGGCCGCAGGACTCACGCATATAGAAATTCGACAGGTTGGCCAGAACCTTGACCATACAGGTGCCCTCGGCGATCACGATCACCGCACCGGAACCCAGCATCGAACCCACCTTGACCAGCGAGTCGTAGTCCATATCGGTCTGCATCATCAGGTCCCCCGGCACCACCGGCACCGAGGAGCCGCCGGGGATCACGGCCTTGAGCGCCCGCCCATCTTTGACCCCGCCGGCCATCGCCAGCAGGTCCCGGAAGGGTGTGCCGAGCGACACCTCGACATTGCAAGGCGCGTTCACATGTCCGCTGATGGAGAAGAGCTTGGTCCCGCCATTGTTCGGCCGCCCCTGGTCCAGGAACCATTGGCCGCCGCGCTCCAGAATCACCGGCACCGAGGCCAGGGTCTCGGTGTTGTTGATAGTGGTTGGCCGGCCATAGAGACCGCACTGCGCCGGGAACGGCGGCTTGAAGCGGGGCTGCCCCTTCTTGCCTTCGATTGACTCGATGAGTGCAGTCTCTTCACCGCACACATAGGCGCCGGCGCCAGCGTGGGTATAAAGATCGAAGTCCACCCCGGAACCCAGCACATTGCGCCCTAACAGGCCCGCGGCATAGGCCTCGGCAACCGCACCCTCAAAGCACTCGATCGGCTCGAAGAATTCGCCGCGGATATAGTTGTAACCCACGCTCGCGCCGATGCAGTAGCCGGCAATGGCCATGCCCTCGATCAACTGGTGCGGGTTGAATCGCAGAATATCGCGATCCTTGCAGGTCCCCGGCTCGCCCTCGTCCGAGTTACAGACGATGTATTTCTGCCCCGGCGCATTACGCGGCATGAAGCTCCATTTGAGCCCGGTGGGGAAACCGGCACCGCCGCGACCACGCAGATTGGAGAGTTTGAGCTCCTCGATCAGGGCTGCCGGGTCCACCTTATCGCGCAGGATCCGCTCCCACTGCGCATAACCGCCCAGGCCGCGATAGGCGTCCAGGGCACAGCGCTCTCCCGCGGGAAAGTGCAAGGTGCGAAAACAAACCGTATTCTCTTGCGAGTTCAGGGCCATTACTCAAGTCCCTCGATCAGGGTATCCAGGGACGCCGCCGACAGCTTCTCGTGAAAGGTCTTGCCGATCAACACCACCGGCGCATCCCGGCAGGCCCCCAGACACTCAACCTCTTTGAAGGTAAAGCGCCCGTCAGCCGTGGTCTCACCGGGTTTGACCTGGTACTTGTGCTCGACATGGTGAATCAGGTCTTCGGAACCATTGAGCATGCACGAGATGCTGTTGCAGATGCAGACCTTATGCTTGGCGGTCGGTTTGAGATCGTACATGCCATAGAAGCTGGCGACCTCATAGACCGCCACCTCGGGCAGATCGAGATAGGCCGCCACGTCGTCCATGAGCTCCCGAGTCAACCAGCCGCCGTTATCGTCCTGGACAATCGTGAGGGCCGGCATCACCGCCGATTGTTTCCACTCCGACGGGTACTTGGCGAGGTGCGCATCGATCGCTGCGCGGATCTCGGCGTTAAACAGGGTTGCGCGGTCCCGGTCGTGGATCACGGCCAGCGGGGCGTCACGGAAGCTCATTAGCGGTCGATCTCCCCAAATACGATGTCCAGCGTCCCGATGATGGCCACCACGTCCGCCAGCATGTGACCCCGGCTCATCTCATCGAGTGCAGCCAGGTGCGGAAAGCCGGGGGCGCGGACCTTGAGCCGATAGGGCTTGTTGGCGCCGTCGGAGATGATATAACAGCCAAACTCACCCTTAGGCGCCTCGACCGCCGCATACACCTCGCCGGCCGGCGTACCATAGCCCTCGGTAAAGAGCTTAAAGTGGTGGATCAGGGCCTCCATGTCCTCTTTCATCGCGAGCCTGGACGGCGGCATGACCTTGCGATCGTCCACCGCCACCGGCCCCGGGTGGTGGCGCAGCCACTCTACGCATTGGCGCATAATATAATTGGACTGGCGCATCTCTTCCATCCGCACCAGATAACGATCATAACAGTCCCCATTGACGCCGACCGGAATATCGAAGTCGACTTTGGAGTAGGCGGCATAGGGCTGCTTCTTGCGCAGGTCCCACTCGATCCCGGAGCCGCGCAGCATCGGACCGGTGAAGCCCAATTGCAGTGCCCGCTCGGGTGAGACCACACCAATGCCCACGGTGCGCTGCTTCCAGATACGGTTGTCGGTCAGCAGCGTCTCGTATTCGTCCACCAGCGCGGGGAAGCGCTCGGTGAAGTCGGCGATAAAATCGAGCAAGGACCCCTGGCGGGCGGCGTTGCGGGCCGTCATCTCCTTGGCGCTGTGCCAGGGGGTGGCGCTCGTCTGGTACTGCGGCATCACCCCCGGCAGGTCCCGGTAGACGCCGCCTGGGCGATAATAGGTGGCGTGCAGGCGGGCGCCGGAGACCGCCTCATAACAATCCATCAGGTCTTCGCGCTCGCGAAAGCAATACAGGAAGACCGACATGGCACCGATATCCAGCGCATGGGCGCCGAGCCACATCAGATGGTTGAGGATGCGGGTGATTTCGTCGAACAGGGTGCGAATGTACTGGGCGCGTTCCGGCGCCTCGATCCCCAAGAGCTTCTCGATGGCACGCACATAACCGTGCTCACTGCACATCATGGTGACATAGTCCAAGCGATCCATGTAACCGATGCTCTGGTTATAGGGCTTGGTCTCGGCCAGCTTCTCGGTGCCGCGATGCAGCAGACCGATATGGGGGTCGGCGCGCTCGATCACCTCGCCGTCCAATTCCAGCACCAACCGCAGCACACCGTGAGCGGACGGATGCTGGGGACCGAAATTCAGTGTGAAATTGCGGATCTCAGGCATGTTTCGTCACTCCGGATTCACGCCCCGCATAACGGCTGTCATCCCGAATCACCTTTGGCACCAGGACGCGCGGCTCGACGGTGACAGCGACATAGACCACGCGCCCTTGAGTCGCGTCGTAGCGCATCTCCACCTGGCCCGAGAGTGGAAAGTCTTTGCGAAACGGGTGGCCGACGAAGCCATAGTCGGTGAGGATGCGGCGCAGGTCCGGGTGACCGCGGAACAGTATTCCGAAGAGGTCGAACGCCTCGCGCTCAAACCAATTGGCCGTCGCCCACACCGAGATCACCGAATCCACCATGGGCGCCGCGCCGCCGGCATAAACCCGCACGCGCAACCGTCGGTTGTGCGCCAATGACAGCAGGTGATAAACCACCGCGAAACGCTCAGGTCCATCCAGCGTGAGGTTCAGGTCGCGATCCACCGCGCGACCGAAGCCGACGCCGGCCCCCGCCTGGGTGTCCCACTCGGTCTGGCCGTAGGCCGCATAATCCACCCCACAGCAATCGATCAACTGCTCGAAGTGCAAGTCCGCATGGTCGCGCAGCGTCAGGCAGACGGGGAGCAACTGCGCGGCAGGCACCACCAGGGTGACCTCGCCGGGGGCGCTCAGGATTTCGCAACCGTGCTGCGCCAGGTGTCTCGCGAGGGCCTGTTCGAGCCCGGCAAGTCTGGTGTCACCGGTCAGTGATTCTGTTGCCATGGGTCCTGGTTACTATCTAAACGGGTTGGCGGGCGATGGTATTGGTGCGGCGGATCTTATTCTGCAACTGCAGGATCCCGTACAGCAAGGCCTCGGCAGTCGGCGGACAGCCGGGCACATAGACATCGACTGGGACGATACGGTCGCAGCCCCGCACCACCGAATACGAATAGTGGTAATAGCCGCCACCATTGGCGCAGGAACCCATGGAGATCACCCATCGCGGCTCGGCCATCTGGTCATAGACCTTACGCAGGGCCGGGGCCATCTTGTTGACCAGGGTGCCGGCGACAATCATCACGTCGGACTGGCGCGGGCTGGGACGAAAGATGATACCGAAGCGATCCAGGTCGTAGCGGGCCGCCCCGGCATGCATCATCTCAACCGCGCAACAGGCCAGACCGAAGGTCATGGGCCACAGCGAACCGGTCCGCGCCCAATTGATGAGCTTGTCGGCCGTGGTGGTGACGAAGCCCTGTTCGAGGACACCCTCTATTCCCATTCCAAGGCCCCCTTCTTCCACTCGTAGATGAAACCGACCACCAGCACCGACAGGAACACGAACATCGCCCAGAAACCATAGACACCCAAATCCGGGAGCACCACCGCCCAGGGGAACAGGAAGGCGATCTCCAGGTCGAAGAGGATGAACAGGATGGCCACCAGGTAATAACGCACATCGAACTTCACGCGCGCACTTTCGAACGCCACAAAGCCGCACTCGTAAGGTGAGTCTTTCTCGGCATCTGGCCGACGGGTGCTGAGCACGGCGCCAGCAAGCATCGCACCGCCACCCACCAGGGCGCCGACGACGATGAAGATCAAGATGGGCAGATAGTTGCTGAGCACTGTTCCTCCAGACCGCAATCGTTACTAAAGTGTCACGGTTCCTTGGTAATGAGTCTAAAGCCCAAACCCGCATCAAGTCAACCGGCCCAATGATCCTTATAGAAAACTTTTCAGTCAACTATCCGGGCGGCAAAAAAAAGCGGCATGTCGCAGAGGCGACATGCCGCTTTACTGATGGTGCCGACGGCCAGACTCGAACTGGCACGGCTTGCGCCACTACCCCCTCAAGATAGCGTGTCTACCAATTTCACCACGTCGGCTAAAAACTCGTCAATCAAAAACTCAATTTGCCGGTGCCTGCACCGGCGGGGCGACCGGGGTGGCCGGCGCCACGACCTCAACCGGTTTATCCGCTGCGGGCGGACTGACCACGGCAACCGGCTTCGCCTCTTCGACCGCGGCCGCAGGTTGCGCCGGCTCAACGACCGCTATCGGGGCTGGCGCCAAGGCCGGAACCTCGATCGCCTGCTCCTTGACCGGCACCTTAACCTGCTCAATCACCGGCGGTACCACCTCCGGCTCGACCACCGCTGGCGTGGCTGGTACAACGACCGCTGGAGCCGCCGGTGCAACTACCGTTGGAGGCGCTGCTACCGCCGCTGGAGCCATTGGCACCGCGGTCGGAACATCCGCCGACGGCGCCGCAACAGCCAGCGCCCCAGGAACCGCGGGCACATCCGAAACGCCCGACTTAACCACCACTCCGGGTACGGCCGGCACTCCGGAGGATGATACCGCAGAAGGCGGCTGCGGCGCCACCGGTGCCGGGACCTGCACCTTGGCCGGCGTCTCCACCTTCACCGCCATTCCATTGGCGCCATCCATCAACCCGACCGGCTTGCCGCCCTTGGCCGCATAATACGCCATTGCCATGCTGGTGAGGAAGAACAATGCAGCAATAACGCCGGTCGCGCGGGACAGGAAGGAACCGGAGCCACGCGCGCCGAACACGGTGGCCGAGGCCCCGCTGCCAAACGCCGCACCCGCATCAGCCCCACGCCCATGCTGAATCAGCACCAGTGCGATCAGCGCGATGGATAAAAAGACTTGGGTGACGGTCAGGATAGTATGCATGAAATCATTCGTCCGGTCTCGTCCTTGTGTCGCTTAAAAGAACCTACGTATTTGCCGCCGCGTCACCGGCCCTAGCAATTGCCAGGAACTCATCGGCGTTCAGGGCGGCCCCGCCGATCAGACCGCCATCGATATCCGGCTGGGACAACAGCTCCGGGGCATTACTGCCCTTCATGCTGCCACCGTACAGGATACGGATCTTCTGCGCCACCACCGCATCCTGAGCGGCCAGGCGGGCACGGATGAAGGCATGAACCTCCTGCGCCTGGGCGGGCGTGGCGGTCTTGCCGGTGCCGATCGCCCACACCGGCTCATAGGCCAACTCCCAGGCACCGAACGCAGCGATGCCGCAGAGCGCGATAATGCCGTCGATCTGGGCGGCGATCACGGCCTCCATGTCACCGCGCTCACGCTCTTCCAAGGTCTCACCGACGCACAGAATCGGGGTCAGACCCACGGCGACGGCCGCGACCAACTTCTTCGCGATGATGGCCTCGTCCTCGCCGTACAGCGCGCGACGCTCGGAGTGGCCGATAATCACGTACCGGCAGCCGAAGTCGGCCAGCATCGCCGCAGCGACCTCGCCGGTAAAGGCCCCGAGCGTCTCGGTGGCGCAATTTTGCGCGCCCAAGCGCACACGGCTGCCTGCCAGGGCCTGCTCGGCCATCTGCAGGAACGGAAACGGCGGGCAGACCGCCATCTCGCTGTGCTGGATCGACCCTGCGCCGCCGACGACGCCGGCCAACAGCCGCTCCACGCTGGCCTTGGTTCCGTTCATTTTCCAGTTACCGGCAATCAGTGGCTGGCGCATGTGCATCTCCTCAAAATTTGAGCCCGGCAATTTATCTTGATCAGGCCTGGAAATCAACCGAAAATTTGCCGTAAACTACCCCCCATGAGCAAGTCTAAGAAAAAGTCGGACGGCGGCTCCACCATCGCACTCAACCGGAAGGCGGGGCATGACTATCACATCGAGCAGCGGATCGAGGCCGGACTGGTCCTGGAGGGCTGGGAGGTCAAGAGCCTGCGCGCCGGGCACATCCAGATCAAGGAGTCGTATGTAAAGATCCTCCACGCCGAGGCCTTCCTGATCGGCTCGCACATGACGCCGCTGCCGACGGCCTCGACCCACGTCAGCCCGGACCCGACCCGCACCCGCAAGCTCCTGCTCAAGCGGCACGAGATCAACCGCCTGATCGGGGAGACCGAGCGCGCCGGCTACACCCTGGTGCCGACCGCCATGTACTGGGTACACGGCCGGGCCAAGCTCGAGATCGGCCTCGCCAAGGGCAAAAAGCTCCACGACAAACGTGCCGCCGAGAAGGACAAGGACTGGCAGCGCGAGAAGGGACGGCTGTTCAAGGCTGGCTGAGGGGCTCACGCCAAGGCTTCTTTTGCGCGTCGCCCGTCGCCAGGCGGCCCCCGGGAAAAGCCAAGGGACTCACGCCAAGGCGCCAAGCCGCCAAGGGGTTTTCGCTCGCCCCCTCCGCCGCGGCGGCGACTGGACTCCGTCATGCCGGCCGGGACGCCGGCATCCAGGCCAGGGACGGTAAGCCGCGTCGCAGGACGATATACAAGTGTTTGACTGCGCTGGTTCTAATGCGCGCCAGGAGACGCCGCGCCTGGGAGCAGCGCACCCCAGTGCGGAGCGATCTCGCAATCAATCATGGCCTTGCGTCTTGCGGATAGACTGGCCGCACTGGGATTGGGCAAGTATTCGGCGGAACGGCTTCCGTTAGCCTGGATGGAGTGCAGCGGAATCCAGGTGTTAACGCCGCAAAAAACTGATTCTTTCGCGACAAAAGACTGTACTGCGGTTGCGATCGGGTTTCCAGGCAACCGACATCAAGCCGTCAACAGCGCGCCCGCGCGCGGGACCCGCGCGGACGCGTAGAATGCGGCCATGGATGTTTCAAAAATTCTCGATCCCTTAAACGATGCCCAACGCGAGGCGGTCAGCGCCCCGGCGGGTACCCGTCTGGTGCTGGCCGGGGCCGGCAGCGGCAAGACGCGGGTGCTGGTGCATCGCATCGCGTGGCTGATCCAGGTGGAGCAGGCGCCGCCCTGGTCCCTGCTGGCAGTCACCTTCACCAACAAGGCGGCGCGCGAGATGCGCACCCGCATCGAAGAGATGCTGGACCACCCCGTGGGCGGCATGTGGGTGGGCACCTTCCACGGGCTCACCCACCGCTTTCTGCGCGCCCACTGGCAGGACGCGGGGCTGCCCCAGCACTTCCAGATCCTCGACGGCGACGACCAATTCCGGCTGATCCGCCGCGCGCTCAAGACCCTGGAGTTGGACGAGGCCAAGTGGCCGCCGCGTCAGGTCCAGAGCTTCATCAACAAACAGAAGGACGAGGGGCTGCGCCCGGACCATGTGGACGCCGCCGGCGACCGCTATCGGAGCCAGATGGTCGCCATCTACCGCGAGTACGAGGCGGCGCGCCGGCGCGGCGGGTCGCTGGACTTCGCGGACCTGCTGCTGTGCGCACACGAACTGCTGCGCAGCCGCGCGGACCTCCTGCACCACTACCGGGAGCGCTTCCACCACATCCTGGTGGACGAGTTCCAGGACACCAACGCCATCCAGTATGCCTGGTTACGGCTCCTGGCCGGCACCAACGACAACCTGTTCGCGGTGGGCGACGACGACCAGTCGATCTACGGCTGGCGCGGGGCGCGGGTGGAGAACATCCAGTCGCTGGAGCGCGACTTTCCCGGTTGCCAACTGGTCCGCCTGGAGCAAAATTATCGCTCCACCGGCACCATCCTCAAGGCCGCCAACGCACTGATCGCCCGCAACCCCCACCGGCTCGGCAAGAACCTCTGGACCGAGGACGGCGAAGGGGAGCCGATCCGCCGCTATGCCGCCTTCAACGAGGTGGACGAGGCGCGTTTCGTGGTGGAGCGCATCCGCAAATACACTACCGACGAGGGCTACCGGCGCGCCGAGTGCGCCATCCTCTACCGCACCACTGCCCAGTCCCGGCTATTTGAAGAGGCCCTGATGAACGCCCAGGTCCCCTTCCGGGTCTACGGCGGGCTGCGCTTCTTCGAGCGCGCGGAGGTCCGCGACACCCTGGCCTATCTGCGCCTGCTGAATAACCCGGACGACGACGGCGCCTTTGAGCGGGTCGTCAACACCCCCACCCGCGGCATCGGCGATCGGACCATCGACCTGCTGCGCGAACAGGCGCGCGGGTCCGCGGTCTCGCTGTGGCAGGCGGCGCTGGATGTCATCAGCGCCGGCACCCTGGGCCCCCGCGGCACCACGGCGCTCGTGCGTTTCGTCGATCTGATTCGGGAATGTAACACCGCCACCCAGGGCCTGGACCTGGCCGAGATGGCCACCCATGTCATCGAGGCCGCACAACTCGCGGACTTCTACCGCAAGGCCAAGGACGGTAAGGGCGAGGAGCGGATCGAGAACCTGGCACAGTTCGCGGAAACCGCCGGTCGCTTCCGTCAGGAGATCGAGGACGAGGAGGCCGACCCCTTGGGCGCCTTCCTGGCCCATGCCGCGCTGGAGGCCGGCGAGGCCCAGGCCGACGCCTTTACCGATGCCGTCCAGCTCATGACCCTGCACAGCGCCAAGGGACTGGAGTTCCCCAACGTCTTTCTGGTCGGCCTGGAGGAAGGGCTATTCCCCCACAGCATGTCCGCGGAGGACCCGGCGCGGCTGGAGGAGGAGCGCCGGCTCTGCTATGTCGGCATGACCCGTGCCATGCATCGACTCTATGTGACCCACGCCGAGTCCCGGCGGCTCTATGGCAAGACGTCCGACCAAGCACCCTCCCGCTTCCTGCGCGAGGTCCCGCCCGAACTGATGGAGGAGGTGCGCGCACGCGGGGTCTCCTACCCGGCGGCGGGCGCCCGGGCGTCGGCGCCCTTCGCGACTGGCTCCATGAGTGGCGATGCCGGCGGGTTCCACCTTGGTCAACGGGTCACGCACCCCAAGTTCGGGGAGGGTGTCGTGTTGAACAGCGAGGGGCACGGACCCCAGGCGCGCATCCAGATCAACTTCAAGGAGGCGGGCGCCAAGTGGCTGGTGTTGGCGTATGCGAGGTTGGAGTCGGCGGGGTGATCGACTCGGACCCGGCTCCACCCTATGTTGCGTACCGACCCCAACGGGGTCGAACATACCAGCCCAGGGCAACGCCCTGGGTATGAGGCATATAGGGAGTCCAGCCCTGAAAGGGCGTGACATCAGGCACTGCGCCGTTATGTCACGCCCTTTCAGGGCTAGGCCGATGACACGATGCTATACCAGTGCGTTGCCCTGGGCTGGTATATTGCGCCCCTTCGGGGCTTAAGGGCGCGGGAAGCACGAGAGAGGCGAAACGCATCATGGAAAAGCAGCACAAGACACTCAGCATGACCCTGCTGATGACTCCGGACATGGCCAATTTCTCGGGCCACGTCCACGGCGGGGCCACACTGCGCCTACTCGATCAGGCGGCCTATGCCTGTGCCTCGCGCTATTGCAATCATTATGTGGTCACGCTGTCCGTGGATCAGGTCTTCTTTCGTCAGCCGGTGCGGGTGGGTGAATTGTTGACCTTCCAGGCATCCGTGAACTACACCGGCACTACCTCCATGGAGATCGGGATCCGGGTGACGACCGAGGATATCATTCACAAGACCCAGCGCCATGCCATGACCTGCTATTTCACGATGGTCGCGGTCGATGAAGAGGGCCAGCCGGTGCCGGTCCCACCGCTCCAGATCGAGACGCCGAATGAACGCCGGCGTTACGAAACCGCGGCCCTGCGGCGCGATTTCCGGCGCGAGATCGAAAGGCGTCACAATGAAATACGCCAGATGCACAAGGCGGCGGCCAACGCGACCGACGTGCCACCGCAACAATGAAAACGTCTCCGCGGATAAACGCCCATGCTGACCAACGAACAACGGCTCGACCGCTACCTGTCCACCCTCTTCCGCTATGTCGAGAAAGCCGTCCTGCTTCTGGTTGGCGGACTCGCCCTGCTGGCCATCGGGCAACTGGTATCTGCGGTCTTCACCAATCACCAAGTGCGGCTGGAAGATGTACTGATGATCTTCATCTTCCTCGAAATCATGGCGATGGCGAACATCTATTTCATCCGCCACAGTGTACCCTTTACCTATCCTATGTTCATCGCCGTGACCGCCCTGTCACGGCTGATCGTGCTGCAAGGTAAGGATATCGACCTGGAGAATCTGCTGTTCGAGGGGGGCGCCATCCTGCTGGTGAGCCTCGCGATTCTTGTCATCCGCTTCAGTCAACGCTACACCAGCGACGCCACTGAGCACTGCGAGAACGCGCCGGCCAGGGATGACAAGGCGCATTAGGGCCGCACCCCGGCTCTGATAACCCTAAAACCAGGAATTGCTTACGCCAAGGCGCCAAGCTCGCCAAGAAAATAGGGGCGATCCACTATCCAGATTACTCGCCCCGTCACTGGCCCAACGCGGTGATAACGCACTGAAACACTTGGCGAGCTTGGCGCCTTGGCGTGACAATTGCTGTTTCCAGGGCAACTGGTACTCACGGCACTGGATGCCTGACGGTGCCTGACGACTGACGGTACTCACGGCACTGGATGCCTGACGGTGCCTGACGACTGACTCAACTGCCTTCCAACGCCTTGGACGCCACCTCATAGGCGTCCTTGGACAGGGCCGCCGCGTCCAGTACGCGCGCGAGTTGAGCACGCATCAGTTCCTGGCGACCCTGATCGAAGCGGCGCCAGCGGATCATCGACTTGAGCAGCCGCGAGGCAATCTGCGGATTCAGCGGATCGAGCTCCAGTACGCGGTCGGCGAGAAAGCGATAACCGGCACCGTCCGCGGCATGGAAACGCACTGGGTTACCGGTGCAGAAGGCGCCGATGAGGCTGCGCACCCGATTGGGATTGCGCAGCGAAAAGTCCGGGTGGTCCATTAGGTGAAACACCCGCTCCAGGGTCTCCGCACGGATACTGGTGGCCTGGATGCTGAACCATTTGTCGATGACTAAGGGCTCGGCAGACCAGCGGCGGTAGAACTCAGCCAGGGCCTCCTCACCCGCGGGGCCGCCGCGATCGACCAGCAGCCGCAGGGCGACCATCACGTCGGTCATGTTGTGGGCAGCGGCAAACTGCTCACGGCACCGCTCGAGCGCATCCTCACCCCCGCCCGCCATCAGATACGCCAGGGCCAGGCCCTTCAGCGCCCGACGGCCGGTTCCCGCCGGGGTGAAGGCATAGGGGCCGGTCTCCGCCTGCGCCGCATAGACAGCCATCAATTCGTCACGCAGATCCTCACCGATGCGACGGCGCAAGAACTCCCGGGCGCGGTGGATGCCGTCCACGTCGACCACCGCCATCTGATCCGCCAGATACGACTCACCGGGCAGGATCAAGACCTCGGCGCGCAACGCCGGGGCGCTGTCGGTATCCAGCAGGGCGAGTCGGCAGGCCCCGCAGAAGGCGTCCGGCACCGTCCTCCCGGGGTCTGCCACCAACCGCAGCAGGACGCGCTGCATCAGGGTCTGGGCGGCGTCCCAGCGCGCGAAACCGTCCGTGTCCCGGGCCATCAGGAACTCCAGGTCCTGATCGCTATAATCGAAGTGCAACTTGACCGGGGCCGAGAAGCCCCGTAACAGCGAGGGCACCGGCCGCTCGGTGAGCCCGACGAAGCGAAACTGCTCCACCGCGGCGCGGACCTCCAGCACCCGGGTGCCGGCCGCCGCCCCAGCCTCACACACATCGCCCCCCTCATCGCTCAGGCGTAGCGCCATGTCCTGCCCGCCCGCATCCAACAGACCAATGGCCAGCGGCAGATGCAGCGGCCGCTTCTGCGGCTGACCCGGGGTCGCCGGCGTGAATTGGCGGACGTTCAGCCGATAGCTGCCATCCGCCCCGT
This sequence comes from uncultured Thiodictyon sp., assembly GCF_903946935.1. Lineage (GTDB taxonomy): Bacteria > Pseudomonadota > Gammaproteobacteria > Chromatiales > Chromatiaceae > Thiodictyon. The sequence goes on from NZ_CAJAXH010000017.1 coordinate 118,857, forward strand.
CATACTCAGCCTTCACCCACAATTCGGGGGTCCCCGCCTGCTCATACCAGCGGCGGAACTGGGTGAGGTCCCGGCCGCTCGCCGCCTCCATACAGGTCACGAAGTCGTCGGTGGTCACCGCGGCGCCGTCATGGCGCGCAAAATAGAGGTCGGTGGCCTGCCGGAACAGCGCCGGACCCAGCAGATTGGCCTGCATCCGCACCACCTCGGCGCCCTTTTCGTACACAGTCGAGGTATAGAAGTTATTGATCTCGATATAGGTCGTGGGCCGCACCGGGTGGGCCAGCGGCCCCGCGTCCTCAGCAAACTGGTGGGCACGCAGTCCGCGCACGTCATGGATACGCTTGACGGCAGGCGCACCCATCGCGGCCGAGAATTCCTGGTCGCGGTAGACCGTGAACCCCTCCTTCAGGCTCAACTGAAACCAGTCCCGGCAGGTGATGCGGTTGCCGGTCCAGTTGTGGAAATACTCGTGTGCAATGACCCCCTCGATCCCGGCAAAGTCCTGATCGGTCGCGGTGTCTGGGCGTGCCAGGACATATTTGTCGTTGAAGACATTGAGCCCCTTGTTCTCCATGGCCCCCATATTAAAATGGCTGACCGCTACGATCATGTAGAGGTCCAGGTCGTATTCGCGCCCGAAACGCTCCTCGTCCCAACGCATGGCCTGCTTGAGCGACGCCATGGCGTGCCCGCACTGGTCCAGATTGTGTGGCTCGACATAGATCCGCAGACCCACGGCACGCCCGGAGGCGGTGGTGTAATTGTCCTCGACCAGCCCCAGGTCCCCGGCGATGAGTGCGAACAGATAGCTCGGCTTGGGGAAGGGGTCCTCCCACCGGGCCTGATGGCGGCCATCCCCCAGGTCCAGCGACTGCACTGGATTGCCGTTGGACAGCAGCACCGGGAAGCGCGCCCGATCCGCCACCAGGGTCACGGCGTAACGGGCCATCACGTCCGGCCGGTCGAGAAAATAGGTGATGCGGCGGAAGCCTTCCGCCTCGCACTGGGTACACAACATCCCGCCGGACTGGTAAAGTCCCTCCAGGGCCGTGTTGCCGGCCGGGTGGATGTGGACCCAGGTCTGGAGCAGGAAGCTGTCCGGCACCCGCAACAGGGTCAGCGACTCGGCATCCAGCCGATACTCGCCGGGGGTCAGTGGGTAGCCGTCGATGCTGACCCCGTCCAGTTCCAGTTGCTCCCCGTGCAGGGTCAGACTGCCGTCGCCACGGGTCGCGGCCGGGTTGCGGCGGACCTGGAGGCTCGCCGCCACCCGGGTGAGGTCCGGGTCCAGGTCGAAGTTGAGATCCACCCGGTCGATCAGGAACTCGGGCGGGCGATAGTCCTCCAGCCGGATCGGGTGCGGGGCGTCTCGGTACATGCTGCTCTCGGTGGGCGATGGCAGGGAACCCCTGCGGATTGACAATTGTATGCCCATGGCCGCAACGATGAGCAAGGCCGCGTAACCTTCCATTCTGATCAACAGCGCCCGGACCACCGCCCCGGGAACGGCCATGGCACCTGCACCACCCCACAAGATAAACGTGGCGGGCGCCCCCCACCCCGCCCTCCCCCCGAGGGGGGGAGGGAGAATTGGAGCGCGCTCCCGGCGCGACTTTCACGGTAACACCAAGCACCAGAGCACGACGATGCCCGAAGTCCAGATCTACACCAAAACACCCTGCAGCTACTGCACCCGCGCCCGCAAGTTACTCCAACGCAAGGGGATCGAGTATACCGAGATCCCGGTGGACCACGACCCGGCGCAGCAACAGCAGATGTTCGAGCGCAGCCGTCGCCACACCGTACCCCAGATCTTTATCGGCGACCGGCACGTCGGCGGCTACTCCGACCTGGCCGAGCTCGACTCGTGCGGCGAACTCGACCCGCTGCTCGGCCGATGAACGCTACAGCACCGATCGACGCGATCCGCCTGGACAAGTGGTTGTGGGCCGCGCGCTTCTTCAAGACCCGCCACCTGGCGGTCGAGGCCATCAACGGCGGCAAGGTACAGGTGAACGGGTGCCGCGCCAAACCGGGCCGGGAGGTCCGCCCGGGCATGCGCCTCACCATCCACAAGGAGTCGCTCGCCTGGGAGGTGCAGGTGCTGGGGGTGAGCCAGCAACGCCGCCCGGCCGTCGAGGCGGCGCAACTGTATCTGGAGGACGAATCGAGCCGCACCCGGCGCGAGGAACAACTGCGTCGCCAGCGCGAGGCCGGCCCCCAGGACCATGGCGGCGGACGGCCCACCAAGCGCGACCGGCGGCAGTTCGAACGCCTCAACCTGGCGCAGGGGAGCGAGCGCTGAGACCAGCCCCCGGGGACGGCGCGTTGAACGGCGGCGGGACCACGGGCGCCCCGCCGCCATCGCTGCGTGGTACGACGTCCGTACACCGTGTGGTGACCCCCAAGGCAACGGCATAGCGCACCAGCTCGCATTGGGACTGGAGGCCCAGCTTGGCGATCATGCGCCGACGATACGTATCGACCGTCTTGATCCCCACCCCGAGCTGTTCCGCGATCTGGCTGCCGCGTTGCCCGGCGGCCAGGTAGGCCAACACTTCGCGCTCCCGGCGCGAGAACAGGGTACGCCCCGGCCGGGTCGGGGGGGAAGCCACAGGCAGCCAGGTCCCGCCCGCATGAATCTGGCGCACGGCCAGCAGCAGCGTGGTCAGTGACTCGCTCTTGACCACATAGCCCTTGGCCCCCGCCTCCACCATCTGTTTGACGAAGCATTCATCCCCCAGGGCCGACAGGGCCAGCACCCGACACGCCGGTGCCACCTTGCGCAGGCGCATCGCGACCTCGATACCGTTGAGATGCGGCATTCGCAGGTCTAGCAGCCTGTCGGACTTGATGGCGTAACCGATTGATTAAACAGGAAAACGACTTTTTGGCGCAAAAGAGGAAACTCTTTGCATTCAATCGGTTGCATCACTAAGTCCGACAGCCTGCTAGGATCAGGACGTCCGGGCGTAGCGCCTGGACCTGAGCCAATGCCTCACGGCCGTCGACCGCCACCCCGACCACCTCCAGATCGGCCTCGGCGCACAGCATTCCGGCCAAGGCCTCACTCACCATCAGATGATCATCCGCCAGCACCACCCGTATCGCCATCGGTCCCATCCTACTCACCGTCACTGGTTGTAATACGCACCCGCTTGCGCCGGCGCGTCATTGCCTGGCAGTTGCCGCGGACGCCTCCGCCAGCGGAACCCACAGACTCGCCTCGGTCCCACCGCCTGGGCGCACGCCCAGGCTAAACTGGCCGCCGATCAATTCAATGCGCGAACGCAGGCTGAACAGCCCGAAACCGCCGCCCGTCACCCCCGGGCAAGGCCCCCGCATCAGCGCCGGATCGATCCCGATCCCGTCGTCGCTCACCACCAGGCGGGCGGCGGGCGGCGCAACCTGCACCAGCACCTGCGCCTGATTGGCCCGCGCGTGCTTACAGACGTTGATCATGAGTTCCCGGGCGGCCTGGAAGAGGGTCACCTTGAGGTCGTCGGGGACCGGCGGCATCTCACCCTCCAGACGACACGCAAAGCGCACCGGCCAGCGCTCGCTGAGGTCGCCCGCCAACCATTGCAGCGCCGGGACCAACCCCCCCTGGTAGAGGACGGGCGGACTCAACTCGAACACCAGGCTCCGCAACTGGGCCAGTGAGGTGTCAAGCAGGACGCGCACCTGGCCCAACCGGTCCGGCTTGGACTGCGACGCCCCCGCGGCGGCGGCCCCAGCCCCAACCAGCATCCGCGCCAGGACCAACTGCTGGATGGTGTTGTCGTGTAGCCGATCCGCCAAACGTCGACGCTCCCGCTCCTCCGCCAGGCGCAGTTCCGCGGCCAGTTCGCGCATGCGTCGATGGGCCAATCCCAGGCTCGCCTGGAGACTGACCAGGCGGGCGCTGACCGAATCATCGTCGAGCGGCGGCCGGGGGGAGTCAAGATCGCAGTTCACGGCGCAACATCTCCTTAAGCAAACCCGGGGGACCGGCTTAGCAAACCCGGAGGACCTGGAATCAAGTTGCCCTCGACCATCGGCTCGGCCTGGTCGCAGCACACCGCCAAGGCAGCGACGGCACTCCATCCGATGAGGCATATTAGAACGCCTGGGGGGCAGGCAGTCACTTAATTTTATCGCGGGGGCACGATGCGGCCCCGGCCCGGTCGAGCCATTGTTTTTCCCACCGATGGCGGCCACTTCTGCACCATCTGCCCCCGCCCCGCGCACCCTATGCCCGAAACGCTACTGATCGACAACGGCTCCACCCGAGCGCAGTCCACCCTGGCACTGCGCGCCCTGGCCCGGTCACTGGGGGAGCACAGTGACCGCCCGGTGTACCCGGTCTCGCTCCTGCACGCCGATGCGGTGCCGGCAGACGCCTTAGGCGGGCAGCGCGCGGACACCCTCGAACCCTGGCTGCGCGCGGCCCTGGCGGCAGGCCGGCGCGACTTCCTGCTGGTACCACTCTGGTTCGGACCCAGCCGCGCACTCACCCAATTCATCCCCACCCTCACCGCCGAACTCACGCGCGAGTACGGCCCCTTGCGGCTGCACTGCGCCCGCGAGCTTTGTCCCCTGCCGGACGGGGAGCCGCGGCTGGTGGACATCCTGTTCGACCATCTGCAAGCCACCGCGGCCGCGCAGGCGTGCCACCTGCGGCGTCTGGTCCTGGTCGACCACGGCTCACCGCTACCCCAGGTCAGCGCCGTGCGACAGTGGCTGGCCGAGCAACTGCGTGGCCGACTCGGCGCCGACACCCAACTGCACGAGGCCGTGATGGAGCGGCGCCCCGGCAGTGACTATGACTTCAATGGCGAGCGGTTGGAGACCGTCCTGCACCGTCTGGCCGCCGCGGACCCCGCCTCCCCCGTCCTCCTCCCCCTGCTCTTCCTCTCCCCCGGCCGCCATGCCGGGCCGGGCGGCGACATCGCCGCCATCTGCGCTCGAGTCGAATCCGCGGTCCCCGGCTTCCGGGTCTACCCGACCCCCGTGGTGGGCACCCACCCGGCGCTCATCGAGATCCTGGCGCAGCGAATGACGGCGCGGTAACGGCCGTGGCGCCCCCATCACCCCGAATCTGGTTTACCATCCAGCCATGGACCACGATCAGAACTTTCCCGACGATCCGCGTCAGGCCCTAGAGGACCCACGCCAGGACCTGCCCTGAGCGACCCCCAATGCTGCTCGACTGCGCCGACCTGAGCTACACCCGCGGCAGCGGCGACCAGACCTTCCGGGTGGCGATCGAGTCATTGACCTTGGACACCGGGGAGATCGTCGCCCTCACCGGGGAGAGCGGCTGCGGCAAGAGCACCGCACTGGAACTGCTGGGGCTCGTGGCGCGGCCGCAGCACGGCGGGCGCTTTCAGTTAGGCGTCGGCGATACACCAACGGACATCGCCGACCTCTGGCGACGCGGCCGTCACCGCGACCTCGCGCGGCTGCGCGCCGCGACCATCGGTTTCGTGCTCCAGACCGGGGGGCTGCTGCCCTATCTGAGCGTCGCCGGCAACATCGGCATCAACCGCCGCCTGCTACGACTGCCCGAGCGCGACCCGGATCTGGACGCCATCGTCGCACAGCTCCAAATCGGCCACCTGCTGGGCCAGCGGCCCGCGCAACTCTCGGTCGGCCAATACCAGCGCGCCTCCATCGCCCGGGCACTGGCCCACCGGCCGCGCCTGGTGCTGGCGGACGAGCCCACCTCCGCACTGGACCCGCGCCTGGGCGACGAGGTGATGGACCTCTTCCTGAGCCTCGTCGAGCGCCTGGGCACCAGCGTGATCCTCGCCACCCACGAACACGCCCGGGTGCGCACCCGTGGGCTGCGCGAAGTGCCGGCGGCGCCGCTGGCAGACGGGTTTGGATCGCGGTTTGCGGGGTAGCGACCGGCGGCAGGCCGATGACGACGCCGGACAAAACACCCTACGCAATCGGCGCGCCCGCTCCGCCGACGATCGTCGCGCGCAGCGCTCGTACCTGCTCCACGCCAGCGGTCCGGCCGATCTTGGCGAACGCCTGTTCGGCGGTATCGAGGACCGCCAATGCCTCCTCCCGCTGGCCGCGCAGCACCGTCACCTGGGCGAGCAGTTGACCGACGGCACCGATGCGATCGGGCCGGCCCAGTTTCAGCAGGATGCCGAAGGACTCGGCCAAGTCCTCATAGATTTGCTGGAGCCCGCCGGTTTGATGGTCGCCGCGCTGGAGTCGCAGCCTGGACATCGAGAACCTGATATGGGCGATGCTGTCGATGTCGCTCATCTGCTGTGCGATAGGTAACCGCTGGGCGTGCAAGGCCAGCGCCTCGTCCAGTTCCCCGCGGGCCCGCAGGATGTCGGCGATTTGGCCCTGCGCCCACGCCTTCGCGCCCAGGTCGCCGAGGCGCTCGAAAACCGGCAGTTGTTCCTCGGTACGGATGCGTAGCGCCTCGTCCAACTCCCCGCGCGCATCCAAGATGTCGGCGATCCTACCCTGCGTTATCGCCTTCGCGCGCACGTCGCCCAAGCGCTCCGCCAGCGGCAGGGCCTGCTGCCGGAGTGTCTGATCCGCCAAGTCCCACTGACCGAGGGATCGATAGAGATGCGCCTGTTCTAGCAGCAGATTCAAGCGGAGGTCGTTCGGGATCGCCGCCGACCCTACCCCATCCAATTGCTCGTGCAACACGGCGAGGCGTCGACTGCGTTGGGCTAGGGTCAGGGGGCCGGCCTCCACTGGGGTTCGGGGCCGGATGCGGAGACCCTCGCCAGGGCCCGACACCTCGGCAATGACATCAAAGACCCCACCCCGCCAAGACCAGGCGTCCGGGGCCTCCCGCGCCACCCGCTCCAGCGTGTCGGGGGATAGCCACCACAGCAGGGTAGCGTCGAGCTTTTCCGCCAAGGCATCACGCCGCACGTTTAATGACTCCACCCGCGGCCCTTGCAGCCAGCGACCGGTGTTCACCAGATGGATCACCGCCTGCCCTTGTCCGGCGGTCGCAAGCCAGGTCTCCAGCGCGTCGAAGTCCGGAAATCGCTGCTCATCGGAGAGATCGGCCGTCTGGATCGGCCGGCCGGCGGCCACCAGCAGGTCTTGCAGCTTGTCGATCAGCAGGCGGCGATAGGTTTCATCGGCGATCCGGGCGAACAGCAGTTGGAAGCGTGGGGCATGGCACAGCAGCTTGACCAGACGCTGGAAATCCTCCTGGTGTTGCGGCAGCAGGTCCTGGGCGGCCAGGTGTCGCCGGTAGTCGAACTGGAACGGGTCGCCCGCGGGCGGGGCGGTCATGGGTTGGCCGGCGATGGTGGCAGTGCGCGCAACGCCTGCTGATAGCCCTCCAGCCGCCGCACCGCCGGGTGGGTGGCGCGCCAGGAACCATCGTTGTAGTGCAGCAGGGCCAGGCGCCAGAGCAGATTGCGGGTACGCTCGTCGTTGCCGACATGGGCACCGCGGTTGGCATCCACTTGCGCGAGCAGCGTGTAGTCCTCGGGCTGGAGCCAATAGCGGAAATCGGCGGCGAGCTTCTGGTGCCGCCATATTTCAGGGTGATGGGTGCGGTGTAGAGGACGAGGGCCTCAATCGCCAGCAATTGCTCCGATTCGTGAATGAACAGTCGCTCGGCGTTTTCCAGGGGGATCTTGTCGGTGCCATCGGCGATGAGCAACAGCCGCTCGGCCACGCCGCGCTCCGCCAGGGTCTCCTCGGCGGCCACGACCAGGGCATTGAAGGCATCGGCGAACTGGGTAAAGGTCTTTTTCACCACCTCGCGCAACGAGTCCTTGTAGACCGAGGAGGTCTTGAACGCGGTGGTCAGCCGGGCCGTCAACTTGGCCAGGAAGGGAATGCTCAACTCAGCGCCGGCCTCGTTGGTGATCGATGCCATCAGCTCGTTGATCGTGTCATCCGTGCGGACATGCTCGGTGAACCACTGCTCAAGCGCCTTGAGCTTGGCCGCGGGGATGTCCAGCCCCTGGTCCTTCAGCTCCCGGACCACCGCCATGGCCATGGCCATCAGCACGTCTGCATATTGCAGGTTGTTGATGTCGATCTCACTGCGCACATTGAGCAAGATGGGCCGCAGGCGTTTGCCCTGCCTCAGGGTATCGTCGAGGCGCAGCAGTTCGGTGGACTTGCCGCTGCCGATGGGGCCGAACAGCAACACATGCCGCTTCTGGGTTGGGAAGAAGAGGTCCAGCTCCAGATCGAGACCGAACTTGCGCGCCAGATTCCGCTGGGTGCCGACCCCGCCGCGTGCCTCGTCGGTATCGACAAAGCGCGGGTCGTCAGGGCCGAACGCCTCGTCCAGGTTGAGTTTTTGCAGCACTTCCAGCGGGTGGCTGGGCGGACTGTAGGGCATCGCGGGTCTCCTGAGGGAACAAGCACGGTCGATCGGACCGGCAAAGAATAACCGGAAGCGGCGCCCGATGCAGTTGGATGCGCGGCGCTAAACTACGCGCGCCCGGGGGGGGACGATTAGGCTCGCCCTTTTTCGGCAGAATCGGGCATCATCCGCCTCAGCCATTTCTGCATCTGGTCATCCGAGGTATGGAACAGTCGAGTGCGCGGTCTGGCAGGCAGGGCATCCCGGCGGGATCGGGCGCGGCGCTCGCCCCCCTGGGCCTGGCCTTTGCGCTCGGGATTTGCGGTTTTTATCTGCTGCCGCAGTTGCCGCCGCCTTGGACGATGGCACTCTCCGCCGTGCCTGCGCTCATCCTGGCCTGGTTCAGGCGACCGGCGATCTGCCGACCGCTGGCCGCGCTGCTGGTGGGCGCCCTGTATGCGCAGGTCCACACCACACTCCAACTCGCCAACCCCTTCCCGGATGAGTTGGCACGAGTGCCGCTGACGATCGAGGGGCGTATCGCCTCACTGCCGACCGACCTGGGGCAGGGGCCGAGCCGGGCCAAGCGCTTCGTGTTCGAGGTCGAGCGCGCGGACGCCGCGGGCGGACCGCTGCCCTTCACCGGCCGGGTGCGGCTCAACTGGTACGCGGGGGCGCCGCGGCTCAACGCCGGTGAGCGCTGGCGCCTGCCGGTGCGTCTCAAACCGCGTCACGGCTATGCCAACCTGGGCGGCTTCGACTATGAGCGCTGGCTCTTCGAGCAGGGCATCAAGGCCACCGGCTCGGTCGGCAAGGGCGCGGTCGCGCAACGGCTCGATGCCGGTCCCGACGGCTATTGGCTCACCCGCGCCCGCCAGGCCTTCAACGACCACCTGGCCGCAGTGCTCGGGCCGGTGCGCTCGCTGCCGCTGGTGCAGGCCCTGGTCACCGGCGATCAGTCCGGGTTCGAGCGCGCGGATTGGGAGGCCATGATCCGCACCGGCACCAGTCACCTGGTGGCCATCTCGGGGCTCAACCTGGGGCTGATTGCCACCGTCGCCTTCTTCCTGATCCGCACACTCTGGTCGCGCAGCCCGCGGCTCACCCTGACCCTGGCCGCCCCGCGGGCGGCGGCGGTCGGTGGCTTCCTCGGGGCGTTCGCCTACGCCGCACTCGCCGGCTTCTCGGTATCGACCCAGCGCGCACTGATCATGGCCGCGGTGGTATTCGCGGTGCTGGTGTGGGAGCGCACTCCCCGACACTGGCACGCGCTGATCCTGGCACTCACCGGGGTCCTGCTCTGGGACCCGCGCTCAGCCATCTCCTTCGGGTTCTGGCTGTCCTTCGCCGCGGTAGCCGTGCTGCTCTTCAACCTGGGGCAGCGGCTGCCGAGCCGCGACCTCTGGAGCCGTTGGGGACGGGCGCAGTGGGCGGTGGCGGTGGGGTTGCTGCCGCTTCTGCTGCTCCTGTTCGGGCGGGCCTCGGCCATTGCACCGGCGGTCAATCTGGTCGCCGAGCCGCTATTCACCCTGATCCTGTTCCCGCTGGTCCTGGGTGCGGCGCTACTGAGTCTGGTGCCGGGGCTCACCCTGCCCCTGAGACTCACCGCGCAACTACTCAACCGCTGCCTGGAGGGCCTGGCCTGGGTGGCCGCCTTTCCCTGGGCGACGGTGTCGCTGCCGCTAGGGCCATTCTGGGTGTGGCCCTGCGCCTTCCTGGGCGTGACCCTGCTGCTGGCACCCCGCGGGCTGCCGGCGCGCTGGCTGGGTCTGCCGCTGCTGCTGCCGTTGGTCCTGGTGCGCCCGCCCACACCGGGGCCGGGGGAACTGTGGTTTACCTTGCTCGATGTCGGGCAGGGGTTGTCGGCCGTGCTGCGGACCCAGGACGGGACCCTGGTCTTCGACACTGGCCCGGGTTTCGACAGCGGTTTCAATGTCGGGACCGCCGTCATCGCCCCTTTCCTTACCGCGGCTGGGGTGTCGCGGGTGGATGTGCTGATGTTGAGCCACGCCGACCGCGACCACATCGGCGGTGCGGCGGGTCTGATGGCGCGCCTGCCGGTGGGGCGTATCTTGAGCGGCGAGCCCGAGCGTTTGGCCCTGCCGGGAACGCTGCCCTGCCGGGCGGGGGACGGCTGGACCTGGTCCGGGGTGCGTTTCGAGGTACTGCACCCCAAAGCGCCAACCGCTGGGGCCGCCATGTTGACCGGCAACGACGCCTCCTGCGTCCTGCGAGTGACGACCGGCGGGCGGTCCATCCTGCTCACCGGGGATCTGAGCCGGCGGCAGGAAGCGGTCCTGGTCGAACGACTTGGCGGGGACCTCAAGAGCGATGTGCTGGTGGCCGGTCACCACGGCAGCGCGACCGCGACCGGCGCCCCCTTCCTGGCGGCGGTCGCCCCCGCCTGGGTGCTCTATGCCGCCGGCTATGCCAACCACTTCGGCCTGCCGGCCCCGCAGGTGCGCGCGCGGGTCGCGGCGCTCGGCATCCCCAGTCGCGACACCGGGGCCAGCGGCGCCATCGAGTGGCGGCTGGGCGCCGACGGGTCACTCACGGGTCCCCTCGTCTGGCGCGAGCAGGCGCATCGGCTGTGGACCCATGGCGGCACGGCGCCTTAGCGCCCCCCAGTTTGCCGCCGCAGGGACCAATGCGCGATGATTGCCGCAAGGCCAATCACCGGAGACGATCATGGGCGAAGAGATTCGCGGGTATTGTTGGAACTGCGGTCAGGGGCTGACCCGGCTCGACCTGGGGCGGGAGTCCCCCTGCCCCGGCTGCGATAAGCCGACCCATTGCTGCCGCAACTGCCGCTTCTATGCCCCAGGGCGCCCCAACGAGTGCCGGGAACCGCTGGTGGAGCGCGTGATCGACAAGCTCAGGTCCAACTTCTGCGAATATTTGGAGCCCAATCCCCACCCCGTGGCGGCCGGCGCAAACCCCGATGCGGAGGCCGCACGCCGCGCCGCCGAGGCCCTGTTCGGCCCGCCTTAGTCGCCGCCGCCAACCCTATACCGCGGCGCGGCGCTGTTCGCGGGCCTTGGTCATCGCTCCGGCTAGACCTGTTCTCGCGGCAACCCGTCGCAGCCTGGCCGGAATAATGATCAGGGCCCTCGAGGGCGGCGGTCACCGTGCCGGCCGACAGCCCGGCGCAGTCACTGGCGGATCTCCGCGGCGGGGAGATCGCACTGCGCGACAGCGCCTCCACCTCCGGCTCCCGGGTACCCCGCCACATGCTGCTGGAGGCCGGGCTCACGCTGGAGCGCGACTATGTGCGGCGCGCCCTGGGCGCACACGGCACGGTGGCGGCGGCAGTGGCTCGGCGAACCGTGACGGCGGGCGGGCTGTCGCTGCCGATCCCCAGCGCCTGTTGGGCGAGGGCAGCATCGCGCGGGGTGCGGTGCGCATCCTCGCCGAGTCCCGCCCGATCCCTGAGTATCCCTGGATCTTCCGCAGCGGCCGGTCAGTGGACCTGCGCGAGTCCATCCGGCAGGCCTACATCGGGCTGCGCGACCCGGCTGTCCTGCGCGCCTATCGCGCGGAGGCGTTCATCCCGGCCGTCGACGCGGATGTCGATCGGGTCCGCCACTGGATGGAGCACCTACTCCAGGCGCGCCTGGACCCCCGATCCCTGGGCCACTACACCGGCGATGCGCAGGTGACACCGCTGCATGGTGTGACCGCGGGGGCAGTCACGCCACCGCGCGTGGCGGCCAGGGCCACACCATGAACACGCGCCTCGCCACGACGCGTGACGTTCCGGCCCTGTGCGAACTGCTCGCCATTCTATTCAGCCAGGAAGCCGAATTCGCACCTGATCGCGAACGCCAGGAGGCCGGTCTCACGCTGATCCTGGAGGATGCCTCCAAGGGCGAAATCATCGTCGGCGAGCGGGATGGGCGGGTGATCGGGATGGTGAATATCCTTTATACCGTGAGCACGTTTCTGGGGTGCAAGGTCGGACTCCTGGAAGACATGATCATGCACTCCGAAGCGCGCGGACAGGGCTTGGGCGAGCAGCTACTGCATGCCGCGATGACCCATGCCACGCAACGCGGGTGTGCGCGCCTGACACTCCTGACCGATGCGACCAACGGGGGCGCGCTGCGCTTTTATGAGCGTGCCGGATTCACACGCTCGCCGATGATTCCGTTGCGATACCGGCCGCTCGAGTAGCGCACTGGGCCGTGATCATCGCTGCGGCCAGCGGCGGTCACTTCGTAACAGGAGGTCGAGGCGTTAGCCGGTGGCGGCTCCTGACATATCCTTTGGAAACCCGTGGTGTATGCATGCCCGACCGGCTAACGGCCATGGAAGGGGGGCCTGCCACCCCTGACCATGAAAGTCTTTCAGGCTAACGGGGCGCTCCTGCGCCCTCTCGTGGTTTTCGCGTGAAATCTACTTCACAGACATCGGCTTACGGCGACTTTCACGGTAAGGCTCGACCTCCATTGGCCGGGACGACGACCACGTCGCCTGGTCACGCCGATCGACTGGGTCAAATCGCCTAATCGAGCGGTGCCGGCAAGACCCGCAACGGCACCCCGAGCTTGCCGACGATCTGCCGCCGGATGCCGCCCAGCGTCTGACCCGCCAAGGCGCAGTGGGCGCAGGCACCGGTGAGACGCACGCGCACCACATCGCCGGTGATCGCCACCAGCTCAATATCGCCGCCATCCTGCTGGATTGCGGGCCGTGCCGCCTGGATGATGGCGCCGATCAGTTCCAATTGTTCCGTATCGAGGGTGACGGCGATCCCAAGGGCGCTGGCGCGGGAAAGCGCGGATGCGGGTTGATCAAGCGCTGTCGTCTCTCCATTGGAGAGTGCTGCATCATCAGGTGCGATGCAGTGGCGGAAGGTCACCGGGCTCCACTGATATACAATAACAGTGCCAATAGCGCCTGGGAGAACCTGGGAGCGCCGCACCCCAGTGCGGCCAGCCCCATCCCCAGAACGCGACGCCGCGGCCACTTGCGAGATTGCGCCGCACTGGGGTGCGGCGCTCCCAGTGACCGGATTGATGATCAAGGACCCCCGTTCATTCCCGAACAGATATCTGCGCTCGATGTACCAAAGCGTTCACGGGCCTCGATCATGATCCCAGCCGCCGCACCCCCATTCTCGTGACACCGCTCCAGCGGTGTCACGCCTGTGTCAGGCGCTCTGCGCCGGGAGTGCCGATGGGCGGTGCGAAATGGACCCGCATCAGAACAATAACCGGCCTTTTCAATCGAAGCCTGCCAGCTCTGCCTTGATCTGGTCGGCAGGATAATCCACCATTCTCGCTCGCTAATCCGATCCCGCCGCTTCAGGCCAAAAGCCATTGTCGAGCATTTGATCAAATCTAAACGGGCAGATGACCGGGAACGTTGACTCGGGCAGACCGGTTTCACGCTCCGCCTCAATTAACGCCAACTGATAGGCTTGGGTGATCGCCCAATTAATCTGCGATTTCAGGCTTGGATTGTCTTCAAGGTGCGACCTCAAAAGGATTCGCTGCTCCTTGATCGTCAGCCGCCAAGAGTTCCCCTGACGCTCTGCCTGGAAACGCCATTTTAGTAGATGCAGCAGTAACACGACCAAGCGGTTAACGAGTTCTCGTCGTTCACCGCGGCCCATACTCTCGATCTCCTCGGCGACGTGGGCACGATCGACCGCAGCCAGTTTCCCGGCTCGCAAGAGACCAGCCTGTTCGTTCGCCCAAGCGTGAAAGTCATGCTCGTATAGACCCGCTACAGATCTTTCAATCATATTCGCGCCTATCGTTAATGTTATCGACTCGTTCGCGGCAAGAAATGCGCCTGCGCTTTCAATATAGGTACTGCCCCTTGCTCCACCACATCTAATTCCTTCGCACTCTCCATAGCGCCATTTAGTAATTAAACGTGGTCTGCCCCACATCACTCTCTAGTTGGGTATGATTGATTGCAAGACCTGCCCCTGTAACCCAAACCTGACCCTGGGTCCCCGGGTTAACGTGACTCATACTTGTACTCGCCAATCGTCTCAGTGATTACGCTGGGGAGGTCAACCAGAATTCTGCCGTCAACACCCGTCTGTCCTTGTTTTCCTTCAGTTGACGCCTTACCGCTATCCCCGTTTACGCCGTGACGATGGTCCGGAAGACAAAGACCTCTTGCTTCTCCTTCCGCCCCCCCTGAACCCCCTTCCCCGGGCGAACCAGCTAGTCCTGCTCGCCCACCCACACCGCCCTTTACAGAAGCCGCAATCGAGCCCGAAAAGGAATCCTTGATTCGAAAAGAAACGGTTGCCGCCGATCCGCCTAGTACCGCAGGATGAAAATCCTAATACCGTTTCTGAAGAGCGCGTTGTAAGATGCAAACTTCGTGATCTACTCTGGTTTTTTCGATGCCCTTGCTTCGTCCTGCGCCTGTCCTCGTAACCGATCGCGAGCGTCAAC
>NZ_CAJAXH010000018.1 GCF_903946935.1 uncultured Thiodictyon sp.
CCCGAATGCTTCGGCGCCATCGAGGACGCCCGCGCCCATTGCCAGGTTTTCTTCCCGTGGTACAACGACGAGCATCGCCACTCGGGGATCGCCTTCATGACCCCGGCCGATGTCCACTACGAACGCGTCCCGGCGATCCTCGAGGTTCGCGCCCAGACCCTCGACGCGGCCTTCGCGGCAAACCCGCGGCGCTTTAAGGGCACACCGCCGACACCCAAGCTGCCTCCCGCAGAGGTTTGGATCAACCCGCCGGCCGCAGGCTTAACCGAGATCCAAGAGCCTCCCGAGCAACACTAAATTCGACACCCCGGTGTCTCATTTTCATTGACACATTCCGCGCGCAGCCGGTGGAGGACCGAGAGCTGGTAGTGGGAGGCCGCCGCGCCGAGCGGGTTGCCCATCTGCTGCTTGATGGTCAGGCTGGTGGCGATCTCGGCGATGGCCGCGGCGAGCCAGCGGTCGCGCTCGGCGCCTTGAGACCCGCCGCCGTCGCTCGGCAGGGCCAGGGCACGGAGTTGGAACAGGATGCCGAGGTTCTGGCGCGTGATGCCGATCTGGCTCTGAGCGCCGAGGACCTCGGCCAGGGCCAGGGCCTTGCGGTACCAGGCCTCGGCCGGGTCCAGGCGGTTGAGGTCCTTTTCGGCGGTGCCGAGCAGGTCGCAGGTCTGCATCTCACCGCCCCGGTTGCCGGCCTGCTGGAAGAGCCGCAAGGCCTGCTTCAGCGTCTCGACGGCGGTGGCGGCGCGGCCGGTCTGCCGTTGCAGGATGCCCAGGTGCTGCGTGAAGGTGCCCTGCAATCCCAGGTCGCCGACGCGCTCGGCGGCGGCCAGGGCCTCGCCATAGCGGACCTCGGCCTCGGCATGGTGGCCGGCGTCCATCAGGATCGCGGCGGTCCGGCCCAGGCCGGTGGCGACCTCGCGGTCCCGGCCCAGGGCGCGGTCGATGGCCAGGCCCTCGTCCGCGCCGGCCAGGGCCTGCCCGGTGCGGCCCAGGGCGCTCAGCGCATTCGCCAGGTCGCCGAGGGACGCGGACAGGTTGGCCTGCTGGCCCTCGCCGAGGGCGCGATAGGCGTCGATGGCCTGTGTCAACGGGTCCAAGGCCAGGTCCGGGCGGCCGGCGTGGAGCAGGATGCGCCCGCGGTAGAGCCAGGTGGTCGCGCGCTGAAAGTCCAGTTCGCCGTCGGCCCAGGCGGCCTGATCGATGGAGGCGCTCCCATCGGCGTCCGCGAGCCGCCGCTCCAGGTCCAGCACCGCGTCCAGGGCCGCCTGGGCCTCGCCGCGGGTGAACAGGCTCCAGGCGTGCTGGAGGATCGCCGCGCAGGCGGCCCCGTCGAGCCGGTCCGCCGGCATCCGCGCGCGGACCTGCTCGACCAGGCGGTCGCGCTCGCGCAGCCGGCCAGCGCGCTCTAGGAAATCCCGTAGCGTCTGGGCCAGCAGCGCGCCATCCCGATGCCGCCCGACCGCGAAGGCGAGGTCCAGGGCCCGGCGCAGGTTGGCCAGCTCCAACCGGGTCAGGGTCATGCCGGCGGCGGGTTGGGAGCCGCGGAGCGCCCCGTCGATCATCTGCCTGACGCCGAGATAGCAATCGATGAAGCGCCCGGCCCGCGGGTCGTCGGCGGTGGTGGGGACAGGGGCGGGGCCGGCGGCGTCGGCCAGGGTCGGGTGCAGCTTCAGATAGGGGGTGTTGAAACCGGGCAGGTCCTCGATCCGCAGCAGGGCGGTGGCGACCAGCTCGGCGCGGATGGCGGCCCAGTCGGCCTCGGCCAGCCCGGCGAAGTGGAGGAAGAACGCCTCGAACATCCCGCCCTGGAACCAGCCGAGCCAGGCGAGGGCAGCGCGGGCGCGCGGGGTCAGACGGGCACGGGAGAAGTCCAGGGAGGCGAGCAGCGATTGGTTGCGTCCCTCGCCGTGGCTCGGGTCCTGGAACTGGTGCAGCCGGGCTGCCAGGTCCGTGCAGATGGCCGCCGGGGTCAGGTCCTTCAGGTGCGGGGCGATCAGCTCGATGGACAGGGGGTGGTCCTCCAGCCGGTCGAGCAGGGCGTCCATATCCGGGCGGGCGTAGCCGGGGCGGCTGAGGTCGATGGCGCGGCGCTCACAGGCGGCGCGCAGCAGGTGCAGGGCGTCCGGGCGCGAGAGCCCGGCCAGGTGCAGCTCGGCGATGCCGTCCAGCGCGGTGTCGGTGGGGCGGCAGGTAACCAGCAGCCGGCCGCCGAGGTGGCCGGGGTCGTCGCAGTCGGTCAGCTCCCGGTAGAGGCGTTGGAGGTCGGGGAGGAGGTCGGCGCTCCCAGGGGCGGCGCTGCCGGCACCGGCGCTCCACACCGGCAGCACCGACTCGAAGTTGTCCCAGACGAGCAGCACGCGGTGGGTCTGGAACAGCCGCACGGCCGCGGCCCATTGGTCGTCGGGGCCGAGGCGGGCGAAGGTGTCGCCGCCGAGCCGCGCGCCGATGAGCTGGACCACGGCCTCGGCGCCGGCCTGGGTCTCGAAGCTGTGGAACAGCGCCAGGTCGAAGCGCCCGGTGCGCCGCCACCAGTGGGCGGCCTCGCGCGCCAGGGCGGTCTTGCCCATGCCGCCGCCGGCGTGGACCAGCACGGCGGCCTGGCGCAGCAGCAGCCGTTCGAGGCGCAGCAGCTCGCGGGCGCGGCCATGGAACCGATAGCGCGGCGGCGGCGGGAAGCCGGGCAGGCGGAGGCCGGCGCGGGGCCGGCGGTGGGCGTCGGGGGCGGCGGCCTGCTCGGGGGGGACCAGGGCCGGGTCGGGGCCGGCCTGGTAGAGCTGGGGGATGAGCCAGTCTTGCAGCGGGACGGTCGCGGGGTCCGGGCCGGTGCTGAGCCAGCGTTCGGGGCTGGCGCGCAGGGCATGGCGGGCCTCCTCCAGCGCGGCGCCGATGCTGCGCCCGGCGACCAGGGTCTGATACAGGCGCTCGCTGACCATTTGCGCAGCGGCAACATGCACCGAGTGGGAGAAGGCGATGACGCTGCCCACGCCGCTTTTGAGCAGGGCCGGGGCGACGGCGCCGAAGATGGGTCGGTCCGAGAGTTGCGCGCCGCGGCAGGCCTCCAGCAGGACCAGCGGGACGCGCTGGCGGCTCAGCAGGTCGCCGAGGTCGCGGCCGGGGACCAGCCGGGTGCGGCCGGCCGCGTCCTCGAAGCACAGGGCGCCGACGCCGGTCTCGGGATAGTACTGGCCGTGGCCGTCGAAGTGGACGATGCGGTAGGGGCGCCCGGCGGCGTTGGCCGCGGCGAGCCGGCGCTCCAGCTCGGGCAGGGTCGGCGGCTCGCAGAAGTCGAGCGCGATGGGCTGTTGGTCGGCCGGGGCCTGGCCGTCGGGCCCGGGGCCGGAGCCCAGGTTGTCGAGGGCGTCGAGCACCGGGCGGACGCTGGTGCGCGGGTCGATGAAGCCGGTGTCCGCGGGGCGGGCGACGATCAGCAGCAGCCGCAGGGTCGGCGCCAGGGGGACCGGGGCGCTCGGCGGCTGGTCCGTGCGCAGCCGGCGGCGGACGGTGAGCCCGCGCAGGGCCAGCGGGCCGCGGCCGTCGCGGAGCATCTCCCAGGGCCGGATCAGGAAGGCGGGGCTGTCGCTGGCGAGCGTGAGCAGGACGCGCTCGCCGCGGTCGAGGCGGCTGCGGATGTCCTGGTAGACGGCGTGCTGGGCGCCGCCGGGGAACAGGGCCTCATTGAGCCGGCGGCCCCAGGTCTCCAGCCTGGCCTCCAGGGCCGCGGCGCGGGTGCGGTCGCCGGGGCCGGGGAATTCGATGTAGCGCTCCAGGTACCAGGCCAGCTCGTCCAGGTCCGGCTTGGTGAGCGGCAGGGCGATGGGGAAGGGGTCGCCGTTGTCCCAGGCGGCCTCGAAGCTGTCGTTGTGCTGGCGGACCTGAAGGCAGTGCTCGGTGGGTGGCGGCGCCGGGCGGCGCTGGGGCGCGGCGGTGATGCCCGCGACCAGCGCGCCGATGGCCTGATGGAAACCAGGTTCGGCGGGGTCGGCCGGGATACTCACGCGGCTGTATTGATTGAGGAACGGCGGCGGCTCGCCGGCGCCGGCCAGCAGGACCGGGATGACCGGCTTGGCCTGGTTGCGGGCCAGGCTCAGGGCCGCGGCCATCTCCTGGGCGTGGACCGGGCCGAGCCCGTGGGGGCCGAGCAGCACGGCCACCGCGGTGCAGCCGGTGATGGCCTGCTCGATGGCCGGCAGCCAGGGCTGGCCGGGCAGGACCTGCTCGTGGTCGATCCAGACCCGGATGCCGCGGGCCTTGAGCGCCGCGACCACGGGCGCGGCCAGGGCGGCGTCGTTGCTGTTGTAGCTGATGAAGACCTGTGCGTCGGGCATGGCGGCGACTCCTGGGCTGCCGGCGGGGTTGCGCGGGGCATTATGGCAGAGCGGGCGGTGCATGGGGGCGGGTTAAGGATCCCGCGCGGAACCAACCGAAGAACGCTCCGCGTCGGGTACTCGACCGGGTGTTCTGCGGAACCAGGAATGGACGGCAGGCTGGGATCGCTACCGCGTCCCAGGGTCAGACGGTCCCGGCTTGCCGGGGAGCAAGCGCTTCAGCCGCTCGATCTCGGCCAAGGCTTCGTCCTTGGCGGCCCGCTCCCGCTCCGCGTCCGCCCGCGCCTGCTCCTTGGCAGCTCGTTCCTGTTCCTTGGCCACCCGCACCTGCTCCAGGTCCGCCCGCGCCTGCTCGACCTCTGCGCGCAGGTCGTCGAATTCGAGCTGGATGCTCTGCTGTTCCCGCAGATAGTTCTGCCGCGCCTGGTAGGCATGGTAGGCGTGCTCTTTCTCGGAAAAGGCCTTCAGGGTGTTCATGGCGTGCCTCATCTCTTGGGTCTGCATCCAGGCCGGCAAGGCGTCCTCGTCCAGGCGCTCCGCTTCTTTGAAGAATTTCAGCCAGCGCTCGCGTTTACTCTATTCGGCACCGTCCGGCCAGAAATCAGGGTCGCTAAACGCCTCATAGCCCCAAGGGCATTGTTCGGGGAAGGTGCTCAAAGGCAACCCCGTCTCCTTTACAGCTCCGAATCTGGCAAAGTCGTAGGCATCCGTTATGGATGCTGCGAGCCTGCTTTTTAGGCCGGGGTTCTCCCGCAGGTGCTTATGCAGTCGCTTGCGTTGTTCGACGATGGTCAGTTGCCAACTGCGTCCGCGGAACGACGGTTGGTATACCCATTTCAACAGATGCATGAGCAACGCTTCCAAATAGGACTCCAGTGCCCGTTGCTCCGATTTGCCCATGTCTTCGATTTCCTCGGCGATGTGCTCAAGGTCGATTTGATCGAATTTGCGCTCCCGCAACAAAGCGGCCTGCACTTGCGACCAAGTGTAGAGGTCTCGATCATAGTCGGTGACCATGGCGGCGTTGCCTCGTTCAAGGTTCGAGAGAGCATAGCTGATCATTTGCTGGCCAGATGCGGGAAAATGGGACAATACGCACGTTTAGAACTGACCCCCAACCCCCGGAACTGCCCCCGGTCCCTTGTAGTTTACGCCAAGAGTGGTGCCCCGACGATGCCGGGGATACCTCAGGGTCAGACCCCTATGCCCGTTGCGAAAAGGGCGCCGCCACGCGCTGGTCGACGTCGATGAGCAGGGCCTGCGGCACCGGTCGGCCGGCAAGCGCACTGCTGCGGGTACTCATGCGGGCGCCTTCGGGCCATGCCGGTCCAGTTGTCGCCGGGCCGCGGCGAGCACATGGGCCACATCGAAGCCGAAGTGTGCCAGCGCCACCGGGCCCGGCGCGGACAGGCCGAAGCGGCGCATGGCGATGATCTCGCCGTGCCGGCCCACATAGCGGTCCCAGCCCAGTGGTGAGGCGGCCTCGACCGAGACGCGGGCCGTCACGGCCTCGGGCAGCACCTGCTCCCGATAGGCCGCGTCCTGGCGCTCGAACAGGTCCCAGGACGGCATGCTGACGACGCGCGCCTTAATGCCCTCGCGCAGCAACTGTTCATAGGCGGCGATGCACAAGGCCACTTCACTGCCGCTGGCCAGCAGCAGCACCTCGGGCCGCCCGTCGGCGGCATCGGCCAGCACGTAGGCACCGCGCGCGACACCCGCGGCGCCGGCATAGCGACTGCGGTCCAGCGTGGGCAGGGCCTGGCGCGACAACACCAGGCTGGCCGGGCAGTCGCGCAGTTGCATGAGCACCCGCCAGGCCTCGGTCACTTCGTTGGCGTCGGCCGGGCGCAGCACCACCATGCCGGGCATGGCCCGCAACGCGGCAAGCTGCTCGACCGGCTGGTGCGTCGGGCCGTCTTCGCCCATTGCGATGGAGTCGTGGGTCCAGACATAGATCGCCGGCAGCCCCATCATCGCGGCCAGGCGGATGGCGCCGCGGCAATAGTCGGTGAAGACGAAGAAGCCGGCGGCGAAGGGGCGCAGGCCGGACAGCGCCATGCCGCTGGCCACCGCGCACATCGCGTGCTCGCGGATGCCGAAGTGGAGGTTGCGGCCGGCCGGGCCGACCGGGTTGACGCCGGGTGCGATGCCGTCACAGGCCGGCGGCTCGAAGGTGCCGGCAAAGTCGAAGGTCAGTGCCGTCTTGGTCGACGGTGCCAGGTCGGCCGCGCCGCCCAGCAGCCAGGGTACTTGGGCGGCGATCGCGTTCAGCACCTGGCCCGAGGCGTCGCGCGTGGCCAGGCCCTTGGCGTCGGCGTCGAAGCGCGGCAAGCCGGAGTCCCACTGCGGCGGCAACTCGCGCCGCTGCATGCGGTCGATCTGGTCGGCCAAGTCGGGGTAGTGCGCCCGGTAGGCCGCGAAGTGGGACCGCCAGGCCGCGTGCGCGTCGGTTCCGCGTTGGCCAAAGTGCGCTTTGAGGTGCTCGCGCACGCCGTCGGGTACGGCGAAATCCGCCGCGGGGTCGAAGCCATAGAACGCCTTGGCCCCGCGCGTCTCCTCGATTCCCAAGGGCTCGCCATGGGCGGCGGCGCTGTCCTGCTTGTGCGGTGCGCCATAGCCGATGCGGCTGTGTACGACGATGAGGGTTGGGCGGTCACGCGTGGCCTCGAAGGTCCGCAGGCAATGCGCGGTCGCCTCGATGTCGTTGGCATCGGCGACCCGCAACACCTGCCAGCCGCAGGCCGCGAAGCGCGCGCCGACTGCCTCGGTGAAGGCGATGGCCGTCGACCCTTCGATGCTGATGTGATTACTGTCGTAGATCCAGCACAGCCGGCTGAGTTTCAGATGGCCGGCGAGCGACGCGGCCTCGGCGCTCACGCCTTCCATCATGTCGCCGTCGCCGGCCAGCGCGAACACCCGGTGGTCGAAGAGCGTGAAGCCGGGGCGGTTGTAGGTGGCGGCCAGCCAGGCCTCGGCGATGGCCATGCCCACGCTGGTGGCCACACCCTGGCCCAGCGGCCCGGTGGTGGTCTCCACTCCGGTGGTCCAGCCGTGCTCCGGGTGCCCGGTACAGCGGCTGCCGGCCTGGCGAAAGCCTTGCAGGTCGGCCATCGTCACCGCCAGCCCTTCGCGCGAGGAGTCCAGGCTCGTCGCCGCCTTGACGCCGCACAGGTGCAGCAGCCCATACAGCAGCGCCGAGGCGTGACCGACCGACAGCACGAAGCGGTCGCGGTCGGGCCAGGCGGCGTCTTCGGGGTCGAAGCGTAGGAAGCGCTGCCACAGGCAGTAGGCGGTGGGCGCCGCGCCCATCGGCGTGCCCGGGTGCCCGGAGTTCGCCCGCTGCACTTGGTCGATGGCCAGCGTGCGCAGGGTGTCGATGCACAGCAGGTCGAGGCTGACCGGCCACCGGCGCGGGTCGTGTTGCGGCAATGCCGAGGTCGCATTCATGGCAGGTCCTGGTAGGTGTTCGGTGACTTGGTCAGTGACGGGGCCGGCGGCGCTGCGTCCCTGCGGGGCTCAATCATGGCGCGACCTGCGCGGTCGCCAGGCGCTCGCCCTTGCGGCTCGATGCATCGAGCTCATGCGGCGGCAGCGACAGCAGCCGGGCGGTGTTGACCAGCGCCATGTGGCTGAGGGCCTGCGGGAAGTTGCCCTGCATGTGGCCGGTGCGTGGGTCGAACTCCTCCGACAGCAGGCCAACGTCGTTGCGCAAGGCCAGCAGCCGCTCGAACAGTGCCTCGGCCTCGGCGCGCCGCCCGGTCACCGCCAGGCAGTCTGCCAGCCAGAAGCTGCACGGCAGAAAGACGCCTTCGCCGGGCGGCAGGCCGTCGACCGCGCTGGCGGTGGCGCTCTGGTAGCGCAGCACCAGCCCGTCGACGACCAGCTCGCGTTTGATCGCGGCGATCGTGGCCAGCACCCGGGGATCGTCCGGCGGAAGGAAACCCACCAACGGGATCAACAGCAGGCTGGCGTCGAGCGCTTGACTACCGTAGTGCTGAACGAAGCTGTTGCGCTGCACATCGAAACCGGTGGCGCAAACTTGCGCGTGGATCTCGTCGCGGATGAGACGCCAGGCCTCGACCGGCCCTTCCAGGCCATAGCGCTCGACGGCCTTGACCCCGCGGTCGAAGGCGACCCAGGCCATCACCTTGGAGTGGGTGAAGTGGCGCCGCGGCCCGCGCACTTCCCAGATGCCTTCATCCGGGGCGTGCCAATGATGCTCGAGGAAGTCCAGCAAGGCGCGCTGGATGCCCCAGGCATGCGGTTGCAGGGTCTGCCCGGCCGCGCGTGCCAGGTGCAGGGTGTCCATCACCTCGCCGTAGACATCGAGCTGGAACTGCTCGGCCGCGGCGTTGCCGATGCGCACCGGTGCGGCCTGCAGATAGCCGGGCAGCCACGCGAGTTCGGTCTCCGCGAGCCGCCGCGCGCCGGTCACGCTGTACAGGATCTGCATGTCGGCCGGACTGCCCGCCACCGCGCGCAGCAGCCAGTCCTGCCAGGCCACGGCCTCCTGCGTGTAGCCGGCCAGCAGCAAGGCGTTGAGCGTGAAGGTCGCGTCGCGCAGCCAGCAGTAGCGGTAGTCCCAGTTGCGCTCGCCGCCCGGCTGCTCGGGCAGCGAGGTGGTCGGTGCCGCGACGATGCCGCCGGTGGGCTGGTAGATGAGCGCCTTGAGCGTCAGCAAGGAGCGCAACACCGGCTCCTGCCAGCGGCACGCGAAGCGGCAGCGCCCTGACCAGTCCAGCCACTGGCGCTCGGTCTGCGCCAGGGTCTGTTCGGCATCGATGGCGGGCTGCACCGGCGCGTGCGACGGCCGGTAGTTGAGCACGAAGGGCACCCGCTCACCGGCGCCGATCTCGAAGTCGGCCCGCGAGGTCAGCTTCTCGCCGTGCGTGCGAACCGGTGTGTGGAGCTCGAGCGTGTCCGGCCCGGCGATGGCGAACAGCGTGCCGTCGCGCCGGGTCACCCAGGGGACGATGGACCCGGAGTCGAAGCGGGGCAGGCACAGCCAATCGATCGAACCGTCGCGCCCCACCAGCGCGGCGGTGTGACCGTCGCCGATCATGGCGTAGTCCTCGATGGGCAAAGGCACCGTTCAGCCCGCCGGTGCGGGGTTGCGCCAACGGCCGTCGGCGGCGATAAACCGATCCGCCTCTGGCGGACCCCAGGTCCCTGGGGCATAGACGCTGACCGGCGGATGCTCGACCAGCACCGGATCGACCACGGCCCAGGCGGCCTCGATGGCGTCTTCACGGGCAAAGAGCGCGCCGTTACCGGCCATCGCGTCGGTCAACAAGCGCTCATAGGGCGACTGCTCGCCGGCCTCCTCTTCGAGCAGCGACAGTTCGCGCTGCTGGCCGACGAATTCCTTGCCGGCCCGTTTCACGCGGGCGGCCAGCGCGATCGTGGAGTGCGGCGACAGGTGAAGGCGCACATAGTTGGTGTCTTCGCGCGCCGCCGCGTCGCCGAACAGGTTCTGCGGCGGGGGCTTGAGCCGCACCAGGACCTCGCAGGCCGTGGTTGGCAGGCATTTGCCCGAGCGCAGGTACCAAGGCACGCCGCCCCAGCGCCAGGAGTCGATGTGCAGGCGCAGGGCGCAGTAGGTCTCGACATCGGAATCGCTCGCGACCTGCGGCTCGTCGCGATAGCCCTGATATTGCCCGCGCAGGATGTCGTCGGCGCCCAGCGGCCGCATGGCGGCGAAGACATCGCCCTTGTGGCGGTGTACGGCCTCGAAGTCGCGGCTCGCCGGCGGCTCCATCGCCAGCAGCGCGACGATCTGGAACAGGTGGTTCTGCATCACGTCGCGCAGGCAGCCCGCACTCTCGTAGAAGGCGCCGCGGCCCGCCACGCCGAACTGCTCGGCCAGGGTGATCTGCACGGATGCGATGTGGTCGCGATTCCAGATCGGCTCAAGAAAGGAGTTGGCAAAGCGGAAGTACAGGATGTTCATGATCGCCTCTTTGCCCAGGAAGTGATCGATGCGGAAGATCGCGTCCTCGGGAAACACCTCGATCGCGACCCGGTTGAGCGCGCGCGCCGACGCCAGATCGCGGCCGAACGGCTTCTCGACGATGACCCGCGCCCCGCGGGCCAGGCCGGCGGCCCCCAGACCGCGGATGACCGTAGGAAACAACACCGGTGGAATGGCCAGATAGAACGCCGGGCGCTGCGCGGACTGTAGGGCGCAACGCAGCGCCTCGAAGGTGGCCGCGTCCTCGTAGTTGCCACTGACGTATTGCAGCGCCGACAGCAGGCGCTCCAGCGCGCCCCGGTCGAGGTCGGCGCCGTCCCGCTCCACGCTCGCGCTCGCGTAGGCGCGCAACCGATCGAGGCTCCAAGGCGGGGACGCGACACCGATCACCGGCACCTGCAAGGTACCGTCCCGACACATTGCGTAGAGCGCGGGAAATATCTGTTTGTGTGCCAGGTCGCCCGTCGCGCCGAAGACGACCAGGGCATCCGCGGGTTCCCGGTGCGGCCGAGACGGATCATGCCGATTTGCCATTGGGTGCTCCGGTGGGTGAAGTCGTACGACAACCTCGTGTGCGCGGCGGTCATCGGCCGGGACTCGGCAGGGCGCGGGACGCCAACCGGGCTCGGCGATCGATCCAGCGTCGGGCACTGTGGGGGCCGCGCAACCTGCGGGTCGGTACGCTGCCGCACACTGGGGGGCTGCTCGGGCCCCCGATCGCAACAGTGTCCGCTCCTGCGTCTGCGATGTCGTGCGACTGATTTATGGGGTCGGGGGAGTGTCTTGAAAGGGCCAGTGGTCGGGATAATAGTGATAGGGACGCAGTAGTTATCGAGTCTGGCCAGTTCCAGACCTCGAGGCGATCGCGCGCCGCGACCCTCTAAATGGTGTGTTATTTGCGCGACCACCTAATTGCCGCTGAAGAAGCGCGAATGGAATCGGAAATCAGTGCGGCGATCCCCATTAAATCATGGCGTTGCGAAGCAGTCGCCGGCGAGTCCAGGATTAATCGGTGCATCCGTAATGCAGAACGGCTTGACAGAATAAATCCGTGTTGTAAAATGCGCGGCTCGTTCAGATGAATCTTCATCTGGCTAGAGCGGCACTAGAGTGAATCCGTCAGGGCTAACAAAGAGTGCGCTTTAAGACCGATTTTTCTGGCAGCGCAAATGCGTTGCCGCAGTTCTTTAACAATTTGTTTAGATAACTTGTGTGGGTGCTCCGATGTATCTGGACGGTGTCCAGAGAAGATCGACGAGCACTTCGGAAGAAGAGTTTGTTGAGCAAGGAATTGGCTATTGCGAGATAGCCTGATGAACTGAACTGAAGAGTTTGATCCTGGCTCAGATTGAACGCTGGCGGCATGCCTAACACATGCAAGTCGAACGCGAAAGGCTTTTGGGCTGAGTAGAGTGGCGGACGGGTGAGTAATGCGTGGGAATCTGCCTGGCAGTGGGGGACAACCCGGGGAAACTCGGGCTAATACCGCATACGACCTACGGGGGAAAGGGGGCCGCAA
>NZ_CAJAXH010000019.1 GCF_903946935.1 uncultured Thiodictyon sp.
CACCGGGGACGTCACCCTTGAGTTGCTCGATGCGGCGGGAACGAGGCTGCGTTACGTCTACGGGATTTCAAGCGACGTGACGAAAGAGATCGTCGCGCCGATCTATGCCGACGGGCTGTATTACCTTCGCGTGTCCGGCTCGGGTAGAGGCGGTTATGCTCTCAATGCCTCTCTACACGAGACGCCCACTCAGACATCTGCTTCTCTAGACCCTTACGACCCCTTGCGGCTCGCCAGCCTGGTTGCCGATCCGGTCGATGTCTCCACCGGCGCTCATGTCCTCACTCGTACCGTCATGCAGATTGACGGTGCCTTATCGCTGGGCGTCAACCTGAACTACAGCTCCCGCGACCCATTGGATAGAGGAGTTGGATTTGGCTGGAGCCACAGCTATCAAATGCAGATGGTTGTCGAGAGCGACGGCTCACTGACCATCTACTGGCCGACAGGGCGTATCACCCGTTACCAAACACCCACCAACGGACTCTATCGAAATATTGATGGTGACTCGCGTGATGAGATGCGCAGCATCGCTAACGGCTACGAACTGATTGATGAGCGTCATAGTCGCTACACCTTCACCGGCAGCGGAGAGTTGACGCAGCAGCGCAATAAAACAGGGCTCGCCATTAACTACAGCTACAGCAGTGGTCGGCTCAGTACGGTCACTGAACCCCTGTCGGCTCGATCGATTCACTTCAGCTACAACGGCAGTAACCGACTGTCGACCATCAGCGCTGACGATGCAGGCAGTGTCACCCTAAGCTACGACAGCAATGGGAATCTGGTGACCATTACCGATGCCATGAACGCCAGCGAACAGTTTAGCTATGATGCAAACCATCGTATCTTGACCGGAACCGACCCGCTCAATGTCATTTTCTTCAGCAACACCTATGACGTGCAGGGACGGGTGATCGAACAGGAAGATGGCCGCACCGGCAACCTGGCAGGCACCTTCACCTATACCGATAACGGCAACGGCACCACCACTCAGGTCTACTCTGACCGAACTGGTGCGACCAAAACCTATGTCCACGACAGCCAGTATCGCCTCACCGCACTCACCGACGAACTGGGGTATACCAGCCGATACACTTATGATGTTCAGGGCAACCGCATTAGTGAAACGGATGCCAATGGCAACACCACCCATTACTACTACGACATCAATGGCAACCTGATACGCGCTGCCAACCCCTTTGGCGACAGTACCCATTTCAGCTTTGACGAAAGTGACGATCTGGTCAGCATTACCGGGCCGGATGGGACTAGAACTACATTCAGTTACGACAGCAATCACCGATTGACCGCAACGTCTGACCCGTCGGGTGCCGGCACTACCACCGAATACGACAGCGATGGCCTGGTGATCGCCAGCACCAACGAGCGCGGTGGCCGTACCACCTACACCCTAGTCAACGGGCAGCCGCAAAGCGTTACCGACTCAACCAACCACAGCGTGAGCATGACCTACGACAATGCTGGTCGAGTGCGCACCCTGACAGACGGCGATAGCAATGCCACGCAATATCAGTACGACCTGAAAGGCCGAGCGGTTAAAACCATTAACCCGCTCAGCCAGGAAACTGTCAACGTCTATGACGCCAAAGGACGACTGATCAGCCACACCAATGCGCGTGGATACATCACCACTTATAGCTATGATAATAATGACAAGCTGATCGCAGAAACCAATTCGCTCAACGGCGTGACGCGCTATACCTACGATGGTGAAGATCGCGTTAAGACCATCACCGATGCGCTCAATCAGGTCACGGCGACCTTTACCTACGACGCAAAAGGACAAGTAACTTCCATTACTGATGCCCTGAATCGAACAACCCACTTCGGTTACGATAAGGTCGGAAATCAAATCAGTGCAACTGACCCAGCCAATCAGACCAGTCAATCGCGTTATGATGCACTGAACCGGGTTATCGAAGAG
The DNA here is from genome assembly GCF_903946935.1 of uncultured Thiodictyon sp. GTDB lineage: Bacteria > Pseudomonadota > Gammaproteobacteria > Chromatiales > Chromatiaceae > Thiodictyon. Next base: position 1,949 of record NZ_CAJAXH010000019.1, read on the forward strand.
ATTGATGCGCTCAATCGTGAGCAGCGTTATAGCTACGACCAACGGGGCAACCTCAGTAGCCATACGGCGCCGGGCGAACGCCAGTCGCAATACAACTACGACGCAGTGGGTCGCTTGACCAAAACCACCGACCCATTGGGTGGTACGGTAAAGCAAGAGTTTGATGCAGCCGGCCAACGCATTCGCCTGGTTGACCCCAACAACCAACCACTCCAACTCAGCTACGATAGCGAAGGAAGGTTGCTGAAAGTAACAACCGCCGACGGCCACTTCTGGCAAGCCAGCTACACCTCGCGCGGAGAGATGGCCCAGTTAATCAATGCCCGGAGCCATGTCAGCCAATACGCCTACGACAAAGTGCAGCGGCTTTCAGAAACCAGTGAATCGGGCAGCGTTATCAGCTACAGCTACGATGCCAACGGCAATCGCACTCAGGTCACCACAGAACAGGGCATCTGGAGCTATAGCTACGATGCACTGGACCGTCTCACCAGCCATACCGACCACAATGGTCAGACCCTGCAATATGGCTACGATGCGATCGGTCAACTCAAGACCCTCACCTATCCCGATGGAAAAATAGTCAATTACAGCTACGACGCGGCCGGGCAGTTAACCCAGGTTACCGACTGGGCCAATCGCACCACCCGCTACAGCTACGTCAGCCTGGGCAGACTGCAAACCACTAACCACAGCAATGGTTTGGCCACCCACTACAGCTACGATAGTGGCAATCAACTCCTAACCAAGCGTACCGTCGACGCCAGCGGTCAGGAATTGATTCGATACGACTACAGCTATGATTCGCGGGGTCAACTCATCCAGGAGAGTGGCTTTGACAGCCTGCAACCAATACACGTCGGCGCCAGCATGAGTTATGGCCATGACAATATTCTGACAACGTTCAACAACCAAAAACTCAGCTACGATGCCGATGGCAACATGACGAATGGCTGGTTGCAGGGAGCTGTGCAAAGTTTCAGTTACGACAACCGTAACCGCTTGACGCAAGTCGGCACGACCAATTATCACTACAACAGCGATAACCACCGTATCGCCAGGATTCAGAATGGCAGCGAAGCCCGTTATGTGATCAACCCACTGCCCTCCCTAGAACAAGTGCTGATGGAGACCAATGGCAGCAACACGCCAACCGCCTGGAATGTCTACGGCCTGGGACTGATTGGGCGCCAACACAGCGATGGCAGTTACCACACCTACCACTATGACTATCGGGGTAGCACCATAGCGCTGACCAACAGTAGTGGAGCCATCAGCGATCGCTACTACTACTCCCCCTTTGGACAACGGGTCGGGCAGCAGGGAACCACAGAGCAACCCTTTGCCTACAACGGCCGTGATGGCGTATTGACCGATGGCAATGACCTCTACTACATGCGTGCTCGCTATTACAACCCGGATTTTGGCAGGTTCATCAATCGGGATTTACTCTTGGGTAACCCGACGCAGAGCCAGTCGATAAACCGCTATGCGTATGTGCAGGGTAATCCTGTGATGGCAATAGATCCGACTGGAGAAACTATTGAAAGTGTAAATCGAGCATTTTTTGGGGCAATGAAAAGCTCCGCGGAGCCATTGATTAGTGATTTACAATTAATTGGGGGGGTAGGAGAAGGCATTGCTAAGAAGTGGTATCGTAACTTAGTTGAACCTTCGGCTTATTATATTCAGGATACATCGTTGCCTGAATTCAAAAGGGATATGGATAATCTGATAATGAACATTGGCGGCTTAGGCTGGGATGGCTTAAGAGCAACAGCATGGGCAAGTCAAAGGGCATGGAAGAATAGAGTCGAAATTGGGGGTGGTATAAAGGATTTTAGCATTAAGCTAATAACCAATATGGATAAATTCCCTGACGCAATGAAAAAATCACTTAAAGATTTGGTTGATGTCGAAGCGCACAAGGAAAGAGTGTTGGCTTTATATGGTGGAGCGGAATACTTGGTAAAGGGGTATATGTATATGGTCGATAACAACTTGGAGAGACGTGTTGGTAATGCGGTTGGTAGCTTAGTGTATGGAAAAATTCCTGTTTTGGGACAGATAAACAAGGGGATGTTTGCGCTTGATGCTATAAATGGATACGGGAAAGCGAGAAGTGCCGTCTATGGTTTTTTGAAGTAGCGAAGCCCGGTAGGGTGGGCACGTTGTTTGTGCCCACGCGGACATACCGCGATTGTGATGCGCGATGATGAATCGGCAATGCCGATGCCGTGTGATCGGTGGCGTGCCGACGATATATTCCGCCCCCGGCGGTGTCGCGTGGGCAAAAAACCAGGGCTCACCCAACAACAGGGTCGCGCCTGGCCTCCCGACGATGGAGCAAACTGAATGAACGTGAACAAGATTGTGGCGATGGCGATTGCCGGGCTGTTGGCGCTGCTGCTTCCCCAAGTGATTTGCGCCGGAACGGTCAGCTATGAATACGATGCGCTGTATCGCCTGCTCCGGGTGGCCTATTCGGACGGCCGAAGTATCGATTATAGCTACGACTCCGCTGGCAACCTCACCGGAACGGTCGTGACCGGCGAGCCCGATCAGGACGGCGACGGTGTGCCGGATGTCAGCGACAACTGCCCGAACGTGCCCAATGCGGACCAGGCCAACCACGACACGGATGCCAACGGCGATGCCTGCGACACGGACGACGACAATGACGGTGTCCCGGATACGCAGGATGCCTTTCCGTTTGACCCCACCGAGCAGGTCGACACGGATGGTGATGGGATCGGTGACCGGGCGGATCTCGACGACGACCAGGACGGCGTGGCGGATGCCAGCGATAATTGCCCTTTGGTCAGCAATCCTAATCAGGCCGATGACGATCATGACGGCATCGGAGATGTCTGCGATTCCTCGCGGTTCTGCTGGAAATGTCTGCCAAACCGCGGTGGATGGCGGGCGATCCTGCACTGACAGCAGCCCTGAAGCATGGGGACATCGGCGTGTTCGTAGCCAGCGAACGGGCCGCCGAGCGGGTGCTGGGACGCCTGACGCGGCGGCTGCACCAGCCCTTGACCTGGAAGTCAACGCCGCCAAGAGCGGCGTACACCGCACCGAGGAGACGGCGTTGCTGGGCTTTCGTATCCACCCGGGTGGACACGTGAGCCCCGCGCCGAAGGCCATCGAGCGGTTAAAGGACAGGGTGTGCGCGCTGTGGGATGCCCGGCAAAGCGTGACCACCAAGCAACTGCGCGATCAGTGGCAACGCTACATCACCGGATGGTGGAACTACTACGGCTATGCCAACTGACGCCGCGAGGTGGATGCGCTCTCCGGCTGGATCAGACGGCACATGCGAAAATGCTTCCCCGATCAGGCCGTCGCCGGTAGGCGAGCTGCCGTCCTTGGCCTGGATTCAGGCGTCCCGGTCGGAATGACGCGCCAAGCCCGCGGCATCCTGCGGGCTGTTGATGTTGATGAAGCAACCGGGGCGGTCGCTTAAATCGGCCAGGGCGACCCGATGGCGGGCATACCACAGGGTCGGCTTGCGCTCGCCGCCGCCCAAGAAGGCCTCCAGATCGGCGGCCAGGGCGAGCGGGAGGAGGGCATGGACTGGCTGCATGCGCTGGCCGTCGGTGGCGACCGCAAGCTCGCCGCCTTGATCGCGTAGGGCCTGGACGAGTCGCTCGACCAGGTCGGGGGCGGGGTAGAGGCCGTCGCAGGGCAGGGTGACGATCCAGTCGGTGCGGGCCGCCCGCAGGGCGCTGCGCACACCGGCGAGCGGTCCCTGAAAGCCCGGGTCCAGATCGGCGACCACTGGCAGACCATAGCCGGCATAACGCTCGAGGTTGCGGTTGGCGCTGATCAACAGGGTATCGACCTGCGGGGCGAACGCGGCGATGACCCATTCCACCAGCGGGCGACCGCCGAATGGCCACAGCCCCTTGTCCTGCCCGCCGAGACGGCGCGCTGCACCGCCGGCCAGGATGACGCCGGTGATGGCGCCGCGGTGAGGGTAGGGGGTCGGCATCCGGCGATGATCCCAGAACGCGCCGGTGCGCCGCAAGTCGTGGGCACCGCCCCTGGAGTCCAAGGCTTCAGCCTTGGCGTGACACCGCGCAGCGGTGTCACGAGACGGCGACGAAAAGGGGCCGCATTGCGCCGCCCTGCCGGGCATGGGAGCATGGCGGTATGCTTATTCGCCACGCGCCGACACGGCTGCGAGTCGCCCAAGGTCACCATGGCCCGTCCCCCCAACCCCCTGCCTATTGAACCCGCCGCGGTACCCGCCAGCGCCTCGCGCGATACCAATCGCCGCGCCGCCACGCTGCTCGCCTGGCTGCGCCGCGGCGTGCCGCCGCTGCTGATCGTCGTCACTGCACTGGCTGCCTGGTATGAGATCAAGGGCTTCGACCTCGGCGCCTTGCAGCGGGGCGTGCGCCGCATCCCCGTGGGCACGCTGCTGGGGCTTCAGGCCCTGGCCCTGGTCGCGGTCTTCGAGATGGTCCTGTACGACTGGTGGGTCAGCCGCTGGCTCCAGATTCGGCTGTCGGCGGATCGGTTGATCCGCTATAGCTGGGTCGCCAACACCACCAACAACCTGATCGGGCTGTCGGGGCTCGCGGGCTCCGGCATCCGCATCCTGCTGCTCGGTCGCGACGGGGTGGCGACCCGGATCGCCTCGCTCTACTCCGGGGTGATCATGCTGTCGGTGCCGGTAGGGCTGTCGGTGCTGGTGCTCGTCGCCCTCGTCCTGGGCCGCGCCGACCTGGTGCCGGGGGTGCTGCCGCACTGGGCGGTGCTCGCAATCCTGATCGGCTATGCCGCCTATCTGCCGGTGTTCCTGACCCTGGCGGCGAGCCGGACGGTGCTGCACCGGGTCTTGAGCGGCGCCGCCCACCTCGGCCTCAGCGGGGGGCTCGCGCTGGTCGCGATCTCGGTGCTCGACTGGCTGCTGGCGGTGGCGATCGCCTGGTGCTGCCTGGCGGCCTGCGGTACCCAGGTCGCCCCTGGGCTCTTTCTGGCCGCCTTCACCTTCGCCGCCACCCTGGGGGTGCTGAGTCTGATCCCCGGGGGGATCGGGGTCTTCGACGCCTCGCTGCTGGTGATGCTGACGCGCTCCGGGGTCGCGGCCGAGACCGCGGCGGCGGGGCTACTGATCTTCCGCCTGGTCTATTATCTGGTGCCCTGGCTGATCGGGTTGACGCTCGGGACCGGCCTGTTGACCCAACCCACGGCGCCGCTGGTGGCGCGGATCGCCCAGTTGTGGAAGAGCAATCCACTGCTCGGCCTGCTGCGCCTGCCGCTGTATCTCATCGCCTCCGTCGGGGTGCGCCTGCTCGGGCTGCTCACCTTCGCTACCGGGCTCGTGCTCCTGATCTCTGCCGCCTTGCCGGGGGTGGAGGCCCGGGTGGAGCGGCTGCTCACGGTGCTGCCCCTGCCGGCGCTCGAGCTCTCCCACTTCCTCTCGGTGGGGGTTGGCGTGCTGCTGATCGCCTTGTCGCGGGGCATCGACCAGCAGGTGCGCAGCGCCTATCGGGTGGCGATGCCGCTATTGTTGGCTGGCGCACTGCTCAGTGCGCTGAAGGGGGCGGCCCCGGGGCAGGCGCTGTTCCTGCTCGCGGTGGCGGGGCTGCTGTGGCAGCGGCGCGACGCCTTCTATCGCCTCTCCTATCCCTTCCTGAGCCGGCGCAATCTGCTGTGGATGCTGGCCCTGGTGGCCAGCGTGGCGGCCTATGTCCTGCTCGCCCCCTGGGTGGAGGGGGATGCGTTCACCTGGCGCGAGCTCTGGTTCCAGTCCGAGCCGCACCTGCACGCCGCCCGGTATCTGCGCTCACTGCCGTTGGCGGTGCTGGCCCTGACGGGCTGGCTCGCCTGGGGGACCTTCCGGATGCCCAGGCCCAAGTTCCCGCCGACCGACGCCGGCGCCCTGACGCAGGCGCGGGACTGGCTGGAGGCCAACAGCGGCGGCACCTTCGCCCATCTGCTGTTCATGGGCGACAAGCACCTGCTGTATGCCGCGCAAGGGCGCTGCCTGATCCAATACCAGCGGGTGCGTGGGCGTCTGATCGCCCTGGGCGACCCGATCGGCGACCCCGCGGCCTTCGGCGAGGCCCTGCTGGAGTTCCGTGACCTGGCCGACCGCCACGACCTGGACCCGGTGTTCTACGAGGTCGCCCACGAGCACCTGCACCTCTATCACGACGCCGGTTTTGCGCTGTTCAAGGCGGGTGAGATGGGCCTGGTCGCCGCGGCCGACTTCACCCTCTCCGGCCGGCGTAATCAGACACTGCGCACCGGGGTCAATCGGGCGATGCGCGACGGGCTGACCGTGGAGCGGTTGGAGCCGCCGCTGGACGAGGCCACCTGGGCGGCGCTCGCCACCGTCTCCGCCGCCTGGTTGCGCGAGCGGGGCGGGGGTGAGAAGGGCTTTTCTCTGGGTGCCTTCAAGCGCGACTACCTCGCCTGGTCGCCCATCTATGTGGTGCGGCAGGGACCGCGTATCATCGCCTTTGCCAGCCTCACCCCCTCGTATCGCGGGCGCCTCGAGCTGGGGGTGGACCTGATGCGTCAGGTCCCTGACGCCCCGACCGGCACCATGGACTTCCTCTTCACCCGGATGATCGAGGGTGCGCAGGCCGAAGGCTACACCTGGTTCAATCTGGGGATGGCGCCCTTGAGCGGCGTGGGCAAGACCCGCTATGCCCGCGCCGATGAGCGCCTCGCCGGGTTGGCCTATGCCTCGGGCAGCCGTTTGTACAACTACAAGGGTGTGCGCAGTTTCAAGGAGAAGTTCCATCCGGTGTGGCAGAGCCGCTATATTGCCTATCCGTTGTATCGGCCGCTGCCGACCCTGCTGGTGGATATCGCCGCCCTGATTGCCGGGGGCTACCGGCAGATTCTCACCAGGCCTGAGTCCTAGCAGCCTGTCGGACTTGATGGCGTAACCGATTGATTAAACAGGAAAACGACTTTTTGGCGCAAAAGAGGAAACTCTTTGCATTCAATCGGTTGCATCACTAAGTCCGACAGCCTGCTAGAAAGCACATTCGCCGCCAATGAACGCAAAGCGCATAATGCCATTCGCCACCCGCTATCTCCTTCGCTCGCTGCCAGCGTTGCTCTGCACCCTGCTGCTGGCCCGCCCGGCGTTCGCCGAGGTCACGCAGGAGCAGGTCGCGAGCCCCGTCGGGACCGTCCACCTGGTGCGTCCTGACGGCGAGGCCAAGGGCCTGGTCCTGTACCTGCCCGGAGCGCGGGGCTGGGATGCGCAGGCCGCCGCCACCGCGCGGGAGGTCGCCGAGCAGGGGCACCTGGTCGCCGGGCTCGAGTGGTCAGGGTCGGCCCCGGCGGCGGGACAACCCGCACAGTGCTGGGACCTGGCGGATGAGTTGGACCGCCTGGCCCACTGGGTGGGGGCGCGCGAGACCCTGCCCAAGGACGCACTGCCCACGCTGCTCGGTGAGTCGGAGGGCGCCGCCCTGGTCTATGGCGCCTTGCTGCAATCGCCCGCGCACCGCTTTCATGCTGCGATCACCCGGGGTTTTTGTCCGCGCTGGCCGGCGGTCGCGCCGCCCTGCCAACGCGAGGCCCTGACCGCAGCCATGGTCCAGGGCGACCGGCTCCTGCCCGCCACGCGGGTATCGGCCGCGTGGTTCCTGTTCGACGGCGCCGCCGCCTGTCCCGCGGACCAGGTCGCCGCCTTTGCCAACCAGGTGGCGAACGCCCGGGTGTCGGTCGACCGCGCCAAGCCCAGCGAGACGGATGGCGAGGACTTGAGTCCCATGGCCTCGTTCATGCAGTGGCTCGATCCGACGATTCACGACCAGATTGCCGAGGGCGCGGCCGATGAGGACATCGCCGGCCTGCCCCTGATCGAGGTCCGTGCCCCCCAGGAGGCCCCCAAGACCTTTGCAGTCATGCTCTCAGGTGACGGCGGCTGGGCCGCCATCGATCGCGGGGTGAGCGCGCAACTGGCCGCCAAGGGGATCAGCACGGTCGGTTGGGACTCGCTCAGTTATTTCTGGAAGCCCCGCACCCCGACCGAGGCCGCGGAGGACTTGGCGCAGGTGGTGCGCCACTATTTGGCCGCCTGGCACAAGGAGCGGGTGATCCTCATCGGCTATTCCTTCGGTGCGGAGGTGCTGTCCTTCATGGCCAACGGACTGCCGGCCGACCTGCGCCCAAGGGTCCAGGTTGCCGCCTTCTTGGGCCTCGGCCGAACCGCTATGTTTGAGTTCCACCTGGGTGATTGGCTCAACACCGAGCGCGGCGCCAAGGCCCGGCCGGTATTGCCCCAGATGCAGGCACTGGGCTGGACCCGCGGCCTGTGTGTCTACGGCGCGGACGAGGAAGAGAGCCTCTGCCCGGACCTGGCCGGACTCGGGATCAAGGTCCACAAGGTCGCCGGCGATCACCACTTCGACGACGACTACCCGAAGGTGGCGGACCTGATCCTGGCGTCCTTGGCCACTCCATGACCGAAATCGCCAGTCCAAGGCGGCAACCTTTGAGGCGCAAGGCGGCAGTTCCGCCGCCTTGGAGCAGTCGCGCGCCGCTGCGGCCGCGCGCGTCCTGGGTCGGTTTGAGCGCCGCAGCCTCAGACCTTGACCCCCAGGGTCTGCTGGATGTTCTGGACCACCGCGGCATCCAACCCAGTCTTCTTGGCCAGGTCCGCCAGGTAGGCCTGCTCTTGGGGGGTGTCGACCTCGATCGCCAGGAGCGAGGCGGCATAGACCTGGGCCGCCACCTCCTGGTTGGGGATGGCGGCGGCGAAGGCGTCCAGGTCCAGTGGTTGCCGCAGCTCCTTCATGATCCAGGCCTCCGCGTCGCCATCCATCCCGGCCTCCTTCAGCTTGCCGACGATGCGGATGATCTCATCCGCAGTGACCTCACCATCGGCCTTGGCGGCATTGATCATACCCCTGATGACCAGTTCCGCGGTATTGGCCAATACCTGGTGATCCGCTGGGGTCGGTGCCGCCGTCATGGCGACCGGCACCGCGCCGCCGCTGAAGGCCGGGGCGGCCCCACCCTCGGCGCCCTGACCGGCGCTGGTCAGGGCCTTGTAGGCGACGCCCGCGAGCAACGCGAGCGCCCCGCCCTTCACGGCACCGGAGACTGAACTGCCACCCCCGCCGAGCACAGACCCCAGCACGGCGCCGAGGCCGGCCGCCTGCGTCGGGTTGGTAGCCGCATTGCCCAACGTGGTCTTGGCCGTCTCCAGCACCGTGTTCAGGATGCCGCTTGCCCCGCCCTGGCGATCGACCATGTTGCCGATATTGGCCTGCAGGTCTTGAAGGACATTGCCGACACGTTGCCCGCCCGATTGACCCATCGCATTCTGGATAAAGGTCCCGACTAGCTCGCTTAGGTTCGCCATAGGTCTCTCCGCTTCGTTGTGGTGGTCTGGTCGATTCGGCACGCCGTTTGCGTCGAGGCCGAGTAGACGGATGAGCGTCCACGCGGCTTGAGTGTTTCCGATCTGGGCGCCGGGGGAGGTTAGCCCGAGCGTTGCGCTCCGTCTATGCAATTTCCGCAACCAGGAGAGCACCGTTGCAGGCGCCCAGACAACCACCGGTCGCCGCTCGCAAGGCCGCGAAACCAATGGCCTTCGTTGTCGTTCAGGACAACGACGACCCCGGCGTTTGGGAGGCGGGGAAGTCGTCGTTTCACCCATCGGGTGCGCCCCTCCTTGAGGTGGGCGCGCGCCGCGGGGGCGGACATTTCTAACTTGCACAAACCGGACATTTGAATCTTGCGCTGACACCGCGATAGCCGATAAGACTGATTATGTAAAGTAGCGCAACGGCGGGCAGTGCGCAGGGTGACCGACCAGACGAGTACGAGGGCCGCCAGCGTCCATTGAGCCTAGAAAAAGCAGTTGTCACGCCAAGCTCGCCAAGGCTTTAACCGATTGTATTTCTTGGCGAGCTTGGCGCCTTGGCGTGAGCAATTCCCGGGTTTAGGTTGAGCGCACCGCGTATCGAACCTCACCCGACAACCGCCGCAGTCCACACGACCGCGCTCGGACATTAGCCCAACTCGAAGGTCGTGACACCGAAGATGCGCTGGTGGGCAAGCGCGGGCGGCGGTCCCAGATACATCCGGGCGCAGCCGAAGACCTCGATCATCTGGTGCCGATGCACGAGCGCGAGGGCGGCCGGGTTGTTTTCCGGCGCGTCGAGAAACAGCGGGCCGCCGACGGCGAACCCGGCCAGTTGCGCGTAAAGTGCCATGGCGGCTGGCGTATCGTCAGCGAACAAGGGACCGATCTTGCAGCCGGCGCGACAACGGCGGACCGCCCCGTATCCGCTTAGTTTACCGCCGCGCCGGCAACCCAGTGCAAGCGCATCGGGCTGGGCAATCCACTTGCCCAAGAAGGTCGGACGCGGGGCGGGAAAGCAGGTGCGGTCATAGTCAATGACCTGATCGAAAGGAATCTCGGCCAACGGGACAATCTCTTCGTCACCAATTGGGGCGGTGGCTGGATGGTCCGGAATGTCGGCGCGAAAACGGATGTCGCGATGCGAGAATACAAAGCCGCCCTTGGCGTAGTAGTCCTGCATCGCGAATACACCGTCCATGCCGATGCTCGCCCCCGGATTCAGGCGTGCCAGCAGGCGTTCGCGGCGGGCGTGCCAGAGGGTATTGCCGAGCCCCTGGCCGCGAAACTCAGGCCGGACGATAAAGAAGCCCATAAAGCCAAACTCACCCTGGTAGGAGGTGATGGCGCCGCCCCCAATCAAGACGCCGTCGCGCTCCGCGGCGATGAAGGCGTCCGGGTCGGTGGCCCAGAACAGCTCGGCATCATGCAAACCGGGGTTCCAACCCTCCCGCGCGGCCCATTCGACCAGCTCGCCCACCTCGGGACGGGTCATGTTACGGATCACCAGCGCATTGGTCATTATGCAGCCCTCATTGGTTGATCATTGCGGATACAGCAACCGGCTATTCTCGTTCCCACGCTCCAGCGTGGGAATGCCGTGCGGGCGCTCCGCGTCCGGTTTCAGCACGGGACGCGCAGCCCCCGCGCTTGCGCCCAGGCTGAGGCATAGGAGCCAGCCCGTAGGGTCCGTTGTGCGAACCGACGACCTCGCCGTTAGCGCTGTGGCCGAAATTATGACCGAGGCCCTCGCAGAGACCATCAGCCTGCCTTCCAGACGGTTGGATCGCCCCCAATATGTGGTGAAGTGGAACCACCGGCAACCGATCCCCCCTGACGCCCTATGCTCGAGCTCACCAACCTCTCCCGCCAGTTCAACGGGCGCCGTGTCCTGCAAGACATCTGCCTGCGCCTGCACCCGGGTGAATATGTGGCCATTGTCGGTGAGTCCGGCGTCGGCAAATCAACCCTGCTCAACCTGATCGCCGGGCTGGACCGGCCTGACAGCGGGCAGTTGGCGCTCGATGGCGCCCACTATGCGGACCTGAGCGAGGACGCGCTCACCCACCTGCGCCGCGACAAGCTGGGTTTCGTTTTCCAGGCCTTCCATGTGCTGCCGCATCTGACGGTACGCCAGAACGTCGCCCTGCCCTTGTGGCTCAAGGGCCTCAGCGGCGCGGCGGCAGACGGCCCGGCGCAGCAACTGCTGGAGGCGGTGGGCCTGGGCGCGCGCGCCGCCAGTTGGCCGCGGGAGCTCTCGGGCGGTGAGATGCAACGGGTGGCGATTGCCCGCGCGCTGGCCCATGGCCCACGCCTGGTGCTGGCCGACGAGCCGACCGGCAATCTGGACCCGGCCAACGCCGCGATGGTGCTGGCGCTGCTCGCGGAGCGCATCCGCGGGGCGGGCGCGATCGGCATCCTGGTCACCCATTCGCTGGAGGGGGCCAAGACGGCCGACCGGGTCCTGCATCTGACGGCCGCGGGGCTGGACGGATGACCCTGGCGCCGGTCTTTTTCGGGTCGCTCGCCCGGCGGCGGGTGGCGACCCTGTTCTCCTTTGCCGCCATCGTACTGGGGGTCGCGCTGGGGATGGCGGTCGAGGCGGTCCACGATGCCGCGCTCACCGAATTCGGCCGCGGCCTGCGTGCCATGGCCGGCGCGGCGGACCTGCAGGTGGTGGGGCCGCGCGGCGGTTTTGATGAGGCACTCTATGCCCGGCTCGCCGCCCGGCCGGAGGTGGCCGAGGCGAGTCCGGTGGTGGAGGTGGAGACCCAACTGGTCGACAGTCTGGACACCCTGCAACTGCTGGGGGTCGATGTCTTCACGCTGGCACGCGTAACCCCGGCACTGCTGCCACGCCCGGCGCAGACGGGCGCGGCAGAGGGTGACGCACGCTTCTCCATCCTGGCGGAGGACCGCGTCTTTCTCAGTGAGGCGGCGCAACAGGCGCTCGGGTTGAAACCCGGCGACCAGTTGCGGCTGCACGCGGGCAGCCAACCCCTGGAACTGCGGATCGCTGGCGACCTGCCGGGGGCCGCGGAGAATCGCCGCCTGGCGGTGATGGACATCGCCGCCGTGCAGCAGCACTTCGCCAAACTCGGGCGGCTGACCCGCATCGATCTGCGCCTGACCGAGGGCGTCGCACCAGCGGCGGCGCGGGTCGCCTTGCAAGCGATGCTGCCGGCCGGGGTGCTGATCGAGGCCCCGGCGGCGGCGGAGAACCAGGCGGCCAACCTGTCGCGCGCCTATCGGGTCAATCTGACCATGCTGGCGGCCATCGCGCTCGTCACCGGCGGCTTTCTGGTCTTCTCGGCCCAGGCGTTGTCGGTGGTGCGCCGCCGCACCGAGTTCGCCTTTCTGCGCGCCATCGGCCTTTCGCGCCGCAGTCTGTTCGCCTGGCTGCTGGCGGAGGGCGCACTGGTGGGACTGGCGGGCGGACTGGTCGGCGTGGCCGTTGGTCACGCGCTGGCATGGGGCATGCTGGCCGTCCTCGGCGGCGATCTGGGCGCCGGGTTTTTCTCCGGGCTGACGCCGCAGCTCCAGTTCCAGCCCTGGACGACCGCACTGTATGTGGCGCTGGGCGTGCTGGCCGGCATGGCCGGCGCCTTTCTGCCGGCGCGCGAGGCGGCCACCGTATCGCCGGCCCAGGCGCTGAAGGCTGGGGACGAGGCGGCGCTGCTCGGCGGGCGCGGGCATCCGCGGCTGGGGTTGGCGATCCTGGCGGCGGGGCTAGCCGCCTGTTGGCTGCCGCCCATCAATGGCCTGCCGCTGGGCGGCTATCTGGCCGTCGATTGTCTGCTGGCAGGTGGGGTGCTGCTGTTGCCGGTCATCGCCTCCGCCCTCGCCTGGCTGTTGCCGACGGGCGGCCCGGTGCCGTCCCGGCTCGCCGCGGCCCGCCTCGGCGCCGCGCCTGGTCACGCGGTGGTGGCGGCGGCCGGGGTGCTGACCAGTGTTGCACTGGCGGCGGCGATGGCGATCATGGTCGCCTCCTTTCGCGATTCGGTGGATGAATGGCTGGGCCAGGTCCTGCCCGCCGACCTCTATCTGCGGGTCGGCAAGATCAGCAGTTCCGGCTTTCTGGACGAGCCCCAGCAGGGACGGATCAAGGCCGTGCCGGGCATCCGCGAGATCCGTTTCACACGCGAGGACAGCCTGCGCCTGGCCCCCGGGCGGGCGCCGGTGGCCCTGCTGGCCCGGCCAATCTCGGGCGACGGGCACGAGGTGCCCCTGATCGCCGCCGCGCGGCCCGGCGGCGGCGCGCCGGCCATCTGGGTCTCCGAGGCGATGCAGGACCTCTACGGCTGGCGACCCGGCCAGTCGGTCGAGGTGCCGCTCGCCGGGCGGCCGGTCGCGCTGCGCGTGGGCGGCGTTTGGCGGGACTACGCGCGCCAGACCGGGACGTTGATGATCGATCTGGAGGACTACCGCCGGCTCACCGGCGATCGGCTCGCCAATCACGCGGCCATCTTTCTCGCCCCCGGGGCGGTGGCGGACCAGGTGGCCGCCGCGCTCAAGGCCACCGGTGAGCCAGGTGCGCTGGAGGTCACCGACCCGGGGTTTATCCGCGGCATGACGCTGCGCATCTTCGATCGCACCTTTGCGGTCACCTATCTGCTGGAGGCGGTCGCGGTGGGCATCGGGCTCGCCGGGGTGGCCGCGAGCTTTGCCGCCCTGGCAGCGGCGCGGCGGCGCGAGTTCGGGATGTTGCGCCACCTGGGGCTCACGCGCCGCCAGATCGGTTGGATGCTCGCCCAGGAGGGGGCCTTGGCGGCCGGGGTCGGGGTGCTCGGCGGACTATTGATCGGCGGGGCCATCGGCCTGGTGTTGATCGAGGTGGTCAATCGGCAGAGCTTCCATTGGAGCATGGACATCCACGTCCCCTGGGGGTCGCTCGCCTGGTTCGCCGGCGGTCTGATCGCCCTGGCGGCCCTGGCCGCGGTGCTCGCCGGGCGCCAGGCGATGCGGCAAGAGGCGGTGCTGGCGGTGCGGGAGGATTGGTGATCGGCGCAGGAAGAGTTATCACGCCAAGGCGCCAAGAACGCCGAGCGGAAGGTCGTCCCCAAGTCACTAGCAGAGGCCCGCGATGATTGATATCACATTGAGAACGCTTGGCGTCTTGGCGCCTTGGCGTGAGACCTTCCGGAGCTGGAGCAATGAATAGGCGCACCTGCCTCCTGGCTTTGGCGAGCCTGCCGGTCTGGCGGATCGCGGCAGCAGCGGAGCCGGATCAGGCCCCGCCGGTCACCTTCGACCCGGTACTACCCGGCCGCACCCTGACCTTCCCGGCCGATCACGGCGCCCACCCCGGGTTTCGCACCGAGTGGTGGTATGCCACCGGCTGGCTAGCCCTGCCGGACGGCAGCCCGCTGGGCTTCCAGACCACCTTCTTTCGCGTGCGCACCGGCCTGGGGGAGGAGAACCCCAGTGCCTTCGCGCCCCGCCAATTGATCCTGGCGCACGCGGCCATCGCCGATCCACGCCTGGGGCGGCTGCGCCATGATGAGCGCGCCGCCCGAGTCGGTTTCGGGCGCGCCGGATTTGAGTCGGGGCGGACCCGCGTGTGGGTCGGCGACTGGCGATTTGAGCAGACGGACGATCGTTATCACGCGCAGGTGAGCGGCGATGGGTTCGGCTATTCGCTCTCACTGGTCCCGGCCGGCCCGCCGCTGCTCAATGGCGCCGCCGGGTTCAGCGCCAAGGGGCCAGGCCCACGCGACGCGAGCTATTACTATAGCCGACCGCAACTCAAGGTCAGCGGCAGCGTGACCCTGGATGGCCGGACCCAATCAGTCACCGGTCTGGCCTGGCTGGATCACGAATGGTCGAGCGAATACCTGCCGCAAGGGGCCAAGGGCTGGGATTGGATTGGCGTGAATCTCGCTGACGGCGGCGCACTGATGGCCTTCCGGATGCGCGGCAATGACGGCCAGGCGATCTGGTCCGCCGCCACCCTCCAGCCGGCGGGCGGCCCGGCCCAGGCGCTACCGCCGGAGGCGGTTACCTTTGAGCCGCTGCGCCACTGGCGCTCGCCGCGCACCGGTATCGACTACCCGGTCGAATGGCGGGTGCGTATCAATGAGCGCCGCTTTCTACTCCAACCGCTGATGGACGACCAGGAATTGGACAGCCGGCGCTCCACCGGTGCCGTCTATTGGGAGGGCGCGGTAGGGGTGACTGAAAACGGCCGGGAGGTCGGGCGGGGGTATCTGGAGATGACCGGGTATGGGGAGAAGATCCGGGTCGGATAAACCTGGAAAGAGCATTTTGCCGCAAATGAACGCAAACGAACGCAAATAAATACGAGAGGTTACTCCTTGGTCGCTGAAGCGGATAGCTCACCCTACAGGTGCGCCGACTGTACGCGCAGAAAACGAGTAACCAACTGCTTTATTTTGCGTTTTTTGCGTTCATTTGCGGCTTAACTGCTGTTCTTGCGTTTACTGTTGCTTGAAGATGCAATCCAGGGCCGGCTGATTGGTGCCAGTGACATAGAAGGCGTTGATCCCGTCGGTATAATCCTTGCGCGAGAACTGACCGAGATAGAGCTTGCTCGTCATATCGACAAAGGTCACGTCATTGCTGCTGGTACTGAGCAGAAAATTGATCGGCGAATCGCCGACCGATAATTTTCCACAGTTCTGTTGTATCCGGTCGAGAAATCCCTCGGCACCCTTGCTCTCGACCACTGAGTCCCGGGCGAACCCGTTGGGACCGCAGCCCGTTAGGGCGAACAGCGCGGCCGCCAGCAGCGCCCCGCCGGCCATCTGGAAACGACCACCGACCTTATCGTCTTGCACTGTTATATCTCGGCTTTTAGAGGCTTGAACATTGTTGAGAGTGTGCGATCAGACCGCCGGCCTGTCAACGATCGGCGAATGGCGGGGCCGGTCGTCGCGGGGGTGCTCCGCCACTGGCAGGGGTCAGCAACCGGATAGGAGAAAAATTCGCTGGCGGCACGTCCAAGAATTTCCTGCGTTGCCGCATAATCTAACGCGAGTCGCCCTTCTGCAGTTTCGGTAACACGCCCACCCCATGACCAGCCGCCCTGCCCCATCGATCCACGTGGACGCCCCCGCCCGGCTGCACCTGGGGTTTTTGGACCTGCACGGGGGCCTGGGCCGGCAGTTCGGCAGCTTGGGGCTGACGATCGATGCCTTTGCGACCCGCCTGCGGGCGGAGCGCGCCGACACGCTCAGCGCGCAGGGGCCGGGGGCCGAGCGTGCCCTGGCCTATGCCCGCGCCTTCGCCGCAGCGCGGGGACTGACGGGCGGGGCGCGAATCCAATTGAGCGCGGCGATCCCCGATCATGCCGGTCTGGGCTCCGGCACCCAGATGGCCCTGGCGGTGGGGACCGCACTGGGGCGACTACTGGACCCGGCGGCCGGGGATCGGCCGACCGACTGCCGCGGGATCGCCCAGGCGTTGGGGCGGGGCCAACGCTCCGGGATCGGCATCGGCGCATTCGAGCAGGGCGGATTCATCTGCGATTGCGGGCGCGGCGAGCGGCCGGAGGTGCCGCCGGTGGTGATGCGCCTGCCCTTCCCGGCCCATTGGCGGGTGCTCTTGCTGCTCGATGAGCGGGCACAGGGGCTGCACGGGGAGCCCGAGTCGCGCGCCTTCGGGCAATTGCCCGAGTTCCCGGCGGCCACCGCCGGGCACCTGTGCCGCCTGCTCCTGATGCAGTTGGTGCCCGGCCTGCTGGATGGACACTTGGCGCCGGTGGCGGAGGCAATCGGCGAGATCCAACGCGCGGTCGGCGGGCATTTCGCGCCAGTGCAAGGCGGCTGTTTCGCCTCACCGGCGGTGGCCGCCGCCCTGGCGTGGGCGACCGATCAGGGATTCCCGGGCAACGGCCAGTCATCCTGGGGGCCCACCGGGTTCATCCTGGCGGCGGATGAGTCACAGGCGCGCTGGTTGGAGTCGGGGCTCAAGTCACGGTTCGGCGCGTCGTCACCCCTGGGTTACCGCATCGCTGCGGGGCGCAATCTGGGCGCCCAGATTGCGACCTGACGCCATGCCACCGAGCGCCGACGCAGTCGGGCAGCGGCGGGGGCTGATCGCCGCCGCCTACCGGGAGGCTTCCGCCCTGGAACTTGAGGCGCTCAAACCGGGCAACGTCCACCGCCAGTCCGCCGGGCACGGCATGACGGTGGCCGATTTTCTGTTGAGTGCGCAGGTCAGCGCCGGTCCCCTGACCGCGCCCGGACTGGGGCTCGGGGAGCGGGTCTACCGCGCGGTGGTCGCCACCCGGGAGGCGGTGGGCTGTAACACCAACCTGGGGATCATCCTGCTCTGCGCCCCCTTGCTCCAGGCCGCCCTGGACCCGGCGGCCCCGGGAGGGTTGCGCACCCGCGTGGCGGCGGTGCTGCAGGCGGCGGATCGGGCGGACACGCAGTGGCTCAACCAGGCCATCCGGCTCGCCGCCCCGGCCGGGCTGGGGCGGTCGGCGCGGTACGACGTCGCCGAGTCGGCCACCGCGACGCCACTCGAGGTGATGACCCTGGCCGCCCACCGCGACCTGATCGCCCGCCAATACGCTGAATGCTTCAAGGACCTGTTTGAACGGGCGGTGCCCCTGCTCGAGCGGCTTCAGACACGCTGGCAAGACCCGGCCTGGGCCGCCGTCGGCCTTTACCTGGATTTTCTGAGGCGCTTCCCGGATACGCACATCGCCCGTAAACTGGGCGTCGATCAGGCGCTCGCGGTCAGTCGGCGGGCCGCGCCACTGGCCGCCGCCCTCAACCAGGCGGCGCGCCCGCAGCCCCACCGCGCGGCGCTCCTGACATTCGATCGGGAACTCAAGAACGCCGGCATCAACCCCGGTACCATGGCGGATCTGACGGTCGCCTGTCTGCTGATCCCCAGACTCCAACGCCTGCAACCCGCTTCATCATCCGAGAAAGAGCCGTCCGTCCGCAAATTAACTTAAATAATCAGCGGCTTGGATCGGGCCGACGGTCCACCTCGCGGGTGATGACGGGACTGAGGCCAAGCGTCTAATCTTATTTGCGTTTTTTGCGTTCATTTGCGGACAATGACCCTTTCCAGGCTGAAACAGCTCAACTCAATAGGAGAAAACACAATGGCAAAGATTAACAAAACCCTGGTCGGCGAATCCGCGGTCGGCGACCACAATGAGGTCGCCCATATCGACCTGATCATGGGCCCGCGCGGCTCCGCCGTTGAAACCGCCTTCTGCAACGCACTGGTGAACAACAAGGACGGCTTCACCAGCCTGCTCGCGCTGGTCGCACCCAATCTGCCGTGCAAACCCAACACGGTTATGTTCAACAAGGTCACCATCAAGGGTCCCAAGCAGGCGAAGCAGATGTTCGGATCCGCCCAGCGCGGCGTCGCCATGGCGGTGGCCGACTGTGTGGCGGATGGCACCATCCCGGCCGACGAGGTGGACGACGTCTTCATCTGCGTCGGTGTCTTCATCCACTGGCAGGCCGAGAACGACGCCAAGATCCAGGAAAACAACTACGCGGCCACCAAGGAGGCGATCAAGCGCGCCATTACCGGTGAACCCAGGGTCGCCGAGATCGAGCAGCGCAAGGCCACCGCCAAACACCCCTTCGCCCCCCACCGTTGAGCCTTGCTCGGGAGTGGGCGCTTGAGGCGCCCACTCCCGAGTAGTAAATGGGTGGGCCTTCCCCAAGAAAATACGGAAGTACGGGAAGAATGAGAGTTGAACTGACTGGCGACGCTCCGCCCTATCCATTTCATCGTCGACCAAGATGACCCGGCCCTGCCCGCTTCAGGTTATCGAGCTGCCCTATCGGCCCGACAGCGTCGCGCTGTGCGCGGCCCTGCTCGATCGCCCCTGGCCGGTCTTTCTGGACAGCGGTCGGCCGCACTGCACCCAGGGGCGCTACGATATCCTGAGCGCGGACCCCCGCGCGACTCTGGTCACCCGCGGACCCTGCACCAAGGTCCGCACCGCAGCCGGCGTGCGGACCTCCCTGGCCGACCCTTTCGATCTGCTACGCGAGGCCCTGGGGCCTATTCAGCCCGGGGTCCCGGACCTGCCCTTCAGTGGCGGGGCCATCGGCTGGTTCGCTTATGACCTGGCACGCCGCCTGATCTGCCTGCCGACCCCTGCGACGGACATCGAGGGCACCCCGGATTTGGCGATCGGCATCTATGACTGGGCACTGGTGGTGGACCATGAGACCAGGCGCACCCGGCTGGTCGCGCGCGACCCGACCACGGCCGCCGAGTATCGGACGCTGTTCGCCAACGCCCACGCCGTCCGGCCGCGGGTGCCGTTCCGCGTGCTGGACCGGGTGCGACCCACTGTCAGCCGCGCCCAGTACCACGCCGCCA
Organism: uncultured Thiodictyon sp.; assembly: GCF_903946935.1. Lineage (GTDB taxonomy): Bacteria > Pseudomonadota > Gammaproteobacteria > Chromatiales > Chromatiaceae > Thiodictyon. The sequence continues at coordinate 21,630 of NZ_CAJAXH010000019.1, forward strand.
TTGCCCGCATCCAACACTATCTGATCGCGGGGGACTGTTATCAGGTCAACCTGGCCCAACGCTTCGCGGCGCCGACCCAGGGAAACCCCTGGGACGCCTATCTGGACTTGCGCGTCATGAACGCGGCCCCCTATGGTGCCTACCTGAGCACCCCCGACGCTCAGGTGCTGTGCTCGTCCCCGGAGCGCTTCCTGCGCGTGCGCGACGGCCAGGTGGAGACCAAGCCCATCAAGGGCACTCGGCCCCGGGGGGCGAACCCCGGCGAGGATCGCCGGCTCGCCGAGGCCCTGCGCGCGAGCCCCAAGGACCGGGCGGAGCATCTGATGATCGTGGACCTGCTGCGCAATGACCTGGGTCGGGTCTGTGCCATCGGCAGCATTCAAGTACCCGAGCTGTTCGCGCTCGAGTCCTTTGCGCACGTCCATCACCTGGTCAGCACGATCCGCGGCCGGCTGGCGGCCGGCCGCACCGCGGTCGACCTGCTGCGCGCCTGCTTTCCCGGCGGGTCCATCACCGGGGCGCCGAAGCGCCGGGCCATGGAGATCATCGACGAGTTGGAACCGCAGCGCCGCGGCATCTATTGCGGGGCCATCGGCTACCTTGGCTTCGATGGGGCCATGGACACCAATATCGCCATCCGTACGATGGTACACTCCGCGGGGATAACCCGGCTGTGGGCCGGGGGCGGGATCGTCGCCGACTCGCACCCCGAGTCCGAATATCGGGAGACCTTCGACAAGGCCGCCCCACTCCTGGACCTGCTGGAACATCGACGGGTCGAGCAAGCGGCCGATCCCCGTGGGGTTGCCCCCTGATTGGAGACTTGATAGATGAGCATAAGAAATAGTCGACGCGAGGGGCAGCCGGAATTACTGTGGCTGTCTCTACTCATCGCAGTCCTTTTATCCGCTATAGTAATCTTTCAGGGCGCAGCAGAACCGGCTCCTCACCCATCGGACCAGGCGTTCTTGACTTACGCCGACATGCGACTGCATCGAGCGTCAGACCATTGGGAATTTCAATACCCCCATCTACAGTGGTCAGGCGGCATCAGCTCTACCGGCGCCGTCGGTATCTACAAGCTATTAATTAATCCGTCAACAGAGCTCCTCAATTGGCACATCAAGCTTACAGCGATGGTGCTGTGGTTGGTGTCTGCACTGTATCTCATCCGAAAACTGATAAACGATCGGTGGGTCGGCGCCTTGGCGCTACTCGGCACGGGCGCCTTAGGATTGCAATTCATTGAGCCGACCAGCGAGCTGATTGGCGCCACCTTCTTTAATCTTTTTGTGCTGCTAATCTGCCGGCAGCGCTTCCTGCTCGGCGGTATTTCGCTTGCGCTATTCGGACTGGCAAAGGTCGAAATGTTGCCCGCAAGCTTGCTGGTACTGAGCTATGCCGCTTGGCGGTATCGGCAGCCTGAGTCAATGCGTCTGCTGTTTGGTTACTGCTTTACGATAGTATTACTCGTTGCGCCAGCACTCTACATCCACGGCAGCGACGGTCTTCTCGGCGGACGTGCCTTAGCGGTTTTTCAGTTCCATTACGACCTGTATGGCATGGGAAGTTCTTTGGCAGGCGCGCACACGCCGTTCTCAGAAGCATTCAATAATCCATCGTCGGTGATGCAGGCCGTTTTATCAAACCCGCGAGAATACACGGTGTTTATCGGACAGTCACTTATTGAATCGCTAGCAAACCTATTTATCTCAGAGCACTTCTATATCCTTGGGTTTCTGGTCATTTTTTGGTTTGGAAAACATTGGCGACCGGAGCTTGGAGCGATGAGCGATAACTTGAACGCTGCCGCTAGCGTCACCTTCTTATTACTTATAATTACAGTCGCTGTTTCTACTATTTTCGCATTTGTCCATTTTAGGTACACAACTCGCTTCGCGGCCCTTGTAACCATTCTTTTTGCGGCTATGCTCGAGCGGACCTGTACTCAGCCCGAAAAATATTGTCGTACGCCGCCCACTCCAGGTCGCTGCCTGAGCACCCTGCGGATCACACTGGGGGTGCTGGCGTTCGGCGGCATCTTACGGGTGCCTTGGATGATGGCGCATCCAATGAAATGGTAAGGCGATCCGGCGCACCTCGCGGAGCTGGCGAATAGAACAAGGATCAATCGCCGAAAGGCGCCCGCCACGTTCATCGTGCGGGGTGGTGCGGCCGCCATGGCCGTTAGCCGCAAGGTCACAGTCCGGAACCCTCGGTGGACGCGCTGCGACGACGCGCCGGTCCAGTCGCAGCGTGACGCCCGCTCCCACCGGGGAGCGGCGTCCCTGGCTAGGTCGCCGCCCCGCGGGTATTGAACGCCACCCGCCAACGCTCCGCACCCCCGGCAATGGGGATCGCCGTCAACTCCAAGGTGCCGACCTCGCTCACCAGCGCCTGGAGCCGCACCGGAACCACCTCGCCGCGCTTGCGGCCCTCGGGGGGGAGTTCGGTCTGGATCTCCTCGAGCTCCAACAGTGCGTCCGCGGGCCAGTCGGTCAGCAGTTCGCCGACCTGATCGTCGCGACGGACGTTGGAGCTGAAGAAGCGGAAGCGCACCAGCTCGCCCACCACCAGCCCGAACTCCTGCGGCGGGCTGACCGGCCCGGACCCTTCCTCCAGACCGAAGGGCACCAGACAGAGCGCATGGATCTCCGGCTCCAGACCGGGAACGGCCGGGAGCGCGGCCTCGATGCCGACATAGTAGGCATTGGAGGTGCCGCCGCGGATACGCACCCCGCCGTGGTTGCGCACATGGGCGTAAAAGGCCCCGCCCCGGGCGACGGCCAGGTCCAGATCGCGGGCGTCCAGGAGGCGCGCGGGCGGGGCCTGCTCGGCCGCCAGCCAGGCGTTGATGATCCGCATCACCCGGTCCCGCAGCACTGGGGGCTTGAAGACGCCGCCATTGAACAGGATCGCGGTGGGGTGCAGAAAGCTGCGCCCCGCGAGCTGTTCGGCGAACCCATCCAGGTCGTTGGTGGCATCCGCCTGGCGAGCGAGGAAGGCGGCCAGATGGCGGGTAACGGCCGGGTCCTGGGCATAGGGCAGGCCGACCTGGGTCAGTGCGCCACGGGCGCGGACCAACGGCCGGGCGTCGGCCGCGACCTCCGGGAAGAAACCGGCGACCAGGGTCGTCGTCACCTCCTCCTGGGTGAGTTCGGTGCGGATACTGCCGCCGATCAGGCGCGCCCCACGGCTGGGCACCACCACCGGCACCGCGCTCAGTTGCGCGTCGCCCAGCAGGGTCTCCTTGGCCTGTCGGCAGCCATAGGTCAGGGCCTGGAACTGCCAGCGGTCGAGCTCCACCCCATCGGCCTTGAGCTTGGTCCGCACCAGGTGGGCCAGGGCCAGGTCCATGTTGTCGCCGCCCAACAGGATATGGTCGCCGACCGCGATCCGCGTCAGCTCCAGTGCGCCCTGTTCCTCGGTGACTGCAATCAATGACAGGTCCGTGGTGCCGCCGCCGACGTCCACCACCAGGATGATGTCCCCGACCCGCGCCTGGGTCCGCCACTCCCCATGGCTGTCGTTGACCCAACTGTAGAGCGCCGCCTGGGGCTCCTCCAGCAGGACCAGATTGCCGATGCCGATGGCGCGGGCGGCCTCGGCGGTCAATTCGCGGGCGGCCGGGTCGAAGGAGGCCGGCACCGTCACCGTCACCTCCTGGGTCTCCAGCGGCTCCGCCGGGTGGGCGGCGTTCCAGGCCTCGCGCAGGTGCGCCAGATACTGGACGCTGGCCGCGAAGGGCGAGACCTTGGTCACCTCCGGGGGGGCGCCGTCCGGAAGAAAGGCGGCGCGTCGGTCCAGATCCGGGTGACAGAGCCAGGACTTGGCGCTGGAGACCAGCCGGATCGGGGTCGTGGAGCCCTGGGCGCGGGCCAGTTCACCGGCGATGCGGCCCGGGTCGCTGGGCCAGGGCAGCGTCAGGTCGGCCGGGCGGAACTCGTCGGGGTGGGGCAGATAGAGAAAGGACGGCAACAGCGCCCGCTCCATCACCGAGCCCGGCGCGGTCAGTTGGGGGATGGGCAGGATCGCCTCGACGATACTGTCCCCCTCGCTCTCCCAGGAGTCGATATAGGACAGGGCGCAATGGGTGGTGCCCAGATCGATACCGATTGAATAACGGGCCTTGCTCACAGTTCGACCTCCGCCGGCGCCAGGATACTCAAGTCACGGCCGCTCGCCACCTGGGGCAGGCGCACCTCGGTGGCACGCCACCCGCCGTGGACCAGGGTACCGCGGAAGGGCGGCCCACCGACCAACTGGCCGCTCAGGTGGACCGCCGACGGGTCGAAGCCGGCCTGGAGGGTCACCCGACCACCCTCGGCCTCGGTGCGCACCGGGGCGACGGTGAGATACTCGTCCAGCACGCGGCGACACCCCTGATGGACCACCCGGGCCGCGGCGCCCACCTGTTGATCCGAGTAATCGCCGACCTCCTGCTGCAGAAAGTCCAACAGCCGCGCATCCTTCTGCAATAGACCGAGCAGGAGCAGGGCCGCGTCGGGCGGGGCCTTTTGCAGGGTCGCCGCTGGGGTCGGTGTAGGCGGCGCCGTCGGCGCGGCGACCGGCTGGAGCTGAGTCTCAACGGCGCCAGCGTTGAACCCGCGGTTGAAGGCGCTGGCAAACGCTGGATCGTAAAGGGCACGCCCGAAGACCAGCAGGCCGATACCAAGGCGGCGAAGCGCCCGGCCGGCCCACTTGGCGGCAATGACCAGCCACTTCAGAAGTAGCTGGGCGGCCACACTGAGCCGCTGCGAAGCGTTTGACTGGGGGTCTGGCATGGGAAATCCTCAATGATGCCGGGAAGGGCGGCGGCAGGCGCCGCAGCAGACCGCCCATGATACCGCGGTCGCAACAGCCCGCAGAGCTTTTGCGACCGGTTTGAACAGCAGGGGCGACCGGCGCGGACGCCTCGGCGTTCAAGGCGCCACCGACGCGGACATTCGTCGCCCCCCCGGGCCGCTCCGGCCCTCGTAGGAGCGGCCCCCGGCCGCGACCGGTCGCCGGAACAACGATCAAGGCCCATGGGACCTGACCCAGAATACGCGCTGACCCTGCTCATGGCCGAGCCTATCGAACTGCGCGGGGACTGCCCCTACACCAGGTAGAGTGCAATCAGTGGCACCAGATTGAGAAGCATGATCCCGATCTTGAAGACCGCCATGCCCGCGTAATTGATGGCATCAAAGGTTTGCGGCGACAACGTGAACCAGCGCGCATGCATGCGATACATCCAGTCATGCGCATAGGCGAAGGCTCCAAACCAGATGAGCAACAGGCCGTAATTGAGCCCGAGACACCATAGCAGAACATGTTTTATCTCAATGATGGTCATGACAGAACCTCGGGGCGATTTCGACGACATTGATCGTCATTCCGGCCGGCGGTGAAAACATTAATTAAGCCTAGCCCAATCAATTTTGCCGCACCCCTACATTATCCGATAGTCCGGACCTTGTCATTGTTCTGATCAAGCGTGATGAGGTGCGGATGGATAAATGAAATTAGCATAAACAACGGCTTGAACTGACTGAGCATCTCCACGAGCCGATCGTCGAACATCTGCGGCACATAAACCGGCGCCCTTGTGGTGATGCGAATGATTTCCACATGAGGAATACGGCGCACCTCTGCCAACGCATGTCCGAGTCGGTCAATATTGCCATAAAACGGATCGCCCCCGGTAAATACCACATCGCGAATCGATTCGTTTTCACGCAGATACTCGATCGCCCTGTCGAGGCGTCGTCCGCTCAGGGTGAAAACGACTTTTTCGGATCGAAAACAGAAACGACAGTGCGCAAAACACCCTGTTGTGTACATCAACAAGACCTTGCCCGGATAGCGATGGATGATGCCATCGATCGGCTGGTATTTTGCCTCATCCTTATGGTTATCGACGATATCATCGTCGGGATAGATGGCCAGTTCGTCAGTCGATGGAATAACGATCCGCCTTAGAGGGTCATGTGGATCATTTGGATCCAGCAACTTCGCATAGCTCCTGGTAATCTTCATCGGCATAATCGCCCGGCACTTGCGAATGCCCTCCTGCTCCTCGCTTGCCAATTGAAGCAGTTCACCTAGTTGGTCTACTGTCGTTATAACTTCATTTTTCGACCGACCGTCTTTCATGTGTTTCTCCGGTCTGTTTGGAGTTAAGCAGATGCCGCATAATAGAATAATTTGAGAATAATGGGCCAGGCTCATTTACATCCCGCCAGCGGCGAAATCGTTAAGCGAGCCTGGCCACCTTCTCCGTGCAAGTTAGGCCAGATTTTCGCTTGAGCTCAGTACTGACCACTTTCCCCGCTGTCTCCTGCGCATCACCGACACCGAACGTAGCGTTCGCCCTTTTCTTTGCCCTTAGAAAAAACCAAAGTATTGCCGGAAACAGTCATGCGAATTCGCTCCGTCCACGTCTCGCCTTCGCCGGAGCATTCCGCTTTGGCGGTCCAGGTGCTCGCATTCTGCACGATGGACTTGAGATCACACCCACTCTCATAGAACCAGATCTTCCGCTCTTGGATCTTCATCGGCACTCTGTCACCCCCCGCTCGGCAGAGTTCTTGACTTGGCGCCCACTGACCCACATAAGGAGGCGCACCGAACGCCGGGAGCGTGAACACCGTCGCAGTGACCGCAAGCAACCATCTGTTCATAAATCACCTCGGTTTCGAGCATACTTCGGAAAAGCAGTGGACAAGGGATAGATCAGCAGATCGACCTTGATCGTCATTCCGGCCCGGACGCCGGAACCCAGGCCATGGACGGCAACTTCCCGCCGCCGCGGGCTCGCAGAACTTGCGGACTGGCAGAAACGACGATCAAGGCCAGCAGTTCTGTGCCAGTTTTTCCCTCCGCGCCTAATCCTAAGCCAGCCTGCGGGCACCGACGTAACGAGTCAGGTTGGGCGCCGCGTTATGTCTCATGGTTTCGATGCTTCTTTGCCAGGCCGTCCAAGTGGACCTTTCTTGCCTCTTCCTTTCGCGTCTTTTCCTTCATTTCTGCCTTTCGGCCGGCCACACCTCTTCCGTTTTGCATTGCCGGAAGACAACGACTTTGTCCACATAAAACCGTGGCAGTCGGCCATAGGTGTTATTGTGTGCGAGATCGCTTTGACCGGCGATTATGGCGCCGGGCGGCACCTCGCTATTCGGGTCACACGGGTCGATGTCCGCCAACGTTTTGCGGTGACAGTCGCGCCGGGAGCGCGGTCCCATTCTCCCTCCCCTATTGGGGGATGGCGGGGTGGGGGAACGGCCAAGGCACCCGCCACGTTCATCTTGCGGGTTGGCGCGGGCGCCATGGCCGTAGGCCCTGACGAGCTGGCTGTCTTTCAGCCGGCGGCTTTTGGTTTTCTCGCTGGTCATGTCCGGTTGATATGTGGTCCGTCGCCTATTCTTCCAGGCGGCTCTCCCCGTCAGAAGATCGCACGCCAGCCGCCGCGGCCGGGCAAACAATCCCAACAGAACTGCGGCACGCGGTAGAGGGTGATGGAGTTGCCCGGATAGCTATCCGTGAATGTAGCACCGCTGAAGGTTCGGTCAGCCAGGCGCACGATCGCAGTCAACTGCGCAGAACTGTAGCGCCAGCCCTGCAGGGTACCGGCGGGCGCGAAGTGGCTCAGGGTCAGTGGCGCCGACAGCGCGTCCGCGGTCTTGTTGATGACGATCAAGGTCAAGGCGCCCGTGGCGGTCTCTTCGGCGGCATAGCAAGCAAGCCGGTCCTGGGCGTTGCTGCTGGCACTCACACTGGTCTCACCAAAGCGGCCTCCAGCCCCATCATAGTTTCGGTATATGCGAAATGCAAAGGCGGCCGGCTCGGTGCTCGCCGGGGGAGACCATAGGGTTGCAAAATCCAACCCTTCACGACCGAAAATACCCAATACGTCCGCTTGCGCCAGGGCACCATTGATGTGCTCGGGCGCTCCCCAATTGTACTCGGTGATCGCAAGCTTAGTTCCCGGGTAATTGCTGCGCACCCACTCGCGCATACGCGGGATCAGCCGCACGATGCCACCGTCGGGACCGGCGGCGGCGATCCAACTCTCATCAACATAGGTCGGGTCCCACAGGGAACGGGTACTGTTGAGACGCAGCGCCTGGGTGGTGGCGTCACCGGCCACGCTCAAAGCGACGCCGGGCGCGGCAGTATAATAGTGCAGATCGAGGAAATCCAGAATACGCGTACCGTGCGCCTGCTCATATGCCTGCATCTGCTGGAGGTACCAGGGTACCAAGGGCGTGCCGCCATGGGCATTGCGATCATCCGGGGTACTCCAGTCCCCCCGCTGTCCGTCCCACGGGGAATTCCAGTAATAGGTCCAGCCCATGACAACCGGACCCAGGGTTTGGGCCGTCGGATCAGCGGTCTTGATAGCCGCAGCGTATTGATAGGTGCGGTCGCGCAATTGGTCATAGTTAAGGGCGACCGGCGCCACATCGGCGTGGGTACTCCACCAGATATCCGGCTCATTATCCAGGTTGTAATAGCGCACGCCGCCATTGCTCGCCGAGCCGTAGCGGTTGACCAGATAGGTCACCCAGGTTTGGACGAATCCGGGGTCGATCACAAGACTGGTGTCCGCGGGGTCATTGCCCGCTACCAAGCTGCCATCGGTCTTGACACCATTGCCGCAGTCGGGACGCCAGGCATCGACTTGCTGTTGCGGACCGTATTTCGCAACGCTGAATCCGCAAGTCGACAAGTCGCCGTTCTTTGCGACATAACCAATCATGGGTAGGGTCAGCGCCGTCTCTACGCCTAAGGGACGTCCCTGAGCGATCAGGCGATTGGTAGCGGAATCGTCCGGCGGGCCGGCCGCATCACTCAATCTGACGTTCTCGTAGTACCAGTCGTTGGCCGTGTTGCCGGCGTCGAGCATCCAATTGTAGCGCGTCGTATTGTTGCCTCCCCAGCGACGTACCGACACCCCGAGGCTAGTCAGGAAGGCCGCGTCGGCAGACGTTGCACTTTGGCCGTTGACGCCGTAGATCAGTGGGCTGATGGGCTTGCGCTGCGCCGCCGCATCGACCGTCAGTGCCAGTGGCGGCAGGTCAATTCCGATCAGGCGCAGGGTGTCGAGGTTATAGGTCGGCGGAACGGCGCCGGTTCGGTCCTGGATATTGATCCGGGCGATCTCGGTGGGGTTACCCAAGGCGCTAAGAGGCACGTCGACGACACTCCACACGTCCGGGGTGGGGGTAAACTGGAAACTGGCGCTGTTGGCGCCGTTATCGGTCGGCTGTGTGAAGAGCGAGAGTGCCCCGCTCCCCGGTCGCCCGTAAACGGAAAAACGCAGCCCAGAATAACCGGCGGTGGCGATCGCAGGGCTGGTCCGCAGCGACAGCCCGCCCCAGCCGGCGCTATAGGTCACGGCCAGCGACGAGGCGCCAGTGACCTTGATGTCCGTGGCGACCGCCGCTGTCGTACTCCAGGACCAGTCCTCCCAGCCGCTCGCCAGGCCGTCCTCGTAGATCATCAGATCGGCAGCCCGGGCCGGCAAGGCGGTCACCGCACTCAGGATCAACCAGACGATGAGACTGCCCCTGAGGACAGGGGGGCCGCGACGAGACCGCTCGAAAAGGAATGCAACCATGGGATCTCTCCGCTAAGGCAACTGGAACTCGTTTCGCCGAGCATAACAACAGGACTCCGGACGATACGCGGCAACCGGCGTCGACAGTAGATGCACATGATTCGACATGAGCACATAGGCATGAATTTCCACTGAGTTCAGCCTCGCAAGCCCTGCCAGGTCATCCAGATCGACTCCGCGGTCTGCGTCGGAAAAAAACAGGCGCCACAATCAATGCCGCGTGTGATCACATGAACCGGCACGTCGGGCAGCATTATCCTCGCACGTCGCGTCACCGAACTGCCCTCAGGTCGCGCACCAGTTGCGATGCCACGTTAGCCGAATAATGTTGGCCTGTCCCCTATTGCTCCTTCCTGGCTGAACGAATTAAGTAAACTGTCCCAGGAACTGGCTGCATAATCGCCGGAGACGCAATAGAGACGGGCGGTTTCAATCATTTTCCGAGCGAGATGGCGCCCCATTTTCCGATATATCGCGCGTACCTCGTGCTCCGTCGCTGACGCCTGCGCATCACCGACACCGAACGTAGCGTTCGCCCTTTCCTTTGTCCTTAGAGAAAACCAACGTATTGCCGGAAACGGTCATGCGAATGCGCTCGGTCCAGGTTTCTCCTTCACCAGCGCATTCCGCTTTGGCGGTCCAGGTGCTCGCATTCTGCACGATGGACTTGAGATCACACCCACTCTCATAGAACCAGATCTTCCGCTCTTGGATCTTCATCGGCACTCTGTCACCGCCCGCCCGGCAGAGTTGTTGACTCTGTGCCCACTGACCGACATAGGGCGCACCGAACGCCGGGAGCGTGAACACCGCCGCAATGACCGCCGGCAACCATCTTTTCATGACTCACCTCGGTTTCGAGTACACTTCGGAAGCGATGTGGACCAGGGATATATCAGCAACGCTGCGGATAAGGAGGCAGGCTCAATTAAGTCTGGCGGAGGGAAAAGGTTAAAAGGATTCGAAAGGATTCGCGGGATTCGCGCGGGATTCGGGTCAGGTTTTGACTTGTACCCGAGGCACAAGTCGCCGCTGAGCGCTTCTTCGGCCGCGCCCACGAAACGCTGTTCGCGCAGGTGCTCCAGCGCATGCCGTTGCCTCCGTCACCAGCGCGCCGACGGCCCCGTCCGCCCAAGTCGTCCGCGCTCCTGCTGGTGGCGGCGTAACC
>NZ_CAJAXH010000020.1 GCF_903946935.1 uncultured Thiodictyon sp.
CCATCCAGCGCCTGGCACGCAACGTCCGCCTGGTGTTCGACTACCTGGGCATGACCGAAAATTCCCGCCGTCGGCGGGGACGGCCAGCCACGGCGGGCTAGAACGGATTTGCCGTGACAAGTTAGCTCGTCCAGGTTGAGGCGTGGGCCCGCATCCCCTATACTTCCCCGTCCGGTGCGCCGATGTAGCTCAGCTGGTAGAGCAACTGATTCGTAATCAGTAGGTCGGCGGTTCGAATCCGCCCATCGGCTCCAATAAATCAAGGGCTTGGCAGAAATGCCAGGCCCTTTTTCTTTGCCGTGGGACACTCACGGGACACCGCCGGCTAACACCAGCCAAGACCGTGCAACACCGCGGCCGTTGCCGGGTGCGGTCCGCGGCCCTGCCCCGCGCTGATTTTCCCAACCGCCAGCAATCGGCGGACAAGCCGTGTCCGGGTTGCCTTTGGATCATCTGCAATGCTGGAAGAAGTGGGAAGAAACGAGGCTACCCGAACGGGCAGACCTGCCGGGCAACTGTGCCCCGTGTCCCGTGGTGTCCCGTGGTGTCCCGTGCTCTGATTGTTGCAAACCATGTGGCGCGGCACCTGGAAGCGGCTACACTCTCACGGGGACCCGGTGCCCGGAATTGGGAACGGGAAGGCCATGTGCCGCTTATGTGGGTTCGACTCCCGCCCGGGTCCCTCTCGTTACTGGCGCAATGAGGAATGAATAAGGCCCTGTGCCGAGATGGGGACTCTCACCCCCCCACGTTCGCGCTATTTTCCGGCTTGCGCCGAAACCCTTACGGCCGAGAGATTTACACCGCACGGCACAGGATGTAAGGCGGTGCCGGATTCGAACCGGATCATAGCGACGGCGAACCGCCCCTAACCGTTCCCATTGGAAACAACCGCCTTACGCGGGAAAGATAGCACGCGGCCGGCTGCACCTGGTCCCCGACTGCCGGCGGACCCTCCCGGGTCGCCTTCCAGGTAAACAGCGCGGCCAGCATGGGCAACCTGGAAGGCCACCCCCGGCGCCGACTGCCGGCGGCACCTCCCAGGGCACGTGCCCGGCTGCACCTGGTCCCCCTGGTCTTGCTCCGGGCCAGTGACCGCGGGGCGAAGGTGGAGGGCACGACGAGGCCTTCCGGTACCGACTGCCGGCGCCGATCCTGCCGCGGCGGGTTCGAGCTCGACACTTCCAGGCCGCGGCCGGCGGCACCTGGTCCACGACTGCCGGCGGACCCTCCCAGGGTGCCTTTAACCCAGATTTAAGCCGTCGTTGTCCCTCATTTGTCCCGCGGCACTTAGACAGCACAACAAATCACAATATAAGCAGCAATCTACGCCATAGGACCTACGGATTGCTTATCAGCCGTTGTCTTTTGCTGTCCCGTGTTGCACACTCTATGCTGTCATTGGACAGCACCCCCGGACCCACGGCGGCCATGTCACAGTGACGCACAGGCCCCGGGCCGGCTGTCACCGACCCGAGGCCCTGACCACACCCCAACCTGTGCAAGAGGTCCGGCAATGGCTACCCGCCAGCGTATCACCCCACGCCCGACACCCACCCGGCGGCCCCGTCCCCGTCGCGCCCTGGCAGGCCCGGAGGTCTGACCATGGCAACCATCGTCAAGCGCACCGACAGCACCGGTTCAACCAGTTGGCAAGCCAAGGTCCGGATGAAGGGCTACCCGGCGCAGTCACAGACCTTCCCCCGCAAGACCGACGCCCAACGGTGGGCGAGTAGCACCGAGGCGGCCATTCGGGAGGGTCGGCACTTCGCCACCACCGAGGCCAAGCGGCACACCGTCGGCGACCTGGTTGACCGCTACGTCAAAGACGTCTTGCCGACCAAGAAGGCCAAGACCCAGACCCCGCAGGTTCAGCAGTTGGCATGGTGGAAAGACCGGATCGGGGGCAAGACCCTTGCCGACTGCACCCCGGCCCTGATCGCCGAATGCCGGGACGCCTTGACCCAAGAGCCCATGAGGTCACAGGCAGAGGGCGCACCCGAGCGGCACCGCACCCCGGCGACCGTCAACCGCTATTTGGCCGTCCTGTCTCACGCCTTCACCGTCGCGGTGAAGGAATGGCAGTGGCTCGACTCCAACCCCCTGCTGAAAGTCACCAAGCCCAAGGAGCCCCGCGGAATCGTGCGCTATCTGGACGGCGACGAACGCGCCCGGCTACTGGACGCCTGCCGGGCCAGCGGAAACCCGGATCTGTACTTGGCCGTTGTCCTGTCCCTTTCCACTGGCGCCCGGCAAGCCGAAACCATGGGGTTGCGTTGGGGTCAGGTCGATTTTGCACAGCGACGGATCACCTTGCACGAGACGAAGAACGGAGAGCGGCGGGTTCTGAGTCTGAGCGGCCCCGCCCTGGACATGCTGCGGGAGCGCTCCAAGGTCCGGCGCATTGATACAGACCTGATATTCCCCGGGCGCGTTCACCCCGAGACCCCGGTGGACCTGCGCGCCCCCTGGTTGACGGTCTTGACGCGTGCGGCGGTGTCCGGCTTCCGCTGGCACGACTTGCGGCATTCGTTCGCGTCCGAGCTCGCCATGAGCGGGGCCAGCCTTCCCGAGATAGCGGCGGCCATGGGGCACAAGACCCTGAACATGGTTAAGCGGTATGCCCATCTGAGCGAGGATCACACGGCGGGTGTTGTGGAGCGGATGACCGCGCGAATCTTTGGGGAGGGCGGGAAGTGAGCGCAATATTTCCTAATTGGGCTCCATCGCCCTTGGTAGAGATTCATTCAGCGATTGCCGAGAACATTGCAAGCCACGACAAAAATATGAATCCTATCTTTGATAGGGATAGAGGAAGGCAAGCCTTGCTTGAGAGATTATTGCTTGAGCCGAAAATGAGGCGCGCATGGTCAGAGGTCTTAAAGCGCGTAAAGGTTGCCGGTAACCCATCTGGAATAATCTTCTTTGAAGCCGTTCACGCCCTTGAGAACGCAGGGCGCACACAAAAGACGCGCGTAGACGAAGCGCAAGAATATCAAGCGATTGCAAAAGCGGCGCGTGAATTTGGCAGGTTGCTGTACGGTTCTCTATTTGATACGTCGCCTTCCCGATGGTTCCCCGATGATGTTATTTCTGGTTTTCTTGGAATGATGCGGCCGGAACTGGCGACTAATGCGTTCTGTCCGATGGACCCACCGCCGGGCGTCGAAAAAGGAACAGTATATGATGGAAATCCCTTAACCTCTTTGGGCGGTGAGAATGTCTTTCTGCCGATCACCATTGACGAAGGTATAGGGGGGTTCTTTGAAGCATTAGCGCCTAAGTGCCCGGATATGGCGTCAATTGTTTTCGCCATTGCTGAAGAAGCCGACCGAAACGCGAAAGAAGCAATGTCCAGACAACGCACGCTACCAAAGCCAGGAGTTGGAAACGCTAGGCGCCTTGTGTTTATTAGAGAATTTGGAGGCTCTATCAAGTTCCTTTGCGGGGGGTATCTAAAGCGAACCTTGGCACTCTTTGCGACTGCGGCGCTACAAGAAGAAGTAACCGCCGACCAAGTATCAGACGCTCTACGCGATTTTGATCCTACCCCTTATCGGCATTGGAGTTACGCTCAAGATCGGCCCCGGGCAAGATATATCCACTGGAACGACCCCCGCGTAAAGAACTGACAGGGGGTGACTTGCGAAGCCCTTGGAGCGGTCCATCTTCACTGAGTGAGGTTGCCGCTCGGTAACGCCCGGCCCCTTCACTGAGGGAAGATCGCCCCCGGGCTTCCCCGTCTTTTACGCCTCTTTTCTAAGGCTTTCTTTCGTTACGGTACTAGGCAGAACGGCGCAACCCGCACCGTTTCTGCACAACTGTAACGAGCAAAGCCCATGCAGACCGTCACCGAAGCCCCCAAGGGCACCCCGCCCGACGCCCGCAAAGCGTCCGCCCCCGTACCCCTCCCGGTCCCTACCCGTGTTGTCCTGACCGTCAAGCAACTGGCCGAACAGCAGCCCGGGTTGACCGAGGGTGGCATTCGTTGGGACCTGTTCAACCGCGACAAGAACGGACTGGTTGCGGCCGGCGCCATCCTGCGGCGCGGCCGGAAAATCCTGATCGATCCCGCGCGCTATCTCGATTGGCTGAACGAGAACCGGGAGCGCGCAGCATGAGCGACCAAGCCCCAACCCTGAACGTGTTCACAGAAAAGGCCCTGGCCAAGGAGCTTGGCGTGGTGCCCGAGACCGTCAGGAAGTGGCGCCAATGGGGCACCGGTCCGGCCTACGCGCGGCTTGGTGGAAAGATCAGTGGTCCGATCATCTACCGCGCCGAAGATGTACAGGCATGGATTGCGGACCACATCCACCAACCGGCCCCGGTGGAGGCTTCCCAGTGAGCCAGACCCGGCGCCGTTACAACCTGACCAAGCGGCGGCCGCTTCCCCCGGCCCGTGTCCGCTTCCCCGTCGCGCACTCCCCCAAAACGAGAAAGCCCCCGCCGGTGCGAACGGCGGGGGCTTGGCGAGTCGGTCTTGGGAGCGTATCGTGGGCGCCGTCGTGGTGTCCCCTGGCAGGGACACCACGCGAAGCTAGGCCGCAAGGACGGCACAGCACCGGCGAGACGAATTCTACCACCTACCCCTCCCCGGGGTCAGTCCGTCTTGCTTCTGCGCGTGTGTTCCCGCGGCCGATCTATCCACATTTTGGAGATCGGCACATGACGACCAACACCCCCCGCGCCCCCGGCGCACCACTGCCCTATCCCACAATCGGCCCCGTAGTCTACCCGGTCAAGTTCCACTTGAGCGAGGGTGAGAACGCCTGTCTGTGCGCCTTGGCGCAGCGGTTGGGCTTGCCTCCCAATGGCCTTGCCGCCTCGCTGCTGTGCAGCGAGTTGCGGCGCCAGTACGCGGCCCTTCCCTCCCCGGCGCCTGATGTGCCCGTGGGTCAACTGACCCTGCCCCTGATGCAGTCCCAGGGAGCGGCCCGCCATGCTTAAGCCCACCACCACCCTCGCCACCAGTGGCCCCCGGACCATCCCGACCGCTTTGACTCTGGCCCCGGGCGAGCACGCTTTTCTGTCTATCCTGGCCAAGCGTTGGGGATGCGCCCCCGAGGCGGTTGCCATGTGTCTGCTGTCCATCGAGCTGCAGCGAAGGTTCGACGCTGAACCAGCACCGGCGCCCGCCCCGAAGACCGCCGCGGCTACTGCCGTTGCGGCCCCCCCGAAAATTGCCGCCATGATTGCCCATCCATTGTTGACCGGCCCCTATGCCCCGACCGCGGCGAAGTCGAAGGGAGCAATCCGCCATGGATAAGCCGACCCCTTTGCATATCCCCGGCGCACCCGCCCCCAGTCCCGCATCTGACCGCGCGGCGCTGGCGTTGCGCGTTCTTGATGTGGCCATCTCCCACCCATCGCAAGCCCCCATTGATGCAATCAACGACTGGCTAACCATTGCCAAGGGTATTGCAGCGTTCTTGGGCGATGGTGCAGACAATGCCGACACCGGCTTAACTGAACGGTCATTCAGCCATGTCGAACCCGAATGGAAATCGGTCAAGAGCATGGCGGATGCAATCGGTCGCGCGCTGAGTATCGCTGAGATATTCACCGATGAACTGCATAAAGAAAACTGCCGCCTTCACTCGCTGGTCAAGGAAGGTGCAGCATGAGCACCGACCTTGAGACCCTGAACCGCGCCAAGATCGCGGCCCGTGACGAATGGGAGCGCCTTGACGCAGAGGCCCGCGCGATCCGGGCCACCCTCACCGCTGCCGAGCGTCGCACCCGGGCGGCCCTGCGGAAGTTCGAGCAGGCCCGCCTGATCTATGTGGATGCGATGGATCGGGCGGCGGGGTGAATCATGGGCGACAAACTAAAGTCATTCGTTGAACGATATACCTATACAGGTAAAGAAGCCGACCCCCTTGACGATAAAGCGCGAGAAGCAATTCGAAAGCGTAAGTTGAGGGATCAGGCACGCCTTGACGCAATAACCAAACCGCTCAAGCAGGCCGCGCCTTTTGAACCTGGGATCACCCTGGTTAGCGCCAGTTCGATCAAGCCTGAGCCTATCGCGTGGTTGTGGCCCGGCTGGCTGGCCCGGGGCAAGGTCCACGTCATGGCCGGGGCGCCGGGCACCGGCAAGACCACCGCGGCGGTGTCGCTGGGGTCAACCCTGACGGTCGGCGGTCACTGGCCGGACGGCTCGCGGTGTCGCGCGGGTAGCGTCCTGATGTGGAGCGGCGAGGATGACCCGCGGGATACCCTGGTGCCGCGCCTGATCGCGGCCGGCGCCGATCTTGATCGGTTTCATTTCGTTGATTCGTGCATTGACGCACGCGGCCCCCGTCCGTTCGATCTGGCGACCGATGTTGACGTGTTGTCTGCCCACCTGGCCAGCATGAACCCGGCCCCGGCCCTGCTGATCGTCGATCCGATTGTGTCGGCTGTCTCGGGTGACTCTAACCAAGGATCGGCGGTGCGGCGTGCGCTTCAACCCCTGGTAGAGCTGGCCCAAGATCGCCGATGCGCGATTCTGGGGATCTCGCATTTCAGCAAGGGCACCCAAGGGCGCGACCCCACCGAGCGGGTTACCGGCTCGCTGTCCTTCGGCGCCGTGGCGCGCGTCGTCATGGCGACCGCCAAGCTACCCGATCACGAGGGCGGCGGCCGGATTTTGGTCCGGTCAAAGTCGAACATCGGGATGGACTCCGGCGGGTTCAGGTACGCGCTTGAGCATTGCGAGTTGGTAGGCATCGGCGGGGTTCCAGCCACTCGGGTTGTCTGGGGTGCAGCCATGGACGGCACCGCGCGCGAGCTGCTGAGCTTGGCCGACACCGATACCGACCCCGAGGAGCAGACCGAACAGCAAGAGGCGGGGGACTGGTTGCGGGAACTCTTGAGCCAAGGCAGCCGGCGTTTCGTGGACATCGTGAAGGCGGCCAAGGAGAACGGTTTTTCAGAGCGCACCGTGAGAAGGGCGCGAAAGGACATTGACGCGACCGTCACCCGGGAGGGATTCGGCGGCGGTTCGAGCTGGTCACTACCTGCCGAAAAAGAGAACACAGCATGTATTCCGGCCAAAGATGACCCATTCCGGCCAGCCTCTGGGGCTGGCCGGAATGGCGGAAACGTGGCCGGAATACAAGAAGTGTGCGAAAAAGCGGAGGACTTTTGACCATGCAAGCCGCAGAGGTTTTAGCCCGCCTGACGGGATCAGGCTTCCACGTTTCGGCAACCGGCAACACGGTACACGTTGGCCATCGGGAGGCGATCACCGACGACGTGCGCGCCCTGGTCCGGGCGAACAAGCCCGCCTTGCTGTCTCTGCTGACCCGGCGCCCGGTCCCAGTGCCGCCGCTGCCGGCTGAGGATCGCGCGGCCATCCTCGAGGCTATCGAGGAGCGCGCGGCCATCCGGGAATTCGACGGCGGCGAACCCCGCGACGTTGCCGAGCGGGTAGCCCGCGCAACGATGCGGGTCTATCGGGTGCGCGTCGCCATGGGGGACGGCGAGCCCGACCGCTGGGTAACCCTGCTGGCCCCCGGCTGCGACCTGGAGGAAGCCACCGAGAGCGCCCGCGGCCGGTTCGGTCCGGCCCGTGTGCTGGAGGTCCACAAGTACCAGAGGGCAACACATGGGATCGCTTAATCGGCGGGTGTCGTATAGGCAGATGCTCGCAATCAGTCTGGAGTCGGATAAACAGAAACGCAACGCCGACCGTTTATGGTCCAAGAAACGGCGGAATCAATCAGCCATGACCACCAAGAGCAAGAACGCAAGATGAATGCTTATCTCACATTCAAAGACCAAGTAGCGCAGCGTGCAATTCTAAACGATGAATTGCGCACCGCGCGCAGTGAGTACGATACTGTACAGCGGCGCTTAAACGAGATTGACGCCCGCGGGATCGAATACAAAGGGCGCCTTGAGTGCGTACAGCACCGCAGCCCACATGAGAGCCTTACCCAGTTTTCCGGGGCTAAGGTCGGTCCTGAGGAAGTTGACGACATCCATGCCGAGCTTGAGCGGATCGCGGCCGATGCCAGGGACGCGAACGCCGAAAGGACAACGCTTAAGCTCCGAATCACCGAGCTTGAAACGCAGGTCAAGGCCCCCCTGATCGCCACCGTTGGCGACTATGGTGTCATGGTGGCCCATCAAGCTGAGGTCGCTGCCGCGTCCGCGTTGGCTTCCAGACTTGGGGAGCTGATCGCCGACCAAGACCGCGCCCTTGCGGCGGCAAGCTGGGACGACCCCCGGCCGGAGCTGGCACGGCAACGGGCTGACATCCTCGCGTCCATGGCCATGGGGAACGCCACCGCGGCGGACCTGGAAGCGTTCGACAAGGACACCGCCGGGCGCATCAAGGCCGCTGACGTGAAGGCCCAACAGCACACGGCGGAGCTGTCCGGGATCGAGGCCACCCGGGCCGGACTCGCCCGCAAGCTGGAGGCGACAACCAGCGACCTGGCCAAGCTCAACACCCTGACCCCACAAATCCGCGTCGCGATCCTGACCGCCGATCTGATGGGCGCACAAGGCGATTTCGAGGCCGCCGCGGCGGCCAATGCCGCGGCACAACGGCGGGTGTTCGGACTGGTTGAGTTGCTGAGGCAGTGCAAGGCGATGATTCCGGCACCACCGAAGATGCCCGCCCCCAATGATCCAGCGGCGGCCATGCGCGAAGAACGGGCACGCCTGATTGCTGCCGGGGTTCCGGTCTAACCAATACCCAGAGGTTCAAGCATTGCCCCGCGCCAGTTGGCGCGTGGGCAATTTACGTTTTACAGTTTCCCGCTTTCTAAAACGGCTGATGACTCACCAGAGGTCAAGATGGTATCGAATGACGAACTAGGGGCGGCACTTGAATCTAACCCGAGTCTGGGGAGCATTGCCGAGATTGTTGACTTCGCTATCGCCGAATTGGAATCCTGCGGACTCGCGGCCGACGATGCCCGGCGCTTCGGTTGTCGTGTTGCCGCGCGGCTATGCAGTGAAGTGGGAGGAACCCGCTACTATTGGCCCCGCGGAATGGCGATTGAACGCGCTATTCGGGATCTGCATATCTGGTCAGAACATGATGGAACCGTTGACGGCAAGAACGGCATCAAGGCCCTTGCGAAGCGGCACAAAATGACCGATGTCCACGTCTGGCGCATCCTCAAGGCCCAGCGGGAGGCACGCCACCAACGGGCGCAAGCCCGGGCGGCTGCCGTTGCTTGACGTGCGCCCGCCCCCCCGATCCGTGGGAATCTGGCCGGCTGGGTTCTAAGGGGTACGGCCCCACACGGGACACTCACGGGACACCGACGGCAACAAAAGGCAGCAAACCGCGGCACATTTCGGCACCACAAGCCGCCTAGGTCGCTGTTTCTTGTGTTGGTTGCCGTTGTGTTGTGCTAAAAACCTGGTTTCGTAATCAGTAGGTCGGCGGTTCGAATCCGCCCATCGGCTCCAAATAAAACAAGGGGATAGGTGAAAGCCTGTCCTCCTTTTGTTTACGAGGCGGACGCCAAGGCGCACTGCATCTGGCGTCAGACCTGCGCGCCCGTGGGTCAAGTCCGCCGGACTGGTGAAAGCCCTGCTGACACCATAGGGCGACCTCTCCGAGGACATGCTCGGCAAGATCGCCAGCGCCGGTCAGAACGGCTAGTTGCGCCGATGATGGCGAGCTCGCCATAAACATTTCTTGCATGACCTGGCATCTGTGGAACGTACCAAATACGCCGAGCTGTAGGCTGTTCCAGCCGCGGCGACAAGCCTCAATGTTACCGAGAAAGTCGCGCCGGGAGCGCGCTCCACTTCTCCTTCCCCTATTGGGGGCGCGCGCCATGGCCGTTAGAACACACCGCGCCTGGCGGCAGGGCGGGATAACGGGCCCGCGTGCGCACCGGTTCCGTCGGGCGGAACGCCACAGGGCGATCCGCCCGACGGTGCGGCGCCCCCGGTCAAGCGTGCCAGTCGACCAGCCCGGTGTAGGCGGTGGCGAGTACGATCAGTCCGAAGACGATCCGATACCAGGCGAAGGCATTGAAGTTGTGGTGTGAAATGTAGCGTAGCAGCCCCTTGATGGCGAGCATGGCGAAGATGAATGAGGTGATGAAGCCGACGGCGAAGACCGGGACGTCGTCAAACGAGAGGATATCACGGGCCTTGTAGAGGTCGAGTACGGTGGCAGCCGTCATGGTGGGGATGGCGAGGAAGAAGGATAGTTCGGTCGCCGCCTTGCGTGACAGCCCGAAGACCATGCCGCCGATGATGGTCGCCCCGGCGCGCGAGACCCCGGGGAACATCGCCAGGGCCTGGGCAAAGCCGACCTTCAGGGCCTCCCGCCAGGTAATGTCATCGACTGACCCGAAGCGCTCCGGCAGATGACGGCGCTCGATCCAGAGGATGAAGATGCCGCCGCCGACCAATGCCCCCGCCACTGTCAGTGGGTTGAACAGGTATTGCTTGATGACGCCATGCAGCAGTAGCCCGAGTACCGCCGCCGGCATGAAAGCGACCAGGATATTGAGTGCGAAGCGTTGTTGCGGTCCCGGCTGCCACATTCCCGCGACCACTTCCAGTATGCGCGCCCGATAGAGCCAGCAGACCGCCAGAATGGCGGCGAACTGGATCACGATCTCGAACACCTTGCTCTGCTCGTTGGTATAATTGAGCAGATCGCCGACGATGATCATGTGTCCGGTGGACGAGATCGGGAGGAATTCGGTCAGTCCCTCGACGATGCCGAGTATCAATGCCTTCAATAACAGGAGCCAGTCGGTCATTTGCCATTCACTAAAGGTGCGCCGCAGCGCGGTGGGTGGACCTGGAAAAACAGTTGTCCGTAAATGAACGCAAATCAACGCAAATTAAGATAAAGGCTTAGGGATGTGGTTAGCGTCTCCCCCGAAAGGTAGGTCGACGCTATGGCTTAAGTCTTTCATCCATTTCCGCGTTTCTGCATCGCTGTGCGGCAGCCGCTTTTTCAGGAGGTTTTTTGCTAGGACGTAATCGAGTTATTTTCTTAATTTGCGTTCATTCGCGTTCATTTGCGGACAAACGATCTTCTTGTAATCAATGTATGAGTCTGTCCTCTTGCTGCGGCGACCCTTCGTCGTCCATGGGTGCGTCGGTGCCGGGTATGCGGTGATTCTCGGCGAGCCAGTCTCCCAGATCGATGAGCTTGCAGCGCTTGCTGCAGAACGGGCGGAAGGGAGACGCCGCGGACCATTCCACGGGGCGGCCACAATGCGGGCAGGGGACCTGGGTGGGCATGGGGTCTCTCTTAGAATACGCAACAGGTGAGTCGGAACGCGATGTGTTCCGGGGTTTGGGTCGGCTTACCGCGGGGTTCGATGTTCATGAAGCGGATGCTGAAGCGGTTCTTGTGTCCGCTGATCTCGGGATAGAGCGCGCCACCCCCCGGCAGGGTGACCCGCACCAGCTGCGCCGGGGCCTGGAGGTCGAGTGACTCCTGGAAGAAGCCACCCGCGGCCGTCACCTCACGCGGCCGGGCGCTGCCGCGGGCCAGCGAGAGCATGAGCCGGATCGCGGTGTCCGCCGGCCGTAGGTCCTGGAGCCAGGTCTCCAGCCGCGACTGGCGTCGTTCCGGGGATTGGACCAGCCATTGGTGATACAGGGGCAGGTCGAAGCTACAGGCGCCGCCGGGGATGCTGCTGCGCTGCACGACACTCTTGAGGAAGTCATCCTCCCGGGCGCTCTGGCCGATCGGACTCCCCAGCCCGGTAATGCCGTCGAGCGCCCGCTCCAGGTCCCGCGAGATGCGCTCCAGGGCGCTCGGGTCGACCTCCGGTTGGCGCGCGACGCGCCCCAACGCGGTGAGATTGCGCTCCAGTTCCTTGGCGATATCGGTCTTGAGATCCGAACGGGCGGTGACTGCCGCGATGTCCAGCAGGGCCTCCACCGCCACCCGGGTCGCCCAGGGGTCGTACTGGGGCATGAAATAGTCCACCTTCTCGAACAGGTGCTCCAGACGCAAAAAGGTCCGGACGCGTTCGTTCAATGGATGCTCGAAGACGGTCTGTGGGGTCACGCTGAGGTCTCGGGCTGGACGCTTAGGAACGGTTCACTAAGAAGTTACTCATGTTAGCTCCGGCGATCTATGTATAGCGGCGGCCACTCAGTTGAAAAACCGAGGTCTTCCTGCGATCATGGGCGTCGGATCTTTGGAC
>NZ_CAJAXH010000021.1 GCF_903946935.1 uncultured Thiodictyon sp.
AGCACCCGCAGGGCGCCGCCGGCGGCCTCGCGGATCAGCCGCACGGCGTCATAGGTGTTCGACAGTCCGCTGTTGTACCAGAGCAGTGGCGCAGAATCAGTCATCCTACATCCCGCAATTGCTCACGCCAAGGCGCCAAGCTCGCCAAGAAATATAATAGGGTAAGCGAAATCACCAGATCATCCGCCGGGTGAATGGCCCAAGGCAGATCAGATGCTGAAAAACCTTGGCGAGCTTGGCGCCTTGGCGTGACAACTGCCCTTTCTTGGGTCATCGCTGTCGCCCTCAGGCGTTGGCGCGGTCGCCGCGCAGCCCGTAGGCGTCCAGGCGGGCGAGGGTGCGCGCCGCCCAATGGCTGTGGGTGGTCGGCTCGGCCATCTGGCCGTTGAGGCGAAACACGCCCGCCGCCTCCGGCGCCAGGACCGCCCGTGCCAGCACCGCCTCGCCCGGCGGCACCGCATAGGCGGCCTCGATCGGGCCGACCTGGCTGGGGTGGATCGCCGTCTTCGCCATCAGCCCGTGGATCAGGTCCAGCTCCAGCTCGCGGGCCAACACGTGGGGGCAGTCCAGGTGCTCGAAGACCGGCGCCGACAGGTCGTAACCCTGACCGCGAAACTCGATGATCAGGTCATCGATCACCCGGCGCAGCGGCGTGTCATAGGCGGTCAATTCTTTCGGCCGGCGGATGCCAAGCAGGTGGAGCAGGTCGTTGCCGCCGATGCGGATACAGGTCACGCGCTCACGCACCTGGTCGAGCCGCACGCGCAGCCGGCGCAGCCGGTCGCGGCAGAACGCGACCTCGGTCTCAACAATCGGCATGATCGCCAGGTGCCGCGCCGGGGCCAGCGCGTCCAGATAGTCGCCCAGGTTGTGCTCGTCGAGCTTCGGCAGGCACACCCCATCCACCCGTTCGATCCCGCGCATCCTGACCATCTCGGCCAGGATTTCGGGGTTACGCGGGCGCAGAAAGCGCAGGGGGCCGGCCGGCTCCAGATGGCTCAGTGCCGCGCGCAGATTGGCCAGCGCGCGCGCCAGGTCGCGGGCATGCACCGAGTCCTCGGTGCAGACCACGAGCGAGCGCAGC
The DNA here is from genome assembly GCF_903946935.1 of uncultured Thiodictyon sp. GTDB lineage: Bacteria > Pseudomonadota > Gammaproteobacteria > Chromatiales > Chromatiaceae > Thiodictyon. The sequence continues at coordinate 1,085 of NZ_CAJAXH010000021.1, forward strand.
CCCGGGAACTTGTGCCCATTGAGCAGGCTCGGTAGGTCCGCGCGCGTGGCCGGCATGTAGAGCGAGGCCCCGAGCCGCAGGTAGGTCGGCGGGAGGTCCCCGGGGGCGGGGTCGGTCTGGCGCAGCGAGTCGATGCTCATGGTTCATTGCTCCTGACTGGACCGGCGCCGGTGGCGCCACGTTGGGATTGGATGAGCGCGGCGGCCCGGAACGGCATCCCGGGCTCGCTGCCGATCGGCACTCCGCGAGTCTGCGCCAACTCGATCAGGTGGCGGACGTCGGGGTCGTCGTGCGTGCGCAGCAGCAGGTGTTCCGGCACCCGGCGCAACAGGACCCGGGTCGCCTCGGCGACCCCGGGCTTGATCAGGTTCTGATCGACGATGCCGTGGCGCGTCATGCAGCCGTGGAGCCAGTCGCGGGTCTGGCGCGCGCGCGCCGCCCGCTCGTCGACCCGGATCGCCTGCGCCTGGACGCGCTCGAAGGTCGCGGCGATCCGGTCGAGGAACCAGGTCGAGCGGTCCGCCGCGGCGAACGCCTCGTAGAGCACACAGCCGTGGAAATCGTCCGCCCCGATCTGGTGGTTGAGCACCGAGCGCGACACCAGGCCGGAGACGGTCGCGTTGAGGATACCCGATGGAATCGCATAGTCGTCGTAGCTGGCGGCCACGTCGGCCACGCCGCCGATGTCGCTCACGACATAGAGCCGGTCGTCGAGTTGTTCCGGCTCGGTGCGGTTCCACTGCGCCACCGCGGCCTTGAGTTCCGCCGTGATGACCCCCTTGGCGGTCCAGCCGTCGACGAACACCACCCCGGCCGCCGGGCGGTCGGCGCGGCGCAGCAGATAGCGTAGTGCATTGGTGTCGATGCCGCGGTCGCGGATGATCGAGATCGAATAGTGACGCGCGGCGACCCCCAGGTGCGTGGTCAGCGCGCGGGTCAGGAGTGCCCCGATCGGGGTGCCCGCCCGGGCCAGCGACACCACCGTGATGGGCGCGACCCGGGTGCGGGCGATGTGGGTGGCGAGCGACAGGCAGTCGCGCCCCAACCGCTCGGCATGGGTGTCGGTCAACGCGCAAAAGAGTTCCAGATAGGCTGCCGGCGGCAGTGACTCAGGGGCCAGCATCTCCGAGTAATGGCGCGTGGCGCCCTGGATCATCTGCTCCTTAAGCCGCACCGGGGTAGGGTCGAGCTGGATCGGCTTGAGCAAAAACTGGCAGTCCGCCAGCGCATAGCTGCCGCTGAAGGGGGCCTGCGTGAATGCCTGGGGGTCCGCGCTCACGACCAGCGCTCCTGGTGGATCTGCGTGCCGCTCGGCACCAGCGCGAAGTCGCACAGCGTCATGAAACCGAGATCCGAGAGGCTGTCGCCGAGCCCGAGGAAGGTCCGCGCCGGGTCCTGCGCGCGCTTGATCGCCATCAGGTGCGCCACTGCGGCGCGCTTGTCGGCAAAGGGGGGCAGGGCGGCGAGGTTGCGCCCGTTGCGGTGCAGCCGCCAGCGCGCGGCACCCTGCGCCAGCACCAGTTGCTCCGCCTGGTCCAGGGCCGCCTCCTCCCCCTTGATCGAGACATAGACCGGCACCCCGGCGTCCTCGATCACCCGCACCCGCGCCGCGAGCCGGGCGCGCTCGATCAGGTCCTGCACGGCGGCGGTCAGGTCGTGCATCGCCGGTCCAAACGCCGCGGCCCCGGCCGCCAGCGGCGCGCGCCAGGACGGCAGCACCTCGCCATCCGGCCCGTAGAGCACGGCGCCGTGGCTGGTGATCCGGCAGGCGTGAAATACCGGACTCACCACCCGCTCCAGGGCCGTGCGGTTGCGCCCGGTCACCGGAATGACCTCGCAGCCGCCCAGCAGGTCCAGCAGCGCCAACTGGGCCGGGGTGTGGAAGGAGAGCGGCGCGCCGTCCCGGTCATAGGCCGCCTCGGTCAGGGCGTCCGCGCCGCCGGCCAGGGCGCGCGCCTTGGTCTGCGTCTGAAACAGGGTGTCGTCCAGGTCGGTGAAGACGGTGATCGCGCGGGTCATCGCGCTGCCTCCAGGGCGCCGGGGATCGGCATGCACTGCCAGGCGAGCCCCGGGTGGGGGGTGTTGCAGGCGCGCGCCTCCTCGTAGAGTGCGAGCGCGAGCCGCTCCGCCCCGGGTGGATTGTGGAGGTAATAGCCCACACCCTCGCCATAGGGGTCGGGGCAGACAGCGGTTCGGGCGACCGCACCGCCAAGCAGCACCGGCGAGCGCGAGGTGGTTTGAAAAGTCACGTCTCGGCCCGCAAGTTCCAGGGCCTCGGCCGCCAGGAAGGGCGCGAAGGCGCACTCCCCGGTGCCGATGATGGTCAAGGGCCGGCCGGCCGCCTCCAGCGGCGGCGCGAGCGCCGGGGGCCGCGCCCCACCCGGGGGCAGGTGCAGGCCGCGGCGGCCGAGATCCTCGCGTGCCACCCAGCCGGTCTGGCGCGCCTCGACATCGGCCGGCAGCGCCCCGGTGACGGCACCGGCGTCCGGCTCGAAGGCGAACTGGCCGTCGAGCAGGCTGCACCAGCGGGTCCGGACGGTCCCGCCCAGGTCGCGGGCGATCCGCTCGCGCGCCGCGGCCCCCAGCCAGTTGACCAGGCTCGCCAGTACAATTTGCTCGAGCTTGGGCATGCGGGGCCCAAGCTGTTCGGCGAGCCGTTTGACCGACTGCCCGGTCGAGACCTCGTCGTCGACGATGACCAGGGTGCGCGCGCCCTCGAAGAGATGCGCCAGCGCGGGTAGCGGGCGGTGGAGCAGGTGAGTCGGGGCGTGTGAATGCGCCTCCTCGAAGGTCAGCAGGGGTGGCGCGGCCAGCGGTCGGCGGGTCGTGTGTTGGTAGCCGATGTCGGTGCGACCGTTCGCGCGGGCCAGGCTGTCGGCAACGCCGGCGCCCAACCCGGTGGCGGTCTCCGCCATCCCGATGACCCAGACCGGCCCCGGGGCATCCAGGAGCGGGGCGGAGAGTCGCCGATAGGTGTCGCGCATACCCTGAGGCCGGCACGGGATATGTCGACCTAACACCTTGGATACGAAAAGGAACGGGCGGCGCGGGTTGGCGCGGGCGGCGAACCCGAGCAGGTGCGAGAGCGGCAGCTCCTCGCGCTCGGTGGCGATGCGCAGGGTGCCGCCGGGGATGTCAAATGCGTAGTTCATCGATCTGGCCCCTTGGGTCAAGATTAAACGGTGGACGACGCGGCGGGCGCGCGGCGGGTGGCGGCCGGCGACCGACCCTGGCGCGACGATACACGAAGATTGAGTGGCTGCCCCGCCGATGCGGTGGCCGGGGAGGGCGCGCGGCCCTCTGAAGCGCTGTTGTGACCGCCCGGTGACCGGTTCGGTGACAAAACTGTCATACCGCGGTCCTTGACGGTCTGCGGTGGACAGAATACCTTGTTCTTTGCGCTGACCCTGAGGCAGGGTCTCTCTATCATTTAACCAAGGTGTGCCCCATGCTGCAAGGTATGTTCGATAAGTTGAAAGAAATGGGTTCCAATCTCAAGGACGAGGCGACCCGCTTTCGTAGCAAGACCTTTATGAACGCCTGTACCGCCGGCTGCGCGATTATCGCGAGCGCCGACGGCGAGGTGAGCGCCGAGGAAAAGCGCAAGATGATGGCCTTCATGAAGAGCTCGGACGTGCTGTCGCTCTATGATGCGGCCGATGTCATCAAGAGCTTCGAGGGCCATTGCGCCAAATACGAATTCGATGCCCAGATCGGCGAGGCCGAGGCGCTCGCGGTGGTCGCCGGGATCAAATCAAAGCCGGCGGAGGCCCGCCTGCTGGTGCGCGCCTGCTGTGTCATCGCCGGGGCCGACGGCAATTTCGACGAGGCCGAGCGTGGTGCCGTGACCCGTATTTGTCACGAGCTCGGCCTGGATCCCAGCGAGTTTTTGCCGACCAAATAGGCCCATCCGGGTGCGCGGCTGCGCACCCCGGGGTGCATCGATGAAGAGGCACTGATGAGACGACTCCCAGTCTATCTTGTATTGGACACCTCGGGCTCCATGTCCGGCGAGCCGATCGAGGCGGTGAAGACCGGCTTGCAAACGCTGATCTCGGCCTTGCGTCAGGACCCCAACGCCTTGGAGAGCGCCTATCTGTCGGTCATCGCCTTCGACAGCGGCGCGCGTCAGGTGGTGCCGCTCACCGAGGTGGCCGCCTTCCAGGCCCCGGATATCCAGGCCAGCGGCACCACCGCGTTGGGTGCGGCGCTCACCCTGCTCGCCGCCTCGATCGAGCGGGATGTGGTCAAAGGCAGCGCCGAGCAGCGCGGCGACTGGAAGCCGCTGGTCTTTCTGATGACCGATGGGGCGCCTACCGACAATTGGCAGCGGGGCAAGGAGGCCCTGGACCGGGTCAAGATCGGGACCCTGATCGCCTGTGCCGCCGGTCCGGGCGCCAAGCAGGACATCCTGCGGCAGCTGACCGAGTCCGTGGTCAGCCTCGACACCGCCGATGCGTCCACGATCAAGGCCTTTTTTCAGTGGGTGTCGGCGTCGGTCGCGGTCAGCAGCCGCAAGCTCGACCTCACCAAGAAAGACATCGGCGGCCTGGGCGACCTGCCCCCACCCCCGCCGCAGATCAACGTTGCCGGGGTCTGAATCCGATGAGCGAGCGGCGGCTACCTGTCTATATCCTGGTCGATACCTCGGGCTCGATGCGCGGGGAGCCGATCCACGCGCTCAATGTCGGGCTCAAGGCCATGGAGCAGGCCCTGAGGCGCGATCCCTTCGCGCTGGATACGGTCCACCTGTCGCTCATCACCTTCGATCTGGAGGCGCGCGAGGTCTTCCCGCTGACCCCGCTGGACGCGGTGCGCATCCCCGAGATCGAGGTGCCGAGTTCCGGCGCGACCTTTCTCGGGGCGGCCCTGGATCTGCTGGTGCAGCGGGTCGACCGGGACGTGCGCCGCGGCAGCGAGACCCAGCACGGCGACTGGCGCCCCATGGTCTTCGTGATGACCGACGGCGCGCCCTCGGACACCCAGGCCTACAAGGAGGCGGTGGCGGCGGTCAAACAGCGCGACTTCGCCCGCATCGTGGCCTGTGCCGCCGGACCCAAGGCGCGGGTCGAGGCACTGCGCGAACTCACCGACACGGTGGTGTCGCTCGATACACTCGACGGTGCCATGTTTGCCCAATTTTTTCAATGGGTGTCCGGCAGCATCGCGGCGGGCGGGCGCAGCGGACGCACCGCGGGCGACAGCCTGCCCGCCCTGCCGGGTGAGCTGCGTATCGCCATCTAGGTCATCCAGGGGTCATCCAGGGGCAACACGATGCGGCGTCTACCCATCTTTCTTGTACTCGATGTGTCCGAATCCATGGCGGGCGATAACCTGTTCCGCCTCCAGGAGGGCATCGGGACCATTGTTTCCACCTTGCGCACCAATCCCCAGGCGCTCGACACCGTCTGGCTCTCGGTCATCGCCTTTGCCGGGATCGCGCAGACCCTGGTCGAGCTCCAGGACCTGGCCGCCTTTCGCGCCCCGGTCCTGCCGATGGGCGGCGGCACCGCCCTGGGGGGCGCGCTCGAGCATGTCATGAACGAGATCGATCGGCAGGTGGCGGTGCCCAGCCCCACCCGCAAGGGCGACTGGCGACCGATCGTCTATCTGTTCACCGACGGCAAGCCGACCGATCAGGTGGCCGCGGCGCGCGCGCGCTGGCAGGAGCGCTACGCCGCCCGCGTGGACCTGGTGGCCGTGGCCATCGGTCGCTATGCCGATCAGGCCACGCTGCGCTCGCTGACCGAACACGTCCTGGTCTTCGACGATACCGCGTCCGGGGGGTTCGACGTGTTCGTGCGCTGGCTCACCGAATCGGTGTCGGCGCAGAGTAGCCGCGTGGGTGAGCCCGGGAACGGCCGTCTGTCCCTGGCCAAGGCGGACCCGGGCGTGCTGTGTCCGCTCACCGCCACGACCGCCTTGGCGCCCGCCGCCGACCCGGATTGTGTGGTCCTGGTGGGGCGCTGCCAGACCAGCGGGCGCCCCTATCTGGTCAAGTACGACCGTGAGACGGTGCCCATTGCCATGGAGTCCTTTTCGATCGACGCCAGCGGCTATCGGGTCGCGGGTTGTTATCCGCTGACCGAGGACTATTTCCGCTGGAGCGACTCCAGTGGCACGGGCGGGAGCGCCAATACCGCCGATCTGATGGGCGGTGCCGCGTGCCCGCACTGCGGCAACCCGATCACGGTGGCCCTGTGCGGCTGCGGCAAGCTGATGTGTCTGCGCGGACCCGGTGAGGCGACCTGTCCCTGGTGCCACTCCGAACTGGAGTTTGCCCCCAGTGCCAGTCAAGGTTTCGATGTCGAGCGACGACAAGGCTAGCCAGTGGATAGTGAGACCCGTACCAAGCTGTCGATCGCCCTGCTCGACGCACTGCGGGGGCGCCTGCCCGACGACACCCGCTGGCCGAGCGGGGACGTGCTAGCGCAGGCGCTGGCGGCGGCTGGACGGCTGATCGATCTGATCGTGGTGCCGCCCCCGGCGGGCGACGATCCAGTCGCGGTACCCACCGCGGCCGACTCGGCACCGCTCGCCCCCGACCAGCGACCCGGGGACATCCCCGCCACCCCCTTACCCAGGAGCGCCCCAGTGCCGCCCCGTCCGCTCGCCGAGATCGAGTCCAACGCCCGCGCCGGGGAGCCCTTCCGGGCGCGCCTGGCGGTGCGCACGCGCGAGGGTCAGGCGCTGGAGGTGCTCGGGTGCGAGGTCCCGGCGGCGGCCGGCGTCACCTATGAGGCTGGTTTCTTGACCGGGACGCCGCTGACGCCCGGCGAGTATCGGCTAGCGGTGACCTGCCGGGAGTCCGCTGCGCCGGACGCGCCGCCCTGCCAGGTCGCCACCACCCTGGTGGTGAACGCCGACCCGCGCGCCCTGTGGCAGGACCTGCCGTCCGACCGGGACGCCCCCGGCTGGAAAGCGGACACCGATGCGCTGTGCCTCCCCGCGGCTCATGGCCGTCAACTCCTGCTGGCCAGTCGCCGCGGGCGCTCGCACGCCCATGTCGGGGCCTTGCGCGACGACGACTATGGCTGCTGCGTGACCGCGGCCGATGGCTGGACCCTGATCGCGGTGGCCGACGGTGCGGGGAGCGCGAGCCATTCGCGGATCGGCTCGCGTATTGCGGTCGACACCGCGGTGGCGGTTGCCCGCGAGCGCCTGCTCGATGACCAATCCGGGGCACGGCTCCAAGAGTTCGTCAGCGACGACCCGACAGTGGCCCGCACGGCGGCCTATCGCACCCTGGGCGCCGCGGCATTCGCGGCGGTCAAGGCCATCGAGTCCAAGGCGCAGGAGCAGGGCAATGAGCCACGCGACTATGCGACCACCCTGTTGCTGGCCGCCCACACCCGCACCCCGCAGGGCGAGCTGGTGGCCATCTATTGGGTGGGCGACGGCGCCATCGCACTCTATAGCACCGAGCGCGGGGTCGAGTTGCTGGGGATGCCCGAGGGCGGCGACTATGCCGGTCAGACCCAGTTCCTGGAGCGCGCGGTCTTTGCCGATGGGGAGCAGATCATGCAGCGGCTCAAGGTCCGGGTCTTGCCCGATTTCACCGCCCTGCTGTTGATGACCGACGGGGTGAGCGACCCCCGATTCCCGTCGGATGCGGTGCTGCGCCAATCCGCGGCCTGGGCCGAGCTCTGGGCGGAGCTTGAGCCGCTGCTGGCCGATCCAGACCCGGCGGCGCGCACGCTCGAATGGCTCAATTTCTGGAGCCGCGGCAATCACGACGACCGCACGCTGGCGGTCTTGTGGTAAGGGCCGCCGGATGAATGACATCATCGAACTCAAGACCTGGCAAGGCGACACCGTCGCCTTCGAGGACGCCGTCATTGGGTCCGGTGCCATGAAGGACGTCTGTTTCTCCCCGGATCGCTCCTATGTGATCGGGTTCTTCCGCGAGCCCCAGGGCCCCGCCGCCCGCGAGCGCCTGCGGGTGATCTGCGAAGACTACCGCGAGGGCATCTTTGGGCAGGTCGGCGGCGACTATTGGCGGGAACTCTTCTGCTGGCCGACCGGTGTCGTTGAACACGAGGGACGGGTCGGGGTGGTGGCGCCGGCCTATGCGCCGCAGTTCTTCTTTGAATACGGCTCCGCCAATAACGATATGCTCGGCATCAAGGGCCGGGAGAAGGAGGGCAAATGGTTCGCGAGCGCCAACAATCAGGCGCGCTTTCTGGACCCGCGCGAGCGCGGCGATTGGCTCAACTATCTGCGCATCTGCATGCGCATCGCCCGTGCGGTGCGGCGGATGCATGCCGCCGGGCTCGCCCATAGCGACCTGTCCTATAAGAATGTGCTGGTCGATCCCCGCAGCGGCAGCGCCTGTATCATCGACCTCGATGGGTTGGTGGTCCCCGGCAAGTATCCCCCCGAGGTGGTGGGCACACCGGATTTCATTGCCCCCGAGGTCGTGATGACGGCCCACCTGCCGCACGATAGCCCGGCGCGCAAGCTCCCCTGTATCGCGACCGATCGTCACGCCCTGGCGGTCCTGATCTATATGTATCTGCTCTACCGCCATCCGCTGCGCGGCGGTAAGGTCCACGACCCCGATCCGAGCCAAGACGAGACCCTCTCAATGGGTGAGCGCGCGCTCTTTGTCGAGCACGCACACGACTTCAGCAATCGCATCCGGGTGGCCGATGCGCGCCCCAGCGAGTTGCCCTGGTGCGATACGCAGCGCATGCCCTATACCCTGACCGGTCCCTATCTGGCGCCGCTCTTCGCGCGTGCGTTTACCGATGGGTTGCGCGACCCGCGGGCGCGTCCGAGTGCCGAGGATTGGGAGTTTGCGCTGGTGCGCACCGCCGATCTCATCCTGCCCTGCGCCAATCGCGGCTGTGTGCAGGGATGGTTCGTATTCGACAACCGGCGGGCGCCGAGCTGTCCCTTCTGTGGGACGCCCTACCCGGGGGCGCTCCCGGTGCTCAATTTCTATTCGAGCCGGCATGGCGACAGCTTCCGCCCGGACGACCAGCGGCTGATGGTGTATACTAACCAGTCATTGTTCGAGTGGCATGTGAATCGTCACCTGGCCCCCAACGAACGCCTCACCGAGGCGCAGAAGGTCCGGGTCGGCTATTTTGTCTTCCACCAAGGCACCTGGTGGTTGGTCAACGAGCGGCTCCCGCACTGCCGCGACCTGAGTGCCGGGCGAGATATCGCCGTGGGTGAGCGCGTGGCCCTGCGCGACGGACTCCAATTGCTCCTGTCGCGCGAGTCCGGCGGGCGCCTGGCGCTCGTGCAGATGGCCGGAGGTGGCTAGCCCGGATTGCTCACGCCAAGGCGCCAAGCACGCCAAGGTTTTGAGTATGAAGGTAATATCAGGTAAGCGTGTTGGTAATTCTGTCAGGGCGTCAATCCGGGTGTTCGTGATCAACTAATCGACTGTTTTCTTGGCGATCTTGGCGCCTTGGCGTGAGACTCCTGAGGAATCCGGGCTTAAGGCTGGCGCGACTGCGCGGCCTTTCTTATCAATCACTAACAGCGAATGGGTATCGTCATGGCACTGAATCTTTCAAAGGGTGATCGGATCTCGCTGGAAAAGACCGGCGGTGCCGGCCTGACCCGCGTGATACTGGGTCTCGGGTGGGGCAAGCGCAAGAAGAAGGGCTTCTTCGGGTCATCGGAGGTCGAGGTCGATCTCGATGCATCCTGTCTGCTCTTCTCGTCCGGGAAACTGACCGACACGGTATGGTTCAGGCAATTGAAGAGCCAGGACGGGGCCGTCCGGCACACCGGCGATGACCGCTCGGGCGGCGGCAGCGACGACAATGAGCAGATCAGCGTCGAACTGACCAAGTTGCCGGCGACGGTCGACGCCTTGATCTTCACTGTCAATTCATTTCTCAATGACAGCTTCGAGGGCATCCCCAATGCGCGTTGCCGCTTGCTGGATGCGGCGGGAAACAAGGAGCTGGCCCGTTTCGACCTGTCGCTCGACGGGGCCAAGAGCACCGGTATGGTGATGGCCAAGCTGTATCGCGAGAACGGCGCCTGGAACCTGCAGGCGATCGGCGAGCCGGGTATGGGCCGCACCTTCAACGACATGATGCCACTGATCGGCCGTCATCTCTGAGGGGACAGCGATGGACCTGCAATCCGGTCAGAACGCCCCCGTCGGTGGGGGCCTGGTGCGCCTGGCGCTGACCTGCGACCCGGCGAATCAGGCCCCCAGCCTGGACGTGAGCGCCTTTCTACTCGATGCCGCCGGTCGCGTCGCGGGGGATGGCGGGTTCGTCTTCTACGGCAACCCGAACGATCCCGCGGGCGCGGTCAAGCTCGATCCGGTGGCGGCCAGCTTCCAGGTCGATCTGGCGCGGATACCAACCGGGATCGAGCGGGTGGTGATCGCCTTGAGTATCGATTCCGGTGTAGCCGGATTGCGCGCCTTCTCGCAGTTTCGGGCGCTGCGCTTGAGCGCGACCAGCCCCAATGTCGACTTGCAGTTCCCGGTGGCGAGCGCGGGCATGGTCGAGAGTGCGCTGATCATGGGCGAACTCTATCTGCGCAACGGTGCCTGGAAGCTGCGCGCACTGGGTCAGGGCTTTGCCGGCGGGCTCGCCCCGCTGGCCCGCAATTATGGCGTCGATGTGAGCGAGGCGACGGCTCCGCCCCCGGCGCCGGTCCCCGCGACTCCACCCGCAGCACCCTCGCGCATCGACCTGCGCAAGCGTGAGCCGATCTCATTGGAGAAGCCGTCCAAGGGCTTTGGCCAGATCGAGATCAATCTCAATTGGAAGCGCGGCACGGTCAAGCGCGGCCTGTTCGGGGGCACGAGCGGCGGTATCGACTTGGACCTGGGGTGCATGATCGAGCATGCCGACGGCAACAAGGACGTGATTCAGGCCCTGGGCGAGCGCTTCGGTTATCTGGACGGACCGCCCTTTGCGAAACTGCTCGGGGATGATCGTACCGGCGAGTCGACCTCCGGCGAGACCTTGTTGATCAACGGCGATCGGTGGACGGCCTTCAAGCGGGTGCTGATCTATGCCTTCATTTACGAGGGCGTACCCAACTGGGCCGCCGCCGACGCCGTGGTAACCGTCAAGGCGCCCGGTTCGGCGGAATTGGTCGTCGCGCTCGATGAGCACTCAACCGGCAAGGGGATGTGCGCGATTGCGCTGCTGGAGAACGATGGCGGACGGATTCGCGTGACCAAGCTCGTGGAATACTATGCCGCCCACCCGCAGATGGACGAGGCCTATCGCTTCGGCTTCCAGTGGCAGGCCGGGCGGAAGTAGTCCACTCAACCAAACCGGCGCGTCGGCGTCGACTAGTCTTCATTCGCATTTCAGAGGAGCAACGGATCATGGCCGTTTCGCTGCAAAAGGGTGGGCGGATTTCGCTGGACAAGGCGGCGCCCGGACTCAAGAATATCCTCGTGGGGCTCGGTTGGGACCCGCGGGTAACCGACGGTGCGCCATTCGACCTGGACGCCTCGGCCTTCCTGGTCGCCGCCTCCGGCAAGGTCCGTAGCGACGCCGATTTCATCTTTTATAATCAGTTGAAGTCCGCCTGCGGTTCGGTCGAACATGGCCCGGACAACATGGATGGTGGCGGGGATGGTGACGATGAGGTTATTGACGTCTACCTGGACAAGGTCCCCGCTGACGTCGCCAAGATCGTATTCACCGTGACCATCCACGAGGCCGACACCCGCAAGCAGAACTTCGGCCAGGTGGGCAACGCCTATATTCGCCTGGTCAACAAGGACAGCGGCGCCGAGGTGGTGCGTTTCGATCTCGGCGAGGAATACTCCACCGAGACCGCGATGGTGTTCGCCGAGCTCTATCGCAGCGGCGCCGAATGGAAATTCAATGCCATCGGCCAGGGCTACGCCGGCGGCCTGGCGCCCATGGCACGTCAATACGGCGTGTCGGTCTAGTTTTTTTTCCGGCCCGACCGATACCCGGCGGGCCTTTTCAGCAACCACGGCCGCACGGCGGCCGATCCAATGGAGCGCTCGCAGATGCCAGTCAACTTGACCAAGGGTGGAAACGTCTCCCTGACCAAAGAGGCCCCGGGGATCAGCAAGATCCGCTTCGGCCTGGGTTGGGACGCCCGCAGCACCGACGGCGCCGCCTTCGACCTGGACGCGGTCGCGGTGGTCGTCGGCGCGGATGGGAAGGTGCTCTCGCAGCCATACTTTGTCTTTTTCAACAACCTGGCGACGCCCGATAAGTCGGTGGTCCACCAGGGCGACAACCGCACCGGCGAGGGTGAGGGCGACGATGAGGTGATCGCGGTCGATCTGCCCAAACTGCCGGCCGAGTCCGCCAAGGTGGTCTTTGCGGCCACCATCTATGAGGCCGACACCCGTAAGCAGAACTTCGGCCAGGTGGCCAACGCCTATATCCGCGCGGTCGACGAGGCCACCGGTGCCGAGGTCATGCGCTTCGACCTGAGCGAGGACTTCTCCACCGAGACCTCGCTGGTGTTCGGCGAACTCTACCGCCGCGAGGCCGAATGGAAGTTCAAGGCCATCGGTGCCGGCTACGCCGACGGCCTGGCCGGTCTGGTGCGCGATTACGGGGTGTAGGAGCGACTCCCGGCCGCGACAGCCGGCCGCCAGGGATGGTGGCCAATCCCCATCGCGCTCCTGACAATGTGTTAGGCCCTGCGCGCCTCGAGCCCCGTAGGGTCCGCTGTGCGGACCGATCGCCGCCCATTTTCACCCGGACGCCTCCCGATCGGACGCCCGGGTCATTCTCAACTCGCTATCAACGGAGCATAAGGTGGAACACCATTTTGGTTACCCCTTCCACGTCATCCTGGTCTTTTTTGTGACCGTGGGGCTGGCGGTCTATGTCGATCTGCGCGCCCATCGCTCGTCCACAGAGATCGGCCTCAAAGACGCCGCGCTCTGGTCCGTTTTCTGGATCGGCCTGGCGCTCGCCTTCTATGGCTATCTATGGGTCGGTTACAATAAGGAGTGGGCCGACCTGTATCTCACCGGTTATGTGCTGGAGAAGACACTATCGGTCGATAACCTGATGGTCTTTATAGCCATCTTCTCTTCATTCGCGATCAGCGGAGGGCTCCAGCACCGAATCCTCTATTGGGGCATCTTGGGTGCCCTGATATTCCGCGCTATTTTTGTGCTGGCCGGTACCAGCCTGTTCCTCGCCAGCGCCTGGGTCGGCTTCCTGTTTGCGGCCGTGGTCGCCTGGAGCGCCTGGAAGATGATGACCGCGCGGGAGGAGGAGGAGGAGATCGCTGACTATACCGACCATTGGTCGGTACGGATCGCCAAGCGGGTCCTGCCGATCTTCCCGCGGATGCACGCCGGACGCTTCTTCATCACCCGCAAGGTTGCCGAAGAGCTGCTGGACGGCGACTCGACCCTGCAGCTGCATGGCCGTACCTGGGCCTCCTTCTTCGCCACGCCCGCCTTCCTGTGTCTGCTGGCCATCGAGACCTCGGACATCATGTTCGCCTTCGACTCGGTGCCGGCCGTCATCGCCGTGACCCAGGAACCGCTCTTGGTCTATGCCGCGATGATCTTCGCCATCCTCGGCCTGCGCAGCCTCTATTTCGTGCTCGCGGCCCTGACCCGTTATCTGGTCCATCTGGAGAAGGCGGTTATCGTCCTGCTCTATTTCATCGCCGCCAAGCTGGCGCTACAGAGCTGGAATCACACCATCGGCGACACCGGCATCGATATCGGCGCCGGGCTCAGTCTCGGCATCGTGCTCGGCATCCTGGCACTGGGCGTCATTGCCTCTTTGGTATTCCCCGAGCGTGAGGGCGACGGCAAGGAATAGTGCGCAGCGGCTGGCGATGATTCCGCCCATTCCGTGGTTGCCATCCGTCGCGGCCGGGGGGCCGCTCCTACGGCGTAGGAGCGGCCCCCCGGCCGCGACCGGTAGCCGCAAGGAAGGTCTCAAGTTCCAGCGCAGGACATCCACCAGGAGCGCCGCACCCCAGTGCGGCCCGGCTCATCCGCGGCATGCAATGCCGCGGTCGCTTGCGAGGGCGTGCCGCACTGGGGTTCGGCGCTCCCAGTGCGACAGGGAGTGACCTGATGTTGGTATGCAGGCATTGCGATCAGCCTCTGGGTTGGGCGATTGAATACTGTCCGTTTTGCGGCAAGGTTCAACCGGTTGCCGTCGCGAAAAGGCCGTCGCCCGCACCTGTGCCGGAAGAGGTCGCAGTGGTCCAGGCCCGGCGGCCCCCTAGCGCCGCACCCGTGGGAGCGGCGTCCCGCCGCGAAGACCCCGCATCAATCCCTGAGCTCGTTGCCTCTCCCCGTGGGAGCGGCCTCCAGTCGCGATGCGACGCTGCGGCAACCTGCGAGGTTTCGCCGCGGCTGGAAGTCACTCCCACAGGCTCCCGGCGCGGCTTTCAAGGTCAACTCAAGACCCCCCGTTTGGAGCGCACCCAAGATCGAGGCGGGTGGCGCTGGTGGTGGCCGACGGCGCTCGCGGCAGGCCTGTCGGTGCTGGGCCTCGCGCTCTGGTATCAGTGGTGGGGCGGCACCTCGACGCTTCACCCGCCCATGGTCCCCATCCCTGCCGGCAGTTTCTCGATGGGTTGCCAGCCAGCTGATAGGGGCTGCTATGACGATGAAAATCCGGCCCATCAGGTCCAAGTCCCGGCCTTTGAGATCGGCAAGTATGAGGTGACCTTTGATGAATGGGACGCCTGCGTGGCCGAGCGTCGCTGCACGCATAAACCCGACGACGAACGCTGGGGCCGGGGCAGCCGGCCGGTAATCAATGTCTCCTGGGACGATGCCCAGCAATATGTGGCCTGGCTCGGCCGCAAGACCGGCAAGCCCTATCGCTTGCCCAGCGAGGCCGAATGGGAATACGCGGCCCGCGCCGGTACCCGAACCGCCTGGTCGTTCGGCGATGACGAGCAGGCCCTGGGCGATTACGCTTGGTTCGATGCAAACGCTGGCGGTAAGACTCACCCGGTCGGCGAAAAGCGGCCCAACCCCTGGGGCCTCTACGATGTGCATGGCAACGTCTGGGAGTGGGTCCAGGACAAGGGACACGGCAGCTATCAAGGTGCCCCCGCGGACGGTCGCCCCTGGGACGATGTCTCGGGCGCTGGGCGCGTGGCGCGCGGCGGTGGCTGGATCGGCTCCGGTCGCTACGTCCGCTCCGCCTGTCGCAGCGGCAATGTTTCCGGCGTCCGGGACCTCAATGTCGGTTTCCGGCTCGCCCTAGGTCCCCAGCCCGGCCAGGCCTCGCGGGCGTATCTCCTTTGGTGACATCGCTCCAGCGGTGTCACCCCAGTGTCAGCCACTCTGCGCCGCGAGCGCCGACGCCACCATTTTTTCAACCCTGATCAGGAGCACACTGCAATGGCCGATTGGCAAAAACGAGGCGAAAGCGTCGTCAATTCCGGTATCGGTTTTGTTTCCGGCATCGGGCACGCCTTCAAGAATCTGGGGTCCACGATCAAGCGGGGTAAGTACGCGAACTTTATCGAAACCTTTTGCGCCATTGCCGGCGATGTCGCCTCGCAGGATGGCCGTTTTGAGGACTCGGAGTCCGCCGGGTTCAAGCGCTTTCTGCTCGACAATCACGACAATCCGGTGATCGGCGCATTCCCGGTCAACGACCTGCTCGGCAAGTTCAAGCAGTATGCCATCGCGGCCTTTCTGTGCGATGAGGAAGCGCTCCTCAAGGCCATCAAGGGTGTCGAGCCCGGCAGCGAAGAGGCGCGCACCGTGATCATCGGCGCGCTGGCCGTCGCCTATGCCGATGGGGAGTGCGATAACGCCGAGGCCGCCTGTATTCAGGGCTACGCCAAGAAGCTGAATATCGATCTCGCCCAAGTCGCGCAAGAGCTCAATCTCTCCCTGCCGACCTCCAACGTCGCTGCCTTGCCGCACATCGGCGCGCCGCCTGCCGCGCTGTCGGCGCCGAATCAACCCCAGCAACCCCTGTGCAAAAGGTGTTGGGCCTTTCTGGTGGCGGGACAGAGCAAATGCGATTGCGGGAGAGACCTCACGCACGACTATGCGGTCAAGTAACGGCCAGGGCGCCCACGCCACCCCGAACGACAAAAGTGGCGGGTGCCTTGGCCGTTCCCCCACCCCGCCCTCCCTCAATAGGGGAGGGCGGCTTGGACCGCGCTCCTGGCGCGACTTTCACGATAATGGCCATGGTGCCCGCGCCACCCCGAACCGGACAGACGCATCACCTGATCGCGCGCGACCCGGTACGCGTTGATGTTGTCCTGTCGGCATTGCGATGCGCGGTTGGGTTGGGCGGTCAAGTATTGTCCGTATTGCGGTAAGTCCCAGGCGCGCGCCGAGGTGGTGGAAGTGGCGCCCCCGCTGGAGCCGATACCAATACCAGCCCAGCCTCGGCCGGCCAAGCCGATCGAACCGCGCCTGGAAGACGATTGGTCGCAACCCCTGCCGACAGTTGAGCCGGCAACCGAACCGGTTGCGTCGGTCGCACCGGTCGCGCCCGTCGTGCCGCCCCCCGGTCGGCCGCCCAAGGCGCCACGGCAGCGCCGCGATTGGTGGCCGGCCCTGTTCGGGGTCTGTCTGACCGCGTCGGCGTTTGGCGGCTGGTATCGGTATCGCGAGACCCGGACCATGATCCCGATCCCGGCCGGCAGCTTCATCATGGGCTGCGCGCCTAGCCTTGGGCGAGGTTGTAACGATTCGGAGACACCAGCCCATCGGGTCGATGTGGCCGCCTTCGAGCTGGGCCGGCACGAGGTGACCTTTGCCGAATGGGATGCCTGTGCGGCCGCCGGCGGCTGTCCCAAGAAGCCCAATGACTGGGGGAGCGGCCAACGCCCGGTGATCAACGTCTCCTGGGAGGATGCCCAGCAGTATCTGGCTTGGCTCAACGGCACGACCCACAAGGCGTATCGGCTGCCCACTGAGGCCGAATGGGAATATGCCGCCCGCGCCGGGACGACGACGGCCTTCAGCACCGGCGATTGCATTGCCCCCCGGCAAGCCAACTATCACGACAAGGCCGACCACCCCGGCTGTCCTACCAAGACCGGGGTGTCGCTCGGCAAGACCCGGCCGGTGGGCAGCTATCCCGCCAACCCCTGGGGTCTGCGCGACATGCTGGGTAATGTCCAAGAGTGGGTACAGGACTGTTGGCACGAGGACTACCGCGGCGCCCCGACCGACGGCACCGCCTGGAGGGATGCCTGCTCAGACCCCCAGCGGCGCGTCTTGCGCGGCGGCTCCTGGTACAACGATGCGCAATCGCTACGTTCAGCCAGCCGCACCCGGGCCTTGCGCACCGCCGGTGCGTCCTCGTTCGGTTTCCGGGTGGCCAGGACCCTGGCCCCGTGAGCGGACGCCGGACGCCGCCCGCGCCGGGCAACTCAAGCACCAAGCCGCGGTGCGCTTGACGAAACCCGGTCGACCGCCTACCGTTACCCATTTTCGAGTGGGCGGTTTCGATCTATCGGTGTGCGATCCCCACCCAGTCGGGTGGGCCAGAACGAACAGCAGCGAAAACAAGGATTGCAGTTGGTGAACGGGCGTTCTACACCCTGCGAGCCGTCGCGCAACGCCTTGGCGCACGCTCACCATTAGGGGCGAAAATAGCGAAATGGAAACATGGGACCTTGACTATCCTGACGGTCATCGCGAGTCTTGGATCAAAGACGCGGCGAGCGGTCAATTCAGGCTGGCCTACTACAATGGCCTAGGCCCGGTCGATGACCAATACAGCAAACCCGAGCTGGCCGAACTTGTCGGCGCTCGTCTCTGCCGTGAGGATGACGCCACGGTGCTGTACCCCGGGCTCTTTCGCTATTCAACGGTGACCGGAAAGCCGCTGTCCGACCCTTTGGCGTCTAAGGCGGAAAGCTGGTTGCCCCCATTTGGTCGGAGCCATACCGCTGACCCCTTCGGGATGCCGGGGCTGCGCCAGACCCACATCAATTTGGCTTTGGCCAGAACCCTCTTGCCTGAGCAGGACCCGGGCGCCCTGCTGCCCTTGCCGCCACCCGGCGATTATCATTTTTTTGTCGGCAACCTCGCCGCGCGGCGTGCCTCGCTGCTGGCCATCGAGCCACGCAAAGGCATGCTCTACCTGTTTCGCGACTCTCAGTCGCGGTGGGTCGAGGTGCGTGGCCAGCATCAACTCTTGCCTGAATCCTCGCTCGCGACCAGTCAGTGGAGCTTGGCCTGTCCGGATGCCGGTAGGCAACAACTGTACCTGCCGACCGATCGCGGGCTGGCCCTGCTCGATATCAATATCTTAAGCCTGAGCTATGACCTGCGCCTGTTCCCCGGGCGTTGCATGGGTGCGCCCGTCTGTTTTCAGGGCAAGCAGATATTCGTCCCGGTCATCGCCGATGGGGACAAGGGCGGCATTCTTCAAATCGCTACCGGCGATCCCTCGCGGATCGATCCATTGGAATTCAAGCGCTGCTTCCTCGCTGAACCCTTTGCGGCAAGCCTCGTCGACCAACGCCGGATCATCTGGCTCAACCGGCTCGGTCAACTGATACTCAAGTTCGACGATACGACCCAGCGACCGAATAGCTCATTTATCCCTTGGCCGGCGGGATTCCAGCCCTGCTTCCAATTTGGCAGCCCCTATCGTGCGCGCGACGGGGTGCTCTGGCAGCTTGGCTTCGACCAGGCGCGCGGACGTTATGAATATTTGACGCTCGCCCACAACCAGCCCGAGCGCCAGGAGACCGCCTCCCCACGCTTCGGTTCCGGCACGATCAACTTTACGCTCGAAACGCAACTACGCAGTCATCCCTGGCTCGATCCCGAGACGGTGAGCGATGCGGGATCGCGTCATATTGTGGCGCCGCTGTTGGAGTCGCCCAATAAGTCGGCGTTCTGCGTGCGCATCCCCTGGAATCAGGGGGCGGACGACCTGTTTAGCAGCCAGGGCAAACATGCCGCTGTGTTCCGGCTGGTCATGGAACATGGGGATATCGATTTTTTCATGAAAAAGCTCACGCGCCCCTGGCTGACCCGCGCCTTTGTCTATCGCCACGAGCTTTATCTGTATCACCCGGACTTCGATCGGCATATCCCCGGTTGGAAACTGTTGACCTGCTGATTAATGGAGGCATCGTCATGCGCCTACGTTCGCTGCTCTTGTTGCTTTCACTGATCTCGCCGGTGCCTGCTGCCACGGCGATGCAGCAGGCCTTTTTGATTCAAAACTCGGGCTGGATGGAGCCATTTTATAGCGATCCGCAATCGCTGTTCAAATCGCTGATTTTGGCCGTGTTCCATACCGTGACGCGGCCGCAGGATCGGGTCTTTGTTTCGGTCTTCAACCAATCGGTCGGCAACAATAAATCGCCGGTGCTGATTTATCAAAACGGCCAAGCCCGCTCTGTCGATGAAGTCATCGGCGACATCAAGGTGGCCAAGAAGCCTCAATCCAGCGCATTGACCGATACGGATTTTCAGGAGGCGGTCACCAAGACCATTATCGATCGATTTCAAGGCAAGCCCGGAATCATATGGATTTTCACCAATAACAAGAACAGCCCGAATAACGATGCGGCAACGATCGTCCGCAATCGCGAGTTTTACCAATTAATCCATAACGAGCCGACCATCGCCAGAACCGTCGCCTTTCCGTTGGGCATGCCGGTCAAGGGTCGAGTCTATAAGGCCAGCGGCCTGATGGTCTATGCCTTGGCCTATGGCAACGAGGCCGACGCCGCCTTGCGCTACCTGATCGACAGCGGACGGGTCGGACAGGTATTCACCGAGACGCCGGCGCGGTTGAAGCCGCTGGATCGCGACTCTGTACGTCTACTGCCGCAGGAAATCCGCAACCAGCCTGGAACCACGGTGGGGTTGGCCGCGGATCGGCACACGGTGGTATTGGATGTCGAGGCATCCAAGCAACAGCCGAGTGTCGAGATCCTGGCGTCGCTCGAAAACCTGTTTTATCCCTATATTATCGAATCGGCTGACCTCTCGGCCAGCTTTGTCGTCGCCGCGTCGCGCAGTACATTGGCGCCGGAGCCATCGCGCATCGCCGCGCTGGAGCCGGGCGCGCGTAAAGAAATCAGGGTGACCCTGCCCATTCCGCTCGCTCAAGTCCCTTCGATCTGGTCGATCAAGGCCTTGCGTTCATTCGGTACGCGCTTTGAAATCCATGGCACACTCGAGTTGGAACTGAGCAATCAGCGGCTCGTCCTATCGGATGCCTTTAGCAAGAATCTGAATACACTGTTTCCCGGCGACCCCATTTCCGAGGTGTTTTCTCCGCCGCAGGATACACTGTCATCCCAGGTCAGCGTTCCCTTTGTGATTCGCATCGTTTATCCCACGTATCCCATCTTGCTCATTGGTCTGGCCCTGCTGGTGGGGCTGGGGGTGATCCTGTCGGCGCTCATCCTTGGCAACCGGTCGCGCGTCTATCAATTGCGGGTCGATGGTCAGGTGCAGACCTGTCGGCTCAAGCCGTTTCGCTCCCAGCCATTGTATTCTGCCCGGGGTGAGTTGGTTGCAAGGGTCAGGCGCGGGTTAGCGCGGATTGAGGTCCTTGACCGCAAAGAGGGGCACAGCGTTGAAATCAACCAATAGCGACGGTCAATGTTCCGTAAAGACTTTCCGGCCTTGATCCTAACCGCGACCGACGGCCGCCGGGGCCTTGATCATCGTTCCGGCCACTCCGGGGCCGGAGTCCAAGGCTTTAGCCTTGAATGGACAGGACCAAGGCTGAAGCCTTGGACTCCAGAAGATGGTCGCTAGCCGGAGCGACGATCAAGGCCGCCGCGGGGCGCGCAGCGCCCAACACCTGCGTGACACCGCTGAAGCAGTGTCACAAGAGGTGGTGTGGCCGTTTTTTTTACAGCCTTCCTGCCATTGATTCAAACGGAGAAACACTATGGCCCAAACGCACACGACACCTGACAGCACGGCCGCACATCCAGGGGCAGCGACGCCGGCGACCCATGGATTCAATCTCCCCGATCCGAATGCTTCGGCGTCAAACCTGACGGCTGGGGAAGCGCCGGGAGCAAGTCCGGCGGCCGGGACCGCAGTGACAACCGCACCCCCAATCCCCCCTGAGATCGTTGGCAAGTCCGATACCCTGACGCGCGATCTGGCCATCGGCGGCGGCGTTTTGCTCGTCCTGGTCATTGCCTTTTTCTTTGCCAAGGGCGCTTATGCCAATCTGTTGGTTCGCCAGCGGGTCGCGCCGAGTTCTGCCAATGCGGCCGGTTGGTGGCTGTTCGTCTTATTGACCAGCCTGGCGACCTGCGGCGTTTTGGCGGTCGTCGACCAGGTCCGGTTTATGACGCCGATCTACCTCGCAAGCTTCTTAGGCGTGGCCCTATTGGCATTGATATTGATGCTGGTGACCGGCCGCCGCTGAACTAGTCAGCCCATAGTATCCCCCGAAAATAGGAGCTCATCATGGCAGAGCAAGAGAGCGCGGCGCGCCCCAAACCGGTTGAAAAGATCGTCAAACTACGCCCGACCCTGTATATCGGGGTGGGCGGTACCGGTATGGAGGTGATCCTGAGGGTGCGCCGCCGGATACTCGCCGCCGCGTGGGGGCCGGCCCGCAACCCGGTGCGGATTTCGAGCCTGGCGGAATTTCCGGTCGCTCAATTCATCCATTTCGATCTGGATCAGGGCGCGCTGGTGGAGTCGGGGAAATCGCAGCGCACCGATCCGCTGGCCGACGCGGTCAAGCTGTCCGACGAGGACCGTCTGGTAGAGTCCTTTGAGATCGAGCGCTACAGTCGCAGCGATGACGACCTGGCCAAGTACCCCTATATCGAAAACTGGTCCCCGCTGACGCCGAAGAAGATCCGTGAGATGGGCATCGACCCGGCCAAAGGTGCCGGTCAGATTCGCGCGATTTCGCGTCTGTATTTCTTCGACAAATACACAAAGGTCAAAGAAAAGATCCGCTCAAAATTGGTTTGGCTAAAGAGCGGGCTGTCCAAGGACACGCAACTCAAGGCGCTCGGGCTCGATCTGGATCAGAGTAAATTTCGCATCGTGGTCATCGGCTCGGTGGCCGGCGGTACCGGTGCCGGCTCCTTTCTCGATATGGGTTGGTTGGCCAACTGGATCGCCAAGGAGACGGTGAGCGCGGCGGATGTCGAGATGATGGTGTTCCTGCCTACCGGTTACCAGAGCGCGAATAAGGAGCGGACCGAGGCCAACGGTTATGCCTCATTTATGGAGCTCGAGACCTGCATGCGGGGCGGTTCGCATTTTGTGACGCGCTGGGATGCCTATGATCGCCCGCAGTTGAGTGTGAAGCCGTACGACGAGGTGTATCTGATCGACTCGGGCAACCTGGCGCAGTTGCATACCAGCAATCAGAAAGACATTTACGATATGGTGGCGGATGCACTGTTTGAGGATTTTGCCTCGATCGACTTTGCCAACAAGAAGCGCTCAGTTGCAGTCAATCAACGCCAGCACAAGATACTTCCCTTTACCCCGCCGGTCCCCGGCAACCGGTATGGGGACATGCGCCTATCCTATTATCAGGGCTATTCCGCATTTGGCCAATCGGTACTGGATACCCAGCGCGGCGTGCAGCGCGATATGCGTGCCTATTATTGGACGGCGGAGATGGTCAAGGCCTTTTTCGGGGTGGCCCTGGAGAATGTCGGGGCGCGTCGCGCCACTGACAAACAACGCGACGACTTCATGGCACAGTATATCCAACTGGTGCCACACGCGTTCACCAATTTCCCCGAGCTCAGCGATCGCCGTGCCCAGCTCAACCGCGCTGAATTTACCGATTCTCAGATCACCGACAGCCTGCTGATCGATCGTCAGGGATCGCTGATCGATGGGATGCTGCAAAAGGTGGGCGCGAGCATCGAGCGCATTGCCTCAGGGAATAACAAGGACGAGTGGGGCCTGAGTATCCGGGAGGCATTCAAGCAATTGGAGCGCGACGTGGTGCGCGATCAGGACTCCACGGCCGATGCCACCGAGGATCGCGTCAGCCGCGGTGCTGCCGAGTCGTTCATTGACACGACGACCAGGATTCGCGATCAGCTCTATGTCTATCTGGACAACAAAGAACACGGCGGGCTGGAATATGTCCTGTCGCTCGTCGAACAAATCAAGGATCGCCTGGAGAATCCAAGCACCGGCCTGATCGCGGCATTGGCCGATAATGCCAGGCGCTACGGAGAAATACGCGATGTGGTGCGCACCTGCGAATATGACCGGTTGTTGAACAACCTGGATCAGACCAAAGGTGGCGGTCTGTTCAGTTTCGGCAACAAGGAGGAACAGGCCCGGCTGATCCTGGGTCAGATAAGGGAGGAGATCTGTCATTTCTTGCAGTTTCATCTGCGCGCTACGGCGGCCGCTCATGCCTCGGCGCTGTTGAAAAGGGTTTCTCAATGGTTGGGTGAACGGCAAGGCATCGATGGGCGTGGCGATGCCGCCTGGAGCGGCTTGGTCGGTGAGATCCAGGCCGGTCGCAATGCCGTGCTCGCCATGATCGACTCGGTCGAGGGCAAGGTGACGCTCTTGCGGGAGGACACGCGCAAGGACCATGCCACCTATATCCTGGTGGAGACCCCGGAGGAGGGTGTAGCGCTGCCGCCGACGAATGAGCTGCGGGCCTGGGCGGATGAGGTGTTCACCGATATCGGCGGCTCGCGGACCCTATTCCCGATGCTCGCCGAACCCAAGGAGCGTGAACGGCTGATCGGTCTGCTGCGGGTCAAGGCGGAACAGCAGATTGCGGCGGCCTCCCATCAACAGCCGGATGAGGGCGACCCGCTGCTGCTCGCGCTGGAGGCGATGACTCCGACTGAACGGCAACGGCGTTTCGAGGAGCTGATCACGCGGGCGATGCCCTGGGTAGACGCCAGTTGGGGGAAGGATTTCGAGCCCAAGCCGGATCAATTCAAGTGCTATATCGGGGTCGCCAGCGCGGCCGAATACGAGAAGCGTTTCAAGGAGGAGTTGTTGATGCAGGTGCCGGCGGGGGTCGGGATTTCACCGGCGCAGGTGGCCTTCGTGGATACCGGCGTGCCCGGTCGGGCGGTCTGCTATTGTGAGTTGTCCGGTATCCCATTGACGACCCTGCGCGGCATGGAGGCGTGGCGGACCAGCTATCGCAAGGAGTCTGAGAAGATTCCGCTGCACACCCACCGCGATTCCACCCAGTTCACCCATCCGCTGGCCCCTTCGACCTCCGAGCTCAATCGCCTGGCCGACGACTTTTATCAGTTTTTGTCAGGTGTCATGCTCGGTATTCTGAGCCGGGACGCCCGGGGGGAGACGGTTCCGCCCGGGCAGTATGTGTTTGCCGTGAGCCGCGGCGACACTCGGCGAATCGGCAATGAACGCGCCTTTCGCCTCAATGGCCTGCCGGAGACCTATCATAGCCAGATCCTGGCCGAGATCGGCGAGCGGATCAATGGTCTGAATCCGACTCAGTTCGTCTGTCTGGCGGTGTTGGCCGACTATTATGCCAAGGAGGTCTATACGCCCTGTCTGGTGTCGGATGAAACCGGCAATCAAAAGCCAGTGAAGGGCTTTCCGGCCGCCATGGCCGAGGAGATGGCGCGGGATTGGCGGGAGAAGGCCAGACGGATGGGGACCAGCGCGGCCGATGGCGCCCGGGCTGAACGCCAGGCGCTTGAGCAGTTAGATGCCTGGAGTCAGCGCGTGGAAAACTCGGACGCGGATGCCTACCCGTGGGAGGTCAAGGAGGGTGAGCTGCCGCGGGTGAAGCGGGTGGTGCGCCCGATTTTTTTCCAGATCGACGCCTTGGATGCGCTGTTAGAGTTAACCGCGCCGACACAGGCCCCAAGGGCGGTCGGCGCACCGACGACCCAACCGGCACCGACAATACCGGGTGCTGTGCCGCCGCCGCCCTTTGCCGCCCCCACACCCCAGTACCAGTATTTTCTGGCGATGAATGGGCAGCAACACGGTCCCTATCCAGCCGTCCAGTTGCAGCAGTGGGTGACTGCCGGTCAACTCGATGCGGCGACGCTTGCCTGGCGCGATGGCCTGCCGGCGTGGGCGCCGCTCAATCAGATTGCCGAGCTGGCCTCGCTATTCACCGTCAGCCCGCCGCCGCCCATTCCCGGGGCGCCCGGCATGCCCCCGGCCCTGCCGCCCGGGACCTAGAGGTGTTGGTCTGTCAATATTGCGGCGAGGCGCTGGGTTGGGCGGTCGCCTATTGCCCGTTTTGCGGCAAGCCGAAGCCAGCGGCGGTCGTTAAACCGAAGCGGTCGCCGCCGCCCGCCCCGCCGGCCCGTGCCCGAGCCAGTGCCCCGGCCGAGCCGGCAGTGGTGATATTGACTAAGGGGCAAAATGTCTCCCTGTCGCGATTGGCGCCCAATGTGCAGTGCATCCTGATCGATCAGGGTTGGGATCGGCGCACGGCGGCGGGTGTGGATATGGACCTGGATGAAATCCTCTTTATGACCGCAGCGGACGGTAAGGTGCGGGGCGACGAAGACCTGGTCTTCTACAATCAACCCAGGTCCGCGTGCGGTGCTATTGAACTGATCGGCAGCAAAGAGAAAGGCGAGAAATTCACGGTCAAGCTGGACCGGATTCCAGACGCGATCCAGCGCCTGGTGGTGGGCGTGACCATTTATGACGATGCGGTGCGGGTCAGAAACTTTGGCCAGGTCCGCGGGGCCTATATCCGCATCATCGACCCGGCGAGCGCGCTCGAGCTGGTCCGCTTTGCGCTCCCGGAGGAATATAGTACAGAGACGGCGATGATTTTCGGTGAGATCTATCGCCGTCAAGGCGAATGGAAGCTCAAGGCCGTGGGCCAGGGTTTTTCAGGTGGTCTGCGTGCGCTCTGCGGTCAGTTCGGGGTCAGCGTGGCCTGACGATCCGGTCAGCCTGGAAAGAAAAGTCGTCCGCAAATGAACGCAAATAAACGCAAAATAAAAAAGTTGGTGGCGAGAGCTTCGCCGCTCCGGCGCGGCGCGTCCGCCGGTTGAACTTCCTGTTTCAGCGATCGACAGACGACCTTTGGTAGTTATTTGCGTTCATTTGCGTTCATTTGCGGACCCAAGGCCCTTACACAGGCAGCAGCGGCGACAGCCAGCGCCCGAACTGCCCCGGCTGGCGGGTTTGAATGAGTACGGTGCCAGGCCCGTGGAAGCGGCAGACGATGTTCTCGCCCGAGGTGAAGGCGGCAACCAGCCCGGGATTGCCAAGCTCCAGGCCATACTGCATGGACTGTGACCAAGCGACCAGGTGCCCGTTATCGATGATCTTTTGCTCGCCCGGCCCCAGACGCAGCGCATGAATTGCGCCGAAGGACTCCAGAAACACCACCCCTTGCCCCTGCGCCTTGAGGATGAAAAAGCCGCCGCCGCTGAACAGCCCCTTGGCGATGTTCTGCATCTTGCTGCTGATCTCCACCCCCTGGGAGCAGGCGAGAAAATTGCCGTGCGCAATCACCAGTCCGTCCGCCGGTTGGACCTCCACCGCAGCGATGTCGCCCGGCGTGGCCGGGGCGAAATAGACCGAGCCGGGACCGCGGGTGGCGGTCAGGGTCTGGAGAAAAAAGCTCTCCCCGCTCACCATGCGGGTGAGTCCGCTGAGTAGCCCGCCCTGGGTGGTGCTGTCGACTGCCAGTGTCGGGCTCATGGCGACCATGGCATCGGACTGCGCCTTGAGCTGCTGGCCCTGCGGCAGGTCGACCCTGGCGAGTGCGAAGGCGCCGCGATAGAGGATCGCGTAATCGAGACCGGACGCCGGTGAATGCACCGTCTCCCCCTCGCTCGCCGCTGCCCGGGACTCGGGCTGAGGCGGCGGCACCGCGCTGGTCTCCTCCTGACCGCCCCCGATGTCGACCCCGAAGTGACTCGCCAGGGGTCCCAGTCCGCCGGCAAAGCCCTGGGCGACGGCCCGGAATTTCCACCCGTCCTGATGCCGGTAGACCTCGCACAGGATCAGTGCGGCCTCCTGCATACCGCCGGTCGGTGGACTGAACCGGGCCAACTCGGACCCCGCCGCATCCCGCACCCGGACCTCGATCCGGCGCGCCTGGGCGAATGAACCGCCGCCATACAGCGTGAGACAGACGGCGACCTTCGTCACCGCCGGGGAAAGCGCGCCAGGGACGATCCGCAGCCGTCGCTGCGCCGCTGCCACCTCGCTCAAGGCCACGCCGCCGCAGGGCGAACGCGGGCTGTTGTAGAAAACAAAATCCTCGTCCGCGCCGACCCGCCCGCCGGTCTGCAAGAGGAACGCGCTGGCATCGACGTCCTTGCCGGCGGGCTTTTCGGGTTCCCAGAACACGTCCACCACGATCTCGATCGTGGCCGGTAGCCGCAGGTTACCGCCTGGTTGAAGTTCGGTGGCCATGGCGTCAGCTACTGCTACGGCTGGGCAGCAAGCGGCTGACCCAGGACCCGAAGGCCTTCGGGTTGCGGCTCTGGATATAGACGGTGCCGGGGCCGCTGAAGCGGCACACCAGGCCCTCGCCCGAGGTGAAGCTGGACATCCAGCCGGAGCTGGCCTTCTCCAGAGCGTAGTGCATCCCCTCCGGCCAGGCGACCAGATGGCCATTGTCGACGATCATCTCCTCGCCGGCCGGGACCACCAGTGGATGGATGGACCCATAGCTCTCGACGAACACCATCCCGCGCCCGGAGGCCTTCAGGACGAACAGTCCCTCGCCGCTGAACAGCCCACGGGTGAGGTTTTGCGCGGTGGTGGAGATCTGCACGCCCTCGCTGGCGGCAAGAAAGCCGTCTTTTTGCAGGATATAGGACTGGGTGCCGTCCAGATGAATCGGCAGCAGGTCGCCCGGTTGGGCCGGGGCGAGCAGCGCGGTTCCGGCCCCGCGCGACGCCTTCAGGGTCTGGAAGAAAAAGCTCTCGCCGCTGAACATCCGCCCGAGCCCGCCCAGCAAACCGCCTTCCAGTTTTCCCTCCACGTCGACCGTCGGGTCCATCGCCACCATGGCGTCCGACTGCGCCTTGATCGCCTGCTTGGCGTTCAGATGGACCTCCAGCAGCGCGAAGGCACCGCGGTAAAGCACCCGAAAGGTCAGGTCCTCGAGCGTTTGCAGATCGGCTGAAGTCGCTGCCATAGGAATTTCCTAAGTAATTAAGGCTGGATAGCGGATGATCAGGTCGCAAACAGGCCCTCCAGGCGGGCGCGATACCCGGCTGCCTCGGCTGCCTGCTCGGCCGGTGCCCAGGGCGCCAGCTCCTCCGGCAGGAGCGGACGGTAAGGCCCGGCCTTGGCCTCCAGAAAGACCGTCCCCGACGCCAGGCAGACCAGAGAGTGATACTGACCCGCCGGGATATCAATCCCAAAGGCGTCGCTGCCGACCGCGAGCAGCGCAGTCTCGGTGACCTGGCCCGCCTCGTCAAAGAAAATCATGCCCATGCGCCCCCGCAGCAGCACCATCAGCTCCTCTTTTTCCGGGTCCAGGTGCCGATGCGGTCGGATGTAGGTACACGGCTCCAGCGCGTTGAGCAGCCGGTTGCAGCGCGACGCGTCCGACGGGTGGAAGTTGTAGTTCTTGCGCTGCCGCGGGCTGGCCTGGGCCTCGCCACTGACCTGTGCGAGCAGCGTGTCGGTGATGAGCTTCATGGTTTGTTCCAGTCAGTCAATGATGGTTTCGCGGCGGCCGGCCTCGGCCTGGATCGTCTCGCCCGGCCCCGGTGCGCGATGCCGCTACCGGCGACGTGATCTTGAGCGCGCTGAACAAGTCCTTCGCCGACTGGCTGGTGGAGCACCAGCGCCTGTTGGCCGCGGCCCCGCAGGGAGCGCTCGACGACTTCATGACGGATCGGGACCAAACGGACCGCTGCGGGCCGCGCTCTACTCCCTTGGCAAGCCCTTGGCACCCCTTGACCTCATGATCGCCGCCCACGCCCTGGCCGAGGGGGTAATCCTCATTACTGCCGATCGTGCCTTCTCCCAGGTTCCTGGCCTCTGCGTGCAGGATTACGATCAGTGATGAGCACAGTCGCCGAATTTAAGTTCCGGACGTTTCCGATTCCGGCGCTGGTGCCAGGCTCTTCAAGCGCAGATGCAGCGCCGCCTTGGCCAGCAGGTGCGCGCTCACCGGTGCGGTGATGAACAGAAACAGGGTTACCAATAGCTCGTGCAGGCTGAGTCCCGTGCCGCGGGTACTGAACCACAGCGAGGAGGCCAGCAGCAGGCTGCCGACACCTAGCGTAGTCGCCTTGGTGGGGCCGTGCAGGCGGCAGTAAAAGTCCTTGAGCCGCACGAGTCCCAGCGCGCCGATGAAGGTGAATAGGGCGCCGGTCAGGATCAGGATGGAGGTCAATAGCTCGATCATTGCGTGCTTGCCTATTCGATGATATCGCCGCGCAGCAGGTATTTGCACAGTGCCACCGTGCCGACGAAGCCCATCAGTGCGATCAGGATGGCGGCCTCGAAATAGACCGCGCTGTCCTGCGCGATGCCGAAGAGCACCAGGAGCGCGATGGCATTCACGGCCAGGGTGTCGAGTGCGAGGATACGGTCCGGGACGCTGGGGCCGATCAAGAGCCGCCACAGGGTCAAGGTGAAGGCGGTCCCGACCAAGGCGAATGCAATGGGGATGGCGATGCTCAACATGGGTCGAATACCTGCCGCAACGGGGCCTCATAACGGGTCTTGATGGTGGCGATCAGCGCGGCCGGGTCGGCCAGGTCGAGTGCGTGGACCAGCAGGGTGCGCCGATCCTGGGTCAAATGGGCGGAGACGGTGCCCGGGGTCAAACAGATGGCGTTGGCCAGCAGGCTGATGGCGAGTTCCGATTGAAGGTCCAGCGGGACCTGCACGAACCCAGGCCGCAGCCGCGCCGGCCCGCGCAGGATCAGCCAGGCCACCCGCAGGTTGGCGGCCACGATGTCGTGGAGCATCAGGGCGCCGAAGCCGAGTAGGGTCAGCGGGCGGCGGACCAGGACCCGTTCAGGCCAGAAGCGCAGGCTGAAGAGCGGGATCGTTAGGCCCAGGAACAGGCCCAGCAGGACCTGCCCCGGTTCCAGGCTGTTGACCAGCAGGAGCCAGATCGCGGTCAGGGTCGGGGTCAGGATGGGGTGCGGCAGCAGGCGACGGATCATGGCCTTGCTCCGCCGCGTGGTCCCAGGACCGCCTGCACATAGCCAGCCGGGTGCAGCAGTTGCCGGGCGATGGCGTCGGTGTAGTCGTTGAGCGGGCCGGCCCAGAGGGTCATGGCCACACCCAGGGCGAGCAATCCGGCGACCAGACCCAGCGCGGCCCCCGGGGGGGTTGGCGTATCCGCCGCGGGCGCCGAGTCGATGGTCTTATAAAACAGCCGACTGCCGCTGCGCGCCAGGGCCATCAAGGCCAGTAGCCCGCCGACCAGCACGACCCCCAGCACCCAGGGCGCCGACGGCCGATCGAGCGCCGCGCGCAGGATGAGGAACTTGCCGATAAAGCCGGAGAGCGGCGGCAGCCCGGCCATCGCGATGGCGCACAGAAAAAACAGCACCCCCAGCACCCAGTGCCGACCCAGCACCGGGCCGGGTTCCAGCCGGTCGGCCAGGTCCCCCCGCTGGCCGGCGATCTGGTCGGCGAGCAGGAACAGGGCCGCCGCCGCGAAGGTGCTGTGCGGCAGGTAATAGAGCCCGGCAGCGATCCCCGCCGCGCTACCCAGGCCAAAGGCGGTGAGCAAGGTGCCGACCGAGGCGAGCACCAGATAAGCGACCTGCGCCCGCAGCCGGTCGCTCCCGGTCGCGCCGATCATGCCGACCGCCAGGGTCAGCAGTGCCAGCGGCAGGAGCCAGTCAATGATGAGTGCGCCGCCGAAGACCAGGGTGGAGAGTCGCAGGATGGCATAGGCCCCGACCTTGGTCATGATGGCGAACAGTGCCGCCACCGGCGCGCTGGTGTTGGCATAGGCGCCCGGCAGCCAGAGCGAGAGCGGCACCAGCGCCGCCTTGAGCGCAAAGACCCCGAACAGCAATAGGCCGGCGGCGCGCACCAACGGCAGTCGATCGGGGCTCACGGCCGCCACCTGCACCGCCAGGTCGGCCAGGTTGAGCGTGCCGAGCAGGCCATAGAACAGCCCGGCCGCGATCAGGAACAGGGCCGAGCCGGCCAGGTTGATGACCACATAGTGCAGGGCAGCGCGGGTGCGCAGCCGCCCGCCGCCATGCAGCAGCAGGCCGTAAGAGGCGATCAGCAGGACCTCGAAGAAGACGAACAGGTTGAACAGGTCGCCGGTCAGGAAGGCCCCGTTGAGTCCGAACAGCTCCAGTTGAAAGAGCACATGGAAGTGCCGGCCCGCCCGGTCGGTGCCGAGGCTCCCGTAGGCCAGTGCAAAGAGTGCCAGCAGGGCGGTGGTGACCAGCAACCAGGCGGCCAGGCGATCCGCCACCAGGCAGATGCCGAAGGGTGCCGGCCAGTTTCCGAGCGCATAGACCAGGATGTCGCCATCCGCCACCGCGCGGGTCAGCAGCAGAGCCAGCGCCAATTGCCCGAGCACCGCGGCCAGGGCGAGGCCCCGCCGCCAACGCAGGTCCATGCCCCGCAACAGGAGCAGCAAGATGCCCGCCAACAGGGGCAGCAGGAGCGGGGCGATGACCAGGTGACTCATCCTGGGCCCCCCAATCGCTCACGCCAAGACGCCAAGACGCCAAGTAAGAAAGACGCGCCTGCGCTAGTCCAATCGCCGGGCCGGTGAGTGGCGTAACCTGGATATCGCGCCGAAAAAACTTGGCGTGCTTGGCGTCTTGGCGTGAGAACGGTCTTTTTCCGGCTCATGAATCAGTGTCCCGAACCTCAGGTTCATGCAAGCCATCCACATGATCATTGCCCAACTCGGCCCGCGCCTTGAGCGCCAGCATGATGACAAAGGCGGTCATGGCGAAGCCGATGACGATAGCGGTGAGGACCAGTGCCTGGGGCAGGGGGTCGGTATAGCCCGCGGCCGTCGCCGTGACGATCGGCGGCCGGCCGATCTGAAGCCGCCCCATGGCGAATAGAAAGAGGTTCACCGCGTAGGACAGCAGGCTCAGACCCAGTACCACCGGGAAGGTGCGGGCGCGCAGCAGCAGATAGACACCGGCGGCGGTCAGCAGTCCGATCATGAGTGCGAGCAGGGCCTCCATCAGCGCGGCTCCTCTGCGGGCGGGCGGCTCAAGTCATGCACCAGTCCCAGGTGGATCAGGATCAGCAGGGTGGCGCCCACCACCACCAGATAGACCCCCAAGTCGAAGGCCATGGCGGAGGCCAATTCAAAGTCGCCCACCAGCGCCCAGTGAAAATGAACGAAGCTGGAGGTGAGGAAGGGATAGCCGAGGGCCAGGCTGCCGAGCCCGGTCATTGTGGCGATCAGTAGCCCGGCGGCGATCAGGGGGTGCAGGTTGGCGGGTAGCCGTGCGCGCGTCCAGGCAACCCCATTGGCCAGGTATTGCATGATCAGGGCGACCGCGGTGACCAGCCCGGCGATGAACCCGCCCCCGGGCAGTTGGTGCCCGCGCAGGAGGATGTAGACCGCCACCAGCAACGCCAGCGGCAGCAGCAGCCGCACCAGCGAGGCCATGATCAACGGGTGGGCATCCGGGTCCCAGGCTCGACCTTGCGCGTCCGCGGCGGGTGCCGGCAGTCGCAGCCCATCCAGCATGGCATAGATGCCCAATCCGGCCAGGGCCAGCACGGTGATCTCGCCCAGGGTATCGAAGCCGCGGAAGTCGACCAGGATCACGTTGACCACGTTCGCCCCGCCGCCGCCCGGCAGGCTGTGGGTGAGGAACCAGTCGGCGATGGACTCGGCGGGGCGGGTGAGCACGGCCCAGGCCAGCGCCGCGTTGCCGCCGCCCGCCGCCAGCGCCAGCAGCAGGTCCCGGACCTGGCGTGGGCGACTGGACTCGGCCGGGGTCGACTGGGGCAGGAAATACAGCGCCAGGAGCAGCAGCACGATGGTCACCACCTCCACTGACAATTGAGTGAGTGCCAAATCCGGGGCGGAAAATTTGGCAAAGATCAGCGAGACGATGAGCCCCACCGCGCCCAGCAGGATGAGTGCGATGAGCCGACTGCGATGCAGGACCACCACCGACGCCGTGCAGGCCGCGAGGCCCAGCGCCACCAGCAGGCTCACCGGGTCGAACGGCAGCAAGGGGCCCGCCCCGGTGAGCGGCATCGGAGCGGACCAGAATCCTGCCATACCCAAGGCCAGGGCGCTGAGTACGAACAGGAACAGCATGCGCTGGAGCGAGGCCAGGTCCAGCCTCACCGTGACCCACCGGGCCACGCCGAAGACCCCGGCGACCAGCCAGTCATAGGGCCGGCGCGCCTCCAACCGTCCTTCCAGCCGCGCCGCCAGGGCGAACAGCGGCCGGCGCCCCTCATAGACCAGCACGCCGCCGGTCAAGGCGATCAGGCTCATCCACAGGGCCGGGGTGAACCCGTGCCAGATGGCAATACTGTGCGGCGGCAGCGGTCCTTGCAAGACCCCGCGCGCCGCGATCGCCAACAGCGGCTCGACGGTGAGTGCCGGCAGCATCCCCACCAGCAGGCACAGTGCCACCAGCACCTCGACCGGCAAGCGCATCCAGCGCGATGGCTCGTGCGGGGTGCGCGGCAGGTCGATCGGCGCACCGTTGAAGAAGACGTCATGGATGAAGCGCAGCGAATAGGCGACCGCGAAGATGCCGGCGACGATCGCGGTGAGCGGCAGCAGCCAGCCGAAGCGCAATTGGGCCACCGTCCCCAGGGTCTCGGTAAAGAACATCTCCTTGGACAGGAAGCCATTGAAGAGCGGCACCCCGGCCATGGCCGCCGCCGCCACCATGGCGAGCGTCGCCGTATAGGGCATCACGCCCCACATCCCATTGATCCGGCGCATATCGCGGGTGCCGGTCTCGTGGTCGATGATACCGGCGGCCATGAACAGTGACGCCTTGAAGGTGGCGTGATTGATAATGTGAAAGACCCCCGCCAGGGCGGCCAGCGGGGTGCCGAGCCCGAACAGCAGGGTGATCAGCCCCAGATGGCTGATGGTCGAATAGGCCAGCAGGCCCTTCAGGTCATGCTTGAAGAGGGCAAACACCGCGCCGATCAGGAGCGTCGTCAACCCCGTCAGACTCACGATCCAGGTCCACTCCGGGGTCCCGGACAGGGTCGGGAAGAGCCGCGCCAGCAGAAAGACCCCCGCCTTCACCATGGTGGCCGAGTGCAGATAGGCCGATACCGGCGTAGGTGCCGCCATCGCATTGGGCAGCCAGAAATGGAAGGGGAACTGGGCCGACTTGGTAAAGGCCCCGAGCAGAATCAGCAGCAGCGTCGGCAGATACAGCGGATGGGCGCGGACCTGATCGCCGGCGGCCAGGACCACGCTGAGGTCATAGCTGCCGGTGATCTGCCCCAAGAGCAGGATGCCGCCGAGCAGTGCCAGCCCGCCCATCCCGGTGACGGTCAACGCCATGCGCGCCCCCTGGCGTGCCTCCGTGCGCTGTTGCCAATAGCTGATCAGCAGGAATGACGACAGGCTGGTCAACTCCCAGAAGATCAGCAATTGGATCAGGTTCTCGGACAGCACCACCCCCAGCATCGAGCCCATGAAGAGCATCATGCCGGTATAGAAGCGCCCCAGCCGGTCCTGCGGCGAAAAATACCAGCGGGCATAGAGGATGACCAGGAGCCCGATGCCCAGGATCATCAGCGCGAACAGCAGCCCGAACCCGTCCAGCCGGAACGTCAGGTCCAGTCCCTCGCGCGGCATCCAGGTGTAGCGCTCGATCAGCGTGGTCCCCTGGAAGGTCCCGCCGACCAGCGGCGCCAGCCAAGCGCCGGCCGCGAGCGTCACCCCGGCCGCCGCCGCGGCGGCCTGCCAGGTCCCCAGGCGCGCGACCGCGGCCACCAGGGCGGCGCCCAGGAAGGGGGTGATGACACAGAGCAGCAGGTTCATGGGACAGTCCGGGGCACGGGCTTCTCGGTCGGTTGGTCAGGACCCGATTCTAACTGACGCACGCGGCGTGCCGGAGATATTCCCCCCGAACCCGTGGGAGCGGCTTGCGCCGCGACGGACCCGCGGGAACCAGCGAATGGAGTCCAAGGCTTCAGCCTTGGCGCCCTCATCCAAGGGGTAGGGTCCGCTGTGCGGACCGATTGCCGCTTCCGGGAGTGTTCGTCTTCGGTTAGTCTATCCAAAAGCAGTCCACCGGATCAGGGATATGCCACCCACCGCCGAGCCAGCCAGCCGCCGCCCGCCGCCCCATCCGTTCCGGATCTTCCTCGCCTCCCCCGGCGATGTCGCCCACGAGCGCCAGATCGTGCGCGAGGTCATTGACCAGGTGCGGATGGAACTGCGCTTCTGCGACCGGCTGGACCTGAAACTCATCGCCTGGGATCAGCCTGGCGCCGCCGTGGCCATGCAGGCGGGCCTGACCCCCCAGGAGGCGATCGACCGCGGCCTGCCCCGACCCTGTGAGTGCGACCTGGTCTTGGCCCTGTTCTGGGGGCGGATGGGCACGCCCCTCGCGTCCGACTACCGCAGGCCCGACGGCTCCCCCTATGCGTCCGGCAGCGAATGGGAATACCGCAATGCACTGGAGGGCTTTCGCGCGCACGGCCGGCCCGCGGTCTGGCTGTTTCGTCGCACGCAGCGGCCGACCGTCCAGCTCGGCGATCCCGCCCTACAGGAGCTTGAGGAACAGTGGCAGGCGGTTGAGCGCTTCGTGGCCGCGGAACGCAACAACCCCGACGGCTCCATCGCCAGCGGCATCAATCGCTACCAGACCCCCGAAGCCTTCGCCACCCTGCTCGAGCGGCTGCTGCGCGACCACCTGGAGCGGCTCGTCAGTACACTGGATCAGGCGCCCGCGTCGGCTGACGGCGCGGCGGACGCCGACGCGCCCGTCACCGCCGAGCCCGCCTACCGGGGCGACCCCTACCCGGGCCTCGCCGCCTTCACCCCGGAGCAGGCGCCGATCTTTTTCGGCCGCGACGCGCCGGTCGACCAACTCTCGGCACTGCTCAAAGACCCCCGCACTCGCTTTGCCGTCGTGGTCGGGCTGTCCGGGGCCGGCAAGTCGTCCCTGGTCGCGGCGGGGCTGATCCCGCGGCTGCGCGA
This sequence comes from uncultured Thiodictyon sp., assembly GCF_903946935.1. Classification (GTDB taxonomy): domain Bacteria; phylum Pseudomonadota; class Gammaproteobacteria; order Chromatiales; family Chromatiaceae; genus Thiodictyon. The sequence continues at coordinate 37,066 of NZ_CAJAXH010000021.1, forward strand.
GGGGCTGATTGGCGGTGCGCCCTGGGTGGACTGCCGCTTCACCCCGGCGGAGCGCGGGCGCGACCCCTTTCTCTCACTCGCCTGGGCACTCAAGGGGTACCTGCCGGGCGAGGGCGGCACCGTGGCGGACCTGGCCCGCGACCTGCAAACCGACCCGGGGCGGTTCGGCGCCGCTGCCGCAACCCTGTTGGCGGGCCGTCCGGCAGGGGCGGAACTGTTGCTCTACATCGACCAGTTGGAAGAGCTGTTCGTCCAGACCGACCCCGTGCTCACCGCCGATTTCGTCGCCCTCCTGAGCCGCGCCGCGGACCTGCCCCGGGTGCGCTGCCTGGCGACCCTGCGCGCGGACTTCTACGCCGCCGCCTGCGCTGAGGCGGGACTGGCCGCGCTGCTGCGCCGCGACCGCGGCACCCTCCCGCTGGACCCGCCGGGCCGCCCGGCCCTGGCGGCCATGATCGCCCGCCCGGCGCGTGCGGTCGGGCTCGAGCTGGAGGAGGGGCTCACGGACCGCATCCTGGAGGACGCCAGGGGGTCTGCCGCCGGGCCGGGCACCCTGGCCCTGACCGCCTTTGCACTCAACGAACTGTATCGACTGGGCGGGGCGGCCGGGCGCCTGACACAGGCCGATTACACCGCCATCGGCGGCATCGACGGTGCCGTGCGCCTCTGTGCCGAGAAGTGGCTCGGTGATCTGGGTCAGGTCCCCGACGCGGCCCTGGGGGACCTGTTCGAGCACCTGGTGGAGGTTGACGAACAGGAGATCGCCACCCGCCGCCGCGCCCCCCAAGCCGACCTGCCGCCCGCCTCCCGGCCCCTGGCCGACGCCCTGACCAGGGCGCGTCTGCTCACCGCCGGGCGCGGTGCGGACGAGGCCCCCACCCTGGAACTGGCGCACGAGAGCCTGCTGCGCGCCTGGCCGCGGCTGGCGGACTGGGTCCGCGACCATGCCGAGGCCCTGCGCGCCCGCCGCGACCTGGAGCGTGCCGCGGCCGAATGGCAGGCCGCCCGGCGTCCTGCAACTGACCTGCGGGTCGGCCCCCAGCTCAAGCGCTACCGGGGCGCGCCGCCGCCGCGTTCCCAGCTGGCCGCGGACTATCTGCGCGCCTGCGGTCGGCGGGTGAGGCGGGGGCGGGTGCTGGGAACCCTGGGCCTGGTCCTGCTCGGCGGCATCGTGTTGGTCTGGAACCACATCAACCAGCCCACCGGCTATCCGCCCTCCCTGATGGCCAAGGGCCTGGCCGTCCAACTTGGGCTTGGGCGCCTGCCCGGGCCGCTGCGGCTGCTGCATGAGCCGGAGGTTGTCGCCATCCCGGGGGGGGGCCTTCCGGATGGGCGACGGTATCGGCGATGGCTTTGAGGACGAGCGGCCGGTTCATGAGGTGACCATCGCGCCCTTCGAGCTTGGCCGGACCGAGGTCACCTTCGAGGACTACGATCTCTTCGCCGCCGCCACCGGCCGGACCCGGCCGGGCGACGAGGGCTGGGGACGCGCTCAACGACCGGTTATCAACGTCTCTTGGGAGGAGGCGAGCGCCTATGCCGCCTGGCTTGCCAAGATCACCGGTCGCGCCTGGCGGCTGCCGAGCGAGGCCGAGTGGGAATATGCCGCCCGCGCCGGGACCACCAAGGCCCGCTGGTACGAGGAGACCGAGGGGGCGGAGGCCGAGCCCTGCCGGTTCATGAATGGGCAGGACCAGAGCCTCGATCGGTCAAGCTATTTTTCGGCGAGCACAAAAAAAATGTACGCAAGTCAGGACCTATGGAAGCCCTTCGATTGTGACGACCATTTCGTCAATACCGCCCCGGTCGCCACCTACCAGCCCAATCCGTGGGGCCTGTACGACATGCTGGGCAATGTCTGGGAATGGGTGGCCGACTGTCATTACGGGTACGCGGACGCCCCCAAAGACGGCGTGGCGGATACAGAGGATGGCGAAAGCAAGAACTGTGCCGTCCGGGTGCTGCGCGGCGGCTCCTGGAACTACGAGGGCCGCAACCTACGCGCCGCCGTCCGTGACGGGTACGCGCCGGGCAACCGCGCCTACGGCCTCGGTCTGCGTCTCGCCAGATCACTTTGATTTTTTCCTCTTGACTTTTTCCCTTTTATGCTTTCTCTTTTTCCTGGTTCCCATGCCCCGCGCCTCTTGCCTCTCGTTCCCACGCTCCGCGTGGGAATGCATCCCAGGACGCTCCGCGTCCAGTGATCAGGCGCCCCGCACCCCATCCATGGGTTAACCCAAATCCGGAATTGCTCACGCCAAGGCGCCAAGACGCCAAGAAAAATCAAGAGCATGTGGACAGCATCCGAATCACCCGACGGGTGAGTCACCAAGCGGCGATAACGCATTGAAGCCCTTGGCGAGCTTGGCGCCTTGGCGTGAGAACTGCTCTTTCCTCTCGTTCCCACGCTCCAGCGTGGGAATGCCGTGCGGGCGCTCCGCGTCCGGTCTTGCTGCTTGGGCGCGGAGCGCCTGCCTCTGCCCGCGGGCGCGTTCGCCATGAGCGAATGTCCAGGGATTGCGTCCATGGCAAAGTTCGATCAATGAGGCTAGAATCAGGCCAAATTTGGTACCACTACTGGTCGCCCAATCATGAAGCTCACCGCTAACATCAAACCGATCAGCCACTTGAAGGCCCATACGGCAGAGGTGGTCCGGCGCCTCATGGATGAGCGTGAGCCGCTGGTCATCACCCAGAATGGCGAGGCCAAGGTGGTGATGCAGGACGTTCGCTCTTACGAAGAGACGCAGGAGACGCTGGCGTTGTTGAAAGTCCTGGCGCTCGGCAACCGCCAAATCGAAGCGGGTCGGGTCGAGCCTGCGCGTGCGGTCTTTGCCAGGCTGCGTGGGGCCGATTGATGTCTGGTGAGGTCTTTGTGACCGAGGATGCGACGCGCGATATGTACGGCATCTTCGATTACATCGCCGATCATGACAGTCCGGTAACGGCGCGCGACGTCATGGGTGGGCTTGAGGAGGTGATCGCCGCGTTGGCCGATTTTCCGGAGCGTGGCGATTACCCCAAGGAACTCGTGCGGTTGGGCATTCGCGAATATCGCGAGGTCCATTTCAAGCCCTATCGCATCGTCTATCGCGTGTTGGGGGATGACGTCTATGTCTATCTGGTGGCCGATGGTAGGCGGGAGATGCAGGGGTTGTTGACCCGTCGGCTGTTGTGACTCGCGGTCTTGGTTATAAACCCGGCCACAGTGCCGGCCGCGAGGTCATTGGTCCGCACAGCGGACCCTACGGGGATAAGGGGCCGGGGGATAAGGGGCCGGGCTCAATTAAATTCGTCGGGCGGAGAAGAACTTAATTGAGCCCGACCCCTTAACCCTGCCTTGACTTCAAGACCGCGATCCATTGCCGGTTAACACTTTTTATGGTCTAGACAGTTAGCACAGAAGAATCCACCGCGCCGAAAGGTATTGCCATTGCGTTTTTCTGCGTCTGGATGGTAGCCGGTGGCGTGCTCATAGCCAATGGCGCGGCATCTGAAATCGCCCTCGGTCTGGCGCCCGGACGGGACCTCTCCGAAGGTGGTGGCATTATCCCAAATGTGAGAATCATAGTTGCTACTCGTCGCTGCCGGCAGGAGCTGCGGCGCGATGGCACCGGCGTTTAGCCCTGGCTGACCGGTCGCGCAGCCAACCAGTAGTGTGGTGACGCAGCTAAGAATGGGTAACGTGCGGTTGAGTGTTGTCATGGTGTTGGTTTCTCAGTGTCCAATAACGCGAACATGCCAGCAAGAACTGCTGATCGATAGGTATGATGGGCGGGGGGAAGTGGCTATTCTGTTCGATAACGCACGCAGTTTTGATTAAAGCTCCTATTTTCGGGCGCGAGGTCGGGCGGCCGCGACGAATACGACACATAATCAACGCGCGAAGCAGATGCACCTGACCTGCGGTGGGTAGCGTTGCACCGGCTGGGGTCGTGATCGGCATCGGACAAAGTGTGTTCGATGCGCGGCGAAGCCAGACCGGGCGTCGGTCGGGGCGCGTCGCCAAACCCGGAACGGTCGGGCGGCGGAGATTCTTGCTTGACAGCGGGCTCGAGACTGTGGAAAATACGCGGTCTTTATCCGAGCCCCTGTCCAGGGCTCTTGCCCAACGGATTCCAGGAGACCCCCCCTTGGCCAACTCAGCACAAGCCGAAAAACGCGCCCGTCAGGCCGAGAAGCGTCGTCAGCAGAACGCCTCTCAGCGCAGCACCTTCCGCACCTTCGTCAAGAAGGTCGTCAAGGCCATTGAATCGGGTGACAAGGCGGCGGCGACCGAGGCCTACAAGAGTGCGTTGCCGGAGATCGACGGCGCCACCACCAAGGGGATCATCCACGCCAACAAGGCCGCCCGTCACAAGAGCCGCCTGAACGCCCATATCAAGGCGATGGCGTAAGGCCGATCAGCCCGGCTTGAGCCCCGCCGCGGGGCTCCAGCAAAAAAAGACCGGCTCATGAGCCGGTTTTTTTTGTGCCTGTTGATCGTCGCGCGAAGGTAGCGTCGCGGCGGGGCGCCGCTCCTACGCGGGATCAGAGCAGGGTCACGGCCCGCTCGAACGCCAGGCGCGGGCTGCGGGGGAAGAGCGAGCTCGGCTCGCCGTAACCCAGGGCGATGAGGAAGTTGGAGCGGTAGCGGCCGTCGGCAAAAAACTCGGCGTCAACCTTGGCGTTATCGAACCCGGACATGGGCCCCGCGTCCAGCCCCAGGGCGCGGGCCGCCAGGATCAGATAGGCCCCCTGCAGGGTGCCGTTGCGAAAGGCCGTCGCCTGCGTGAGCTCCGGGTTGGGCGTGAAGAAGCCCGCGGCGTCGGGGTTGTGTGGCCACAGTTCCGGCAGCAGTTCAGCGAAGCGCAGGTCGTGGGCCAGGATGGCCGTCACCGGGGCCTCGCGCACCTTGGCCACGTTGCCCTCCATCAGGGCCGGCACCAGCCGCTCCTTGGCCGCCGCGCTGTGCAGGAAGACGATGCGCGCGGGCTGGCAGTTCATGCTGGTGGGGCCGTAGCGCATCAGGTCATAGAGTTCGCGCAGTTGCGCCTCGGCGACCGGCCGATCCTGCCAGCGGGGGTAGGTGCGCGCGGCCCGGAAGAGCTGATCGAGCGCCTGGGTGTCGAGCGGTTGGTTCATGAGGGGTGGTCTCCGGTGAGTCTGATGGCCGATTCTAAAACAAGGGGAGCCGAGACGATGACCATGACCGAGCGCGCCGGCATCGATTGGGGCCGCATCGACGACTGTTTTCTGGACATGGACGGGACCCTGCTCGACCTGCACTTCGATAACCATTTCTGGTTGGAGCACGTCCCGCGCCGCTACGCCGAGGCCCGCGGGGTTACCCTGGAGGCGGCCAAGGCGCAATTGCAAGGCCATTCCCGGGCGATCGAGGGGACGCTCGACTGGTACTGCCTGGACCACTGGAGCCGCGAGCTCGGGCTGGACATCGCGCTACTCAAGGCGGAGGTCGACCACCTGATTGCGGTGCATCCGCATGTGGTGGACTTCCTGGAGGCCCTGGCCGCCCGCGGCAAGCGCCGTGTCCTGGTGACCAATGCGCATCATAAGTCACTGGCGCTCAAGATGGGCCGTACGCGCCTCGCCGGTCACTTCGAGCACATCGTCTCATCCCATGCCCTGGGATTGCCGAAGGAGTCGCCGGACTTCTGGCCGCGCCTGCATGCGATCCTGCCATTCGACCCGGCCCGCACCCTGTTTGTCGACGACAGCCTGAGCGTGCTGCGCTCGGCCCGCACCTACGGGTTCGGTGCGTTGCGCGCCGTGCTGCAACCCGACTCCCAGGCGCCCCGGCGGGTGCAGGACGAGTTCCCGGGCATCGTCGACTTCGCCGAGCTGCTCCCGGGGCTTGGTGCCTCAAGCGGTTAAGGTGATCCAGTGTCCGCAGCGCGCGGTGTGCTTCGCGGTACTGGATCGCTCAGGACTCCGTGGGCCCGCCGGCTGGCCCGTCCGCTGCCGGCGTGGCGGTTTGGGCATCGCCCGGCTTGGCCGCGGGCTTGCGCCGCCGCCGCCGGCGCTTCTTTGCCGGCTCCGGGCCGGCCTGCGGGGACGGCCCGGATGGCTCGGACGGTCCGGCGGACGAGGTGAGTGCGGCCTGTTCGGGCGCAGGGCGCTCCCGGCGTGGGGGCGCCGCTGCCGCGGGTGCCTCGGGGGGCGTGGTCGGCGCCGCGACCGTGGGCCGATCCGCCGGTCGCGGGCGTTCCGGGCCGCGTGGTCCGTCGCGCCGGCTGGGGCCGCCCGGGCTGCGGCCGCGTGGACCGCCGCTACCCGGGGGGCCGCGCCCGTCGCGGTCGGTGCGGTATTCCCGATCCTCGCGCTCCGGGCGCAGGCGCGAGCGGTAGTCGATCTCGGGCAGCAGGGCGGACTCGATCGGCTCGACCGGCACCTTGGCGCCGATGAAGCGCTCGATGTCCGGCAGGCAGAAGGCATAGGTCTCGCACACGAAGCTGATGGCGTCCCCGGCCGCCCCGGCGCGGGCGGTGCGCCCGATGCGGTGGACATAGTCCTCCGCGTCCTCCGGCAGGTCGTAGTTGACCACATGGGTCACGTCCGGGATGTGCAGACCGCGCGCCGCGACATCGGTGCCCACCAGGACCGGCAGGTCGCCGTCGGTGAAACTCTTGAGCAGTTTCAGGCGTTTTTTCTGGGGGACGTCGCCCGAGAGCACGGCAGTGTTGATCCCGTTGCCCTGGAGGTAGCCCCAGACCCGGTCGGCCTCGCGCTTGGTGTTGACGAAGACCATCACCCGCGGGTCCTCCCAGGTGCGCACCAGCCCGATCAGCAGCGGGATCTTCTCCGAGTTGGCGGTCATGTAGCAGCGCTGGCGCACGCGGTCGGCCGTCACCGTTTCCGACTCGATCTTGACCAACTGGGGATTGTTCATGTGCTCGTAGGCGAGCTCCAGGACCCGATAAGACAGGGTCGCGGAGAACAGCATCCCCAGGCGCGCCTCCGGCGGCGGCATGCGCTTGAAGAGGAAGCGGATGTCCTTGATGAACCCCAGGTCGAACATGCGGTCCGCCTCGTCGAGCACCACCACCTCGACCCGGCTGAGGTTAAAGACGTGCTGCTTGAAGTAGTCGATCAGACGCCCGGGGGTGCCGATCAGGATGTCGACGCCCGCCGCCAGCGCGTCGCGCTGTTCCTGATAGCCGGTACCGCCGAACACCAGCCCGACGCGAAACCCGGTGTGGCGGGCGAGGAGCAGGGTATCGTGGTGGATCTGCACCGCCAATTCCCGGGTGGGCGCCACGATCAGTGCGCGCGGTTGGGCCGGGTGGTCGGACGGTGGCGGCTGCGCGGCCAGCAGACGCTCCAGGATCACCAGGAGGAAGGCGGCGGTCTTGCCGGTGCCGGTCTGGGCCTGGCCCGCGATGTCCTGGCCGGCGAGCGCAACGGGCAGTGTGGCGGCCTGAATCGGGGTACAGTGGGAGAATCCGGCGTCGGCGAGACCTTCAAGTACACTCAGATCAAGGTCAAAGTGGTCGAACCGGGTCGCGGTCAGGTGTGTCTCTGTCATTGAAATCCTTCAATTGTTCTCAACGGTCGCAGCCCACCCAAGGCAAGGCTTGCAAATTCTTTGCGCTTTGGATCAAATAGCATCTTAACCCTTGGGCATAAAACTGCGCTAATTTGCCGCTTGCTGCCTGCCCCTGACTCAGTCTGGAACCGGATTCCCCGCCCGGCCGTACCCTCGGCCCGTGAGTCTTGAGGCCTGCCCCGGCGGCCCTGCGCAACACCAAACGGAGTCCACAGTAGTGAGCGATAACATCGTCCATGTGACCGATGTCTCTTTTGAGGATGATGTGCTGAAATCCTCTATCCCAGTTCTGGTAGACTTCTGGGCCGATTGGTGCGGGCCCTGCAAGATGATCGCCCCGGTGCTCGACGAGATCGCCGACGAGTATGTCGGCCGGCTCACGGTCGCCAAGCTCAACATCGACGAGAACGCCAAGACCCCGCCGGTCTATGGTATTCGCGGTATCCCCACCCTGAAACTGTTCCGTGAGGGTGAGGTGGTCGCGGAGAAGGTCGGAGCGGTGTCCAAGTCGCAGTTGACGGCCTTCATCAACACCAATCTCTGATTCCCCGGTGGCCCCGCGCGCGGGGTCCAAGGCGCTTCCCGGCCCGCCGATCCCTGGCCGGTGCGATCCAATTCTGCGGGATCGCCAGTTTTCGTGCGTGTACGCCCACCAGTGCGCGTGCCCCGTGTCAATCGAATCCACGCGGCGTTCGTCCGGACGCCCCCTCCGCGGTGCAGCCCCCCGAGTCGTCTCCCCTTGACGCCGATCCCTCGCGGGACGCCCAGCACCTCCCCTGACCTCTGCCTCAGAAGACCCGAATGAATCTAACCGAACTAAAAAAGACGCCGGTGCCCGAGCTGGTCGAGCTGGCGCAGTCCATGGAGATCGAAGGTGTCGGCCGCTCGCGCAAACAGGACCTGATCTTCGCCATCCTCAAGGCCCAGGCCAAGCGCGGTGAGGACATCTACGGCGACGGGGTCTTGGAGATCCTGACCGACGGCTTTGGTTTCCTGCGCTCTGCCGACGCCTCCTATCTGGCCGGGCCGGACGACATCTATGTCTCCCCCAGCCAGATCCGCCGCTTCTCCCTGCGTACCGGCGACACCATCTCCGGCAAGATTCGCCCGCCCAAGGACGGGGAGCGCTATTTTGCGCTGCTCAAGGTCAACGACATCAACTTCGATCGGCCCGAGAACGCCAAGTCGAAGATCCTGTTCGAGAACTTTACCCCGCTCTTCGCCCAGAAGCGGCTCACGCTGGAGATCGGCAACGGCAGTACCGAGGACCTGACGGCGCGCACCATCGATCTGGTGGCACCCATCGGCAAGGGTCAGCGCGGCCTCATCGTGTCCCCGCCAAAGGCCGGTAAGACCATGATGTTGCAAAACATCGCGCAGTCCATCGGGCACAACCACCCGGACTGCTATCTGATCGTGCTGCTGATCGACGAACGCCCGGAGGAGGTCACTGAAATGTCGCGCTCGGTGCGCGGCGAGGTCATCTCCTCCACCTTCGACGAGCCCGCCACCCGCCATGTGCAGGTGGCCGAGATGGTGATCGAGAAGGCCAAGCGGCTGGTGGAGCACAAGCGCGACGTGGTGATCCTGCTCGACTCCATCACGCGGCTGGCGCGCGCCTACAACACCGTGATCCCCTCCTCCGGCAAGGTACTCACCGGCGGTGTGGACGCCAACGCCTTGCAGCGCCCCAAGCGCTTCTTCGGCGCCGCCCGCAACATCGAGGAGGGCGGCTCGCTTACCATCCTCGCCACCGCCCTGGTCGATACCGGCTCGCGCATGGACGACGTCATCTACGAGGAGTTCAAGGGTACCGGTAACATGGAAATCCACATGGACCGGCGGATCGCCGAGCGGCGCATCTTCCCCTCCATCAACATCAACCGCTCCGGCACCCGCCGCGAAGAGTTGCTGATGCCCGCCGCCGAGCTCCAGAAGATGTGGATCCTGCGCAAGATCCTGCATCCCATGGACGAACTGGCCGCCATGGAGTTCCTGCACGACAAGCTCAAGACCACCAAGACCAACGGTGAGTTCTTCGACTCCATGAAGGGCTGAGGCGCAGGATCCAGCACCCAGGACCAGGGAGTGTCCGCACATCGACGTCAATGAGTAGACGCCAGGCGGGGGGCGCGAGGCGCGGACCCCGCCAGCCCCGCGACCGGGGCGGTTCAGCCTAAACCCGGGAATTGCTCACGCCAAGGCGCCGAGCTCGCCAAGCAATACAATCGGGTAGAGCCACTCTCCAGGTCACCCTCCGGGTGACTGCCGCAACGCTGATAACGCACTGAAAAGCCTTGGCGAGCTTGGCGCCTTGGCGTGACAACCGCTCCTTCTAGGTGCAGAGGCCCGCGTCTGCCAGGCCCAGACTAAACCGCACCTGTACATCCCGCGGCGGCGCCTGATGGGGGGCCGAGGTGACCAGTAGTCTGGCGCCGGCCCGGGCATAGTCCTCGGCATTGCGGGCATTGACGCCGCCCGCCGCGGCGACGACGCTCGTCGAGCCCCGTGCGGCGAGGGCCGCAACCACCTCCGCCACGGTCTGCGGCGAACACTTTTCCAATTGCAGCACGTCCGCCTCGGCCCAGATGAGCGCCTCCTGCACCGTGCCGACCTCCACCACCACCCGCTTCTCCGGGCACTGCCGGCGCAGTCGCGCGATGGTCTGGGCAGGAGATTCCGACCCCAGAAACTGCCGATGCTCGGCGAAGATCAGCAGGGTCTCCGAGAGCCCGGTGCGATGCATCACCGCACCCCCGGCGAGCAGTGACTTGACCGCCAACCGGCGGTTGCCCGGGACGTTCTTGCGGGTCCCGGCCACCAGGGCCTGGGGGTCGCCCCGCCGGGCGGCGGCGACGATGGCCGCCGCGCTGGTGGCGATACCGGAACACCATTCGACCAGGGTCTGGGCGGTCTTCCAACCCGCATGCAAGGCGCTGGCGCTGCCGCTGGCCTCCAACAGTAGGGTCTCGGTCGGCGCCTCGGCCCCCGAGTGGACCAGCAGCCGCCCCTGCGCCCCACATAATTCAAAAAGCCTTAGCGCCTCCTCGACGCCGCAGACCACCATGGGGTCCCGGGCGAAGAAGCGGATGGTCCCCGGCTGTCGGGCGATTCCCAGCGACTCGGTGGTGAGGTCGCCAAACGGGACATCCTCGCCGAGCAGTTGCTGGAGTGCGTGGTCAGCGAGGACGCTGGGGGTGGCTGAGATCATCGAGGGGGTCTCCGATTGGAATGCGCAAGCGCGGACCCGCTTGAGAGCCCGACCAAATGGGTCAGTCTAGGCTACAGCGGAGGCAACCTCAACCATCGCGGCGGGCGGCCCCGCCTCGCGCGGCTTCATCTGGCCGCTTTGTTGCTTATCAAATAGCGAGATGGGTGATTCCTGACAAACGGAACATTGATTTATCGCAATATACTGTTTGTAAAGGTCTCGCGTCGAGTTCCAGTGTGGAGCTGGTTTCTTCACATTTAGTTTACGCTATATCCAGATCGATATAGGCTCCGCGACGCCCGTCGCGTCGGGCCGCCCCGCCCGATCGGTATCCTCTCGGTCGGCAACGATGGCAAGACGGCCGATGGCTCGGTCTGAGGCGTGTCCGTCAAGCCATCGACAGCCCGATCCTCCGCCGCGCCTGCCAGCCTAAATCCGGAAGTTGCCGCTCACGCCATGGCGCCAAGGCGCCAAGAACGATCAAGGGCCTGTGGGCAGCATCGGAATCGCCGGACGGGTGAGTCGCCAAGCGGCGATAACGCATTGAAAAAACTTAGCGAGCTTGGCGCCTTGGCGTGAGCGCTGTTCTTTCTAGGGTCAACGCCAAGGCTCGGTCCGCCCTCGCCCTCGCTGCGCCGGGGTCGCCCTGTCTTGCCCTCACGCGCCAAGTCTTGTCGCTAAGTCGACGAATCCACCTGAATGTCTTGTCTGTTCTTAAGTGTACGCTATATATAATTATAATGACGATAGCTTTATGTATGTTCGATAAGGTATTTTTTTGCAAATATAGTTATGGTACGATTTATGCTTAAGAAATAGCGATACCTAACCTACGAGCAGTTCACGATGCATCTTGTCTTACATCAAGCCCTTGGCGGCCTCCGGTCTCACCCTGCGGTTCGCCGCCTGGGCGTGGCTGGCCTCCTGTGTCTACTGCCGCTCTGGGGGCTTGGCCCGGGGACAAGCCAGGCCCGCGAGGTGCAGGACATGGCCGGTCGCACGGTGGCCGTCCCCGATCCGGTCGCCCGCCCCTTCGGCGCCGCCCCCCCCTTGACCGCCTTGTTGCTGGCCCTGGCCCCAGACCTGGTCCATGCACTCAATATGCCCTTAGCGCCGGGCGCACTGGACTATCTGCCGCCCCCCGCGGCGCCCTTGCCGGTGTTGGGCAGCGCCATGGGCCATGGGCGCCAGATCAATCCGGAGGCCCTGCTGGCGGTGCGGCCGGACCTGGCGCTGGCCTGGCTGAACGCCGCCTCCGACCTGGACCAGGCGGGGATCGAGGCGCCCTTCCGGAAGATCGGCGTACCTGTGTTCTTTCTGAAACTGGACACCCTGGAGGATTGGCCGGCGGCCTTCGAGACGGCGGGTCGGCTGTTGGGCCGGGAGGCGCGCGCCCAAGCGCTGGCCGACTACATCCGCGCGGCCCAGGCGCGGGTCACGGCGGCGGTGTCAGGGATCGCGTCGGCCCAGCAGGTGCGGGTCTACTACGCCGAGGGCCCGGACGGTCTGGCGACTGACTGCAACACCTCCTTTCATACAGAGGCGATCGCCCTGGCCGGGGCCTACAACGTCTACCGCTGCACCGCCAAGACCATGGTCGGGCAGGAGCGGGTGAGTCTGGAGCAGGTGCTGCTGTGGCAGCCCCAGGTCCTGCTGGTGCAGGACCCGGTCTTTGCCCGCACGGTTCGGCACGACCCCCGCTGGGCCCAGGTGCCGGCCGTGGCGGCTGGGCGGGTGATCGCGATCCCCCGGCTGCCGCTGAACTGGATTGATCGGCCGCCGTCCTTCATGCGGGCACTGGGCATCCAGTGGCTCGCCAACGCACTCTATCCGGAGCGTTTGCCCCTGGACCTGGAGGCCGAGACCCGGCGCTTCTATACGCTCTTCTTTGGGGTCGAACCCACCCAGGCGCAGGTCGCGGCCCTGCTCCACGTCGATTCCGCGGGTACGGCCCCTTGAGTCGGCCGATCCCACTGCGGGCCAGCGCCTTAAGCCCGGGCTTGGCCGCAGCCGCGGGCCGGCCAGCCCGCACCGCGCCGACGGCAACGCGCCCCCCGGTCGCGGATCGGGGGCGGGTGGCCGAATCCCACCCGTTCGGTTGGTTGCTGGCGCTCGCACTCCTGTTGCCGGTGGCCATGCTGTTGTCACTGTCCTACGGGCGTTTTCCGCTGACCCCAGGCGAGGTGGCGGCCACCCTGATGGGCCTCGCCGACCCGGACGCGGGGCCGGCGCGCGCTGGCCTCTTGCAGAGTCTAGTCTATGAGATCCGGTTGCCGCGGGTGTTGGCGGCGGCGTTGATCGGCGCGGCCCTGGCCGCCTCCGGGACGGCCTATCAGGCGGTCTTCGTCAACCCGCTGGTCTCGCCGGGGATCCTGGGGGTGCTGGCCGGGGCCAGTTGTGGGGCGGCCCTGGGGTTGCTGGCGGGGCAGGGCTGGTGGCTGGTGCAACTCCTGAGCATCGGCGGCGGGCTGGCGGCCATGCTGGTGGGCATTGGGATCGGCCGACTGTTCGGGGTCCAGTCCCTGGTCATGCTGGTGTTGGGCGGCATCTTCTCCGGCGCACTGTTCTCGGCCCTGCTGTCACTGGTCAAGTACCTGGCCGACCCCTACGAGCAGTTGCCGGCCATCGTCTACTGGCTGATGGGTAGCCTGGGGCAGGTCGATGGGGCGACCCTGTGGCGGCTCGCCCCGCCGATGCTGGCCGGCATCCTGGGTCTGGCGGTGCTGGGGCGTGCCTTGGATGCACTCGCCATGGGGGACGACGCGGCGCGCTCGCTCGGGGTGCCGGTGCGGGCGGTGCGTGGCATGGTCATCGGCTGCGCGACCGTCGCCTCGGCCCTGACGGTCGCCATCGCCGGGACGATCGGCTGGGTGGGGCTCCTGGTGCCGCACATGGCGCGCCTCCTGGTCGGGCCGCTCAACCGCTATTTGGTGCCGGCCAGCGCCCTGCTGGGGGCGGTCTTTCTCTTGGCCGCCGACGCCCTGGCGCGCGGTCTGGGGGATACCGAACTGCCCATCGGCATCGTCACCGAGTTGGTTGGCCTGCCCATCTTCCTCCTGGTGTTGCGCAACGTGCGCCGGGGCTGGGGGTCATGAGCGGGGCACCGTTACTGGAGGCGCGGGGCCTGCGTTACGCCTACCCCGGCGCCGGCACCGAGGTCCTGAGCGGGATCAGTCTGGGCGTCCGCGCGGGGCAGGTCGTCGCCCTGCTCGGGGCCAACGGCAGTGGCAAGAGCACCCTGCTGCGGCTCCTGCTGGGGTTGCTGGCGCCGGGGGCGGGCAGCGTTTGGCTGGACGGTCGAGCGCTGACGGCCGTTAGCCGCCGGGCGGCGGCACGGCGCCTCGCCTATGTCCCGCAACTGCACAGCGTCCCCTTTCCGTATCTGGTGCGCGATCTGGTGGCCCTGGGGTGTATCCCACGCCGCGGACTCTTCCGGACCTTGGGGCCGACGGATCATGCGGCGGTGGGGGCCGCGCTGGAGCGACTCGGGATCGGCCACCTGGCGCAGCGGCCCTACACGGGGCTGTCGGGGGGTGAGCGCCAACTCTGTCTGATCGCCCGCGCACTGGTGCAGGAGGCCGCGGTCATCCTGATGGACGAGCCGGTGACCGGACTCGACTACGGCAACCAATGGCGTCTGCTGGCCCTGTTGCGGGAGCTGGCGGCCGAGGGGCGGGCGGTGGTGGCGACCACCCACTATCCGGACCATGCACTCAGTACCGCGGATCGGGTGGTGCTGCTCCATGAGGGCCGGTTACTGGCGGACGGCACGCCGGAGACCGTGGTGACCCCGGCCAATCTGCATACCCTCTACCGGATCAAGGTGAGTACCCACCGGGTCCCCGGCGGCCCCCTGGCCCTGGTGCCGACCCTGCTCGGGCGCCCGGCGTTGGGGCCGACCCGGACCCAGGGGGTGTGCCATGGCTGATACCGCCTTAACCGCGGCGGGTCGGTCCTGGTTGCCGCAGCGGCCAGCTGACCGTGAAAGTCGCGCCGGGAGCGCGCTCAAATTATCCCTCCCCTATTGGGGAATGGCGGGGTGGGGGAACGGCCAAGGCGCCCGCCACTTTCATTTTTCGGGGTGGTGCGGGCGCCATGGCCGTTACGGCACCAGTACGCTGTGGCTCGCCGCCGTTGCGCTCGCCCATGGCGCGGTCGGTCTGGCGCTGGTGCAGCGCCTGGGGACCCCGCCCGAACCGCTGCCGGTGACGGTGTTTGCGGTCGCCTGGCTGGCGCCCACGCCCGCCGCCGGGTTGGCCGAACCCGCGCCCGCGGCGCCGCCCGCGCCCCTGGCGGTTCAGGCGCCGGCCAGCGAGCCGCCGCCAGCCGCCGTGCCCGTGCCGCTCATCTCCAGTCCGGCGCCGGTCGCAGCGGCTCGACCAGCGCCGGTGCGTCAGGTCAAGGCGCGCGTCCCGGCCAAGCGCAAGGTCGCCGAGCCCAAGTCTCGCCCACGTCAGTCCAAGGTGCTGCGCCAGGCCAGACCCGTTGAGTCGAAGCCCCGGCCGGCCGGCCCGGCAGTCCCCGCCGCCGCGCGCGCCGAACCTGCGACCGGCGCCGCCCGCGCTCAGGCACCGGCCGCCCGCTCGGCTGGCCCGGCGACCCAGCCCAGTTTCCACGCCGGTTACCTGCGCAACCCAGCCCCCGCTTACCCGGAGGCGGCCCGCCGCCGCGGCGAACAGGGGCGCGTGCTCCTGCGGGTGCAGGTGAGCCCCGCCGGTCTGCCCCAGTCGATCGGAATCCAGTCGGCGAGCGGCTCGTCGGCGCTCGATCGGGCCGCCCTGGCGGCGGTCCAGCGCTGGCGCTTCGTCCCGGCCCGTCAGGGCGGGCGGGCGGTGACCGGTACGGTCCTGGTGCCCCTGTCTTTTTCGCTGCGGAGATAATCCTTGAACGACCTCATCCCAAACGGCCCCGAGCTCCCCTTGGGTCTCACCCACTTCATCACCCAGGCCGACGCCCTGGCCCTCGGGGTGCTGGGCCTGCTGCTGGTCATGTCGGTGGCCTCCTGGACCCAGATCCTGGCCAAGTCCTGGGCCGCTTGGCGCCGCCGCCGGCGCTCCCGCGCCTTCCTGATCGGCTTCCGGGAACGCGCGAGCGTTACCGCGGCGGACCTTGCCCCCTTGGCCCAGCGCCCGAGCGAGCCCTTTGCCCGCCTCGCTCTGGCCGGGTTGAGCGCCCAGGCCGGGTTGCACCCGCTGTCCGACCCGGCCGCCCCGGGGCGCGACACGCCCATCGTCCGCGCCCTGGTCCAGACCATCGCCCACGAGACCATCCGCCTGGAGTCCGGGCTGACACTCCTGGCCTCGATCGCCTCGACCGCCCCCTTCGTGGGTCTGTTCGGCACCGTCTGGGGGATCTATCACGCCCTGCTCGGGATCGGGCGCGCGGGTCAGGGGAGCCTGGATCAGGTGGCTGGGCCGGTTGGTGAGGCACTGATCATGACCGGGCTGGGGCTCGCGGTCGCCATCCCCGCGGTGCTTGCCTATAACGCCTTCAACCGCGGCAATCGGGTGCTGATCGACCGGCTGGAGGGCTTTGCCCATGACCTGTTGAGTTTCCTCGCCGGCCATGTCCGCGACGCGGGTGCCGGCGTGGCCGTCGCGGAGGCCGGCTGATGGCCTTCGGTGACCTTGGACACGGCTCGCAGACCCGTCCGCTGGCCCAGATCAACATGATCCCGCTGATCGACGTGATGTTGGTGCTCCTGATCGTCTTCATGATCACGGCGCCGCTGCTGACGCATCGTCTGGGTCTGGAACTGCCCCAGGCGAGCAGCCTGCCGCAGCCGGCGAACCCGGACGCCATCCGCCTGGAGATCCAGGCCGACGGCACCCTGACCTGGAACGCTGAACCGCTGACCGACGAGGCGCTGGCGCAACGCATGGCCGCGGCCGCCGCCGGGCCGACGATCCCTGAACTGCATGTCCTCGCCGACCGTCGCGTGCCCTACGGGCGCGTCGCCCAGGTGCTGGCGGGGGCTGGGCGTGCTGGATTGAACCGCATCGGGTTCGTCTCCGAGCCCGCACCGCAACCCTAACCCTAACCCTAACCCTAACCCTTAAACCAACGAAGAACTCCGCGCAGCATGAATGCCCATCGACTTCAATCAGACACTGGTATCGCACCGGGTCAAAGGAACCGGAACCCATCGGGCCAGTGGCCCCAGCCGCGGTGGCGCTGGCCACTGATCGGTTTGGCGGTGCCCGCCTTGCTGGCGCTCGCCCCCGGGGCGAGCGGCGAGGAGGCCCCCCAACTGGGGACCGTGGAGGTCTCCGCCGATGCCCCGACCGGGGCCAACGTCTCGCTGCCGAGCGACACGGCGACCGTCTACGAGGTGGGGCCCGCGGGGGTCCAGCTCTGGGGCGGGGCCGGTGCGACTAACCCCTATCGCACGGCCAGTGGGATGCCCGGGGTCAACGCGCAGACCCCGGACGCCTATGGTCTCACCAACATTCCGGGCGGGGTGAAGGGGATGCGGGTGCGCGGCGAACTCAGCACCCATGGCGGCACCGGTACCATTGAGGGTCTGTCGCTCACCGGCATCGGCCCCGGGCCAGGGTATCAGTGGCTGTTCGACGCCGAGAACTTTGCCGCGGTCTCGCTGGCCCAGGGCCCCATCGCCCCGGACCGGCTCGCCTTCTACACCACCAGCGGGGCGCTCGATACGCGCCTGCTCTGGCCCCAGGAGCAACTGGGGTTCCAGATCAATCAAACGGTCGGCTCCTTCGCCCTGAACCGCACCTTTGCCCGGGTCGACTCCGGGCGGTTGCCCGACGGCACCGCCTTCTTCGTATCCGGTTCAGTGACCGATGCCGACAAATGGCGCGGACCGGGCGCGACCCCCGCGGGCAGGCAGCACCTGGAGGCGGCCCTGTCGCGACCGCTCGGCGAGCGCGGGAACGTCAAGATCTATGCCGCCTATACCGACATGCAGATGGACAACTACCGCGCCCTGACCTATGCCCAGACGCGGGACTTGGGCACCTATCGCTTCTACGACTTCGCCGACACGGCCACCACGAATCCCCTCCAGGCGGCGACCTATTACCAGTACAACCGCCAAAGTTTTAAGGACTGGGCCATCTTCTCCGAGCTGTCCTGGAAATTCGGAGAGGCCACTGAGGTGGTCTTCAAGCCCTTCTATGTGAATGAGGAGGGTTACTACCTGGACGGGACGTCCACGGGCAAGGTGCGCCAGTGGCTGATGGACCACGACTGGTACGGCGCCACGCTGGAGCTGACCACCCGGTTGGTCGGAACCGACCTCAAGGTCGGCTACTGGTGGGAATCCATGGACCCCCCAGGCCCGCCCACCGCCTGGAAGATGTACACCCCCAACGCCTCAGGCTCCCTCGCGGGGCCGGTCGCCTGGACCATCCTGGCCGACGTGGCGCAGCGGCGCCGATATGAAAGCTTCTATGCCATTGCCGACCGTCAGATCGGTGCGCTCCAGGTCCAGGGCGGGCTGCGCACGGTGAGCGATACCCAGCCGGGGCTCCATTTCTATGACACCACCGGCCTCGGCGATGTGTCCTATGACCAGGCACTGGCCCAGTCCAAAGGGGTGATCGCCGGCCGCAGCGTCGCCCCGATCACCATGAACGAGGTGCTGCCCTTCCTGTCAATGGCCTATGAGCTCAGTCCGCGCGTGCTGCTGCGCACCGCGCTGGGGCGCAACTACGGCGCCCCGAGCTTCGACCTGTGGCCGGTCTACCAGTCGTACTATGCAGTCTTCAAGGCCCGCGGCATCACCGCCAATCAACTCTGGCAGGCGATGCGCCCCGAGACCGCCGACGCAGTGGATGTCGGGATGCGCCTGACCTTTGAGCGCGGCTGGTTGGAACCGACCCTATATTACGCCCGCTACTACAACAAGAGCGTCGCCTATGACCCGGATGGAGCTGGTCCACTGGTGCCCTTCTCCCAGAACGTCGGGCAGAGCCGCGGCTGGGGTGTACAGTTGACCGGCTACTGGCGGCCGCTGGCGGGGCTGGACCTCTTCGGCTCGCTCTCCTACGACAACAACCAGTTCGTCGAGGACCTGCCGCTCTTCACCGGTGGCACCTTGGCGGTTTCAGGGTTACAACTGCCGGACGTGCCCCTGTGGTCGGCCAAGGTCGGCGCCACCTGGAGCCGCGGCGCCTTTGCCGTTTCGCCGGTCGTGCGCTATACGGATTCGCGTTACGGTGACACCCAGCATACCCAGCAGGTCCCCGGCTATACCACGGTCGACCTCACCTTGCGTTACCAACACCGCATCCCGCGCGGCATGCTCACCGCCAGCGTGACCTGCACCAACCTGTTTGACGCTCAGTACATCGGGTTCATCAACGCGAGCTATTACCAGACCTTCGACACCAGCAGCGCCTATTACTACCCCGGGGCGCCGCGCGCCGTGGTGGCGCAGGTGTCACTGGCCTTTTGATCCAGCCATCCGCGCGGCGCCCGCGATCGGTTGGGCGCCGCCGCCACCGCTGATCGAGCAATTTCTGCGGCGGCGTTCCGCGAGTCGGTATTGCTCGTCATTCCGGCCGGGACGCCGGAATCCAGGCCATGGACGGCACCCTCTCGGCCGCCGCGGACTCACAGAATATTGCGGGCCGGCCGGAACGACTCAAGGTCTGGCGCGACGGCGCCCCGGACCCGCTGACCGAGGGTCTGGCGCAGTTGGACGGTTATCTGGCGGGCCTGGGGTTGGACTGGGGATGGCTGGTGATCTTCGACCGCCGGGCGGGGCAGCCGCCCATGGCCGAGCGCACCGCGAGCCAGCAGGCGCAGAGTCCCCAGGGGCGTTGCATTGAGGTGGTGTGCGCTTGACCCCGCGTGGCGCCGCCGAGCCTGGACCGGGCGCCCCCCTTCCGTTACCCTCAGCGCACGATGACCAGAAAGCTTTATATCCAAACCTACGGCTGCCAGATGAACGAGTACGACTCCGCCCGTCTGGCGGATGTGCTGCGCGAGTCCCATGGCCTGGTGCTCACCGAGCACGCGGAAGACGCCGACGTGCTGCTGCTCAACACCTGCTCGATCCGCGAGAAGGCGCAGGAGAAGGTGTTCTCCCAGCTCGGACGCTGGCGGCCCTGGAAGCTGGCGCGCCCCGATCTCGTGATCGGCGTGGGCGGTTGTGTGGCGAGCCAGGAGGGGGAGGCGATCCGCACCCGCGCACCCTATGTCGATCTGGTGTTCGGCCCCCAGACCCTGCACCGCCTGCCGCAGATGCTCGACGCGCTGGCGGCGGGTCGGCAGCCCCTGGTGGACGTGTCCTTTCCGGTGGACGAGAAATTCGACTGCCTGCCCGCGCCGCAGGCGGACGGCCCGACGGCCTTTGTCTCGGTGATGGAGGGCTGCTCGCGGTTCTGCACCTATTGTGTGGTGCCCTACACCCGGGGTGCGGAGGTCAGCCGGCCCTGCGCCGATGTGGCTTCCGAGGTCGCGGCCCTGGCCGTTCAGGGGGTGCGGGAGGTCACCCTGCTGGGCCAGAACGTCAACGCCTATCGTGGACGGTTGGACGCTGGGGGCGTGGCGAACCTGGCGGCACTGATCCGCCAGGTGGCGGTCATCGACGGCATCGACCGCATCCGCTTCACCACCAGCCACCCCTTGGCCTTTTCCAAGTCGCTGGTCGATGCCTATCGGGAGGTACCGCAGTTGGCGAGCCTGTTGCACCTGCCGGTGCAGTCGGGTTCCGACCGCATCCTGGCCGCCATGCGGCGCGGCTACACGGCGCTGGAATTTCGCTCCAAGATTCGGGCGATCCGGGAGGCGCGCCCCGACATCCTGATCTCGTCCGATTTCATCGTCGGCTTCCCCGGGGAGACCGAGGCCGACTTTGCCGCGACCCTGGCACTGATCGACGACTGCGCCTTTGATCTGAGCTACAGTTTCATCTACAGCCGCCGCCCCGGCACCCCGGCGGCGGACTATCCGGACGACTGCCCGCTGGAGGTCAAGAAGGAGCGACTGGCCCGCCTGCAACAGCGCATCGAGTCCAACACCCGCGCCTACAGCGCGGCGATGGTGGGTACGGTGCAGTCTGTACTGGTGGAGGGGCCGTCCCGCAAGGACCCCGCCGAACTCTCCGGGCGGACCGAAAACAATCGGGTGGTCAACTTTGCCGGCGCCGCCGACTTGATCGGGCGCTTTGTCGACCTGACCATTACCGAGGCACTGCCGAACTCACTGCGCGGGCGCTTGGCCCCTGGGGCCAGCGTCCGTTGATTCCTCAATCAGCCATCTGAAATCTGAAATTCTTGTCTGCCCAACCTCAATCTCTCGACTTGGAACTGGCCCCGGCGGACAACCCGCGGCTGGCCAATCTCTGCGGACCCTTTGAACAACACCTGCGGCTGATCGAGCGGCGGCTCGGCATCGAGATCAGCAACCGCGGCATGTCCTTCCGGCTCATCGGCGAGGGGGCGGCGGTGCGCCTGGGGGACCAGCTCCTGCGCGATCTCTATGCCGACACCGGCGATGAGGTGCTGAGTCCGGAGGCGATCCACCTGTCACTGCGCGCGCTCGGCGCGGACGACCTGATGGGGGCCGTGGAGAGCCGGTTGCCGGAGCTGATCATCAAGACCAAGCGCGGTCTGATCAAGGCGCGCGGGCCCAATCAGCAGGAATATCTGCACGCCATCGCCCACCACGACATCGCCTTCGGGGTCGGCCCGGCCGGCACCGGCAAGACCTATCTGGCGGTGGCCAGCGCGGTGGAGGCACTGGAGTCGGATCGGGTGCGGCGTCTGTTGCTGGTGCGCCCCGCGGTGGAGGCGGGCGAGCGGCTCGGCTTCCTGCCCGGGGACCTGGCGCAGAAGATCGACCCCTATCTGCGTCCGCTCTATGATGCCCTCTTTGAGATGCTCGGCTTCGAGAAGGTCAACAAGCTCCTGGAGCGCAACGTGATCGAGGTGGCACCGCTCGCCTATATGCGCGGGCGGACCTTGAACGATGCCTTCATCATCCTGGACGAGGCGCAGAACACCACGCCCGAGCAGATGAAGATGTTCCTCACCCGCATCGGCTTCGGCTCCACCGCGGTGATTACCGGCGACGTCACCCAGGTCGACCTGCCGCGCGGTCAACTCTCCGGGCTGCGGCAGGCGGTGGAGGTCTTGAAGGACGTGGACGGCATCAGCTTCACCTTCTTCAATGCCCGTGATGTGGTGCGCCATGCCCTGGTCCAGCGTATCGTCCACGCCTATGAGGCCTTCGATCGGCCGGAGCCATTGGGACGACCCAATGGATCAAAAAACAAAGACTTGGCCGCAAATGAACGCAAATAAACGCAAATTCATTTTTTTGCGTTCATCCGCGGCACCGTTTTCTTCTTAGGGCTATCGCTATGGAACTCGATCTCGATCTTCAAGTCGCCACCGCGGCGCCCGACCTGCCGACGCAGCCGGACTTTGAGCGCTGGGCCGTCGCCGCCCTGGAGGGTCGGCGGGAGCGGGCGACGCTCACCATCCGCATCGTGGACGTGACTGAGGGCCAGGCACTCAACCTCTACTACCGGGGGCAGGAGCATCCGACCAATGTACTCTCATTCCCCTTCGAGGCGCCGCCCGGACTGCCCGGGGAGGAGGCCGACGACCTGCTTGGCGACCTGGTGATCTGTGCCGCAGTGGTGAGCCGCGAGGCGCAGGAGCAGGGCAAGCCGGCGCCCGCCCACTGGGCCCACCTGGTGGTCCACGGCGTGTTGCATCTGCTCGGTGAGGATCACCTCAACGATCCTGAGGCAGAGCAGATGGAGGGACTGGAAACGGACATCCTGGGCCGGTTAGGATTCCCGCCACCCTACGCGGAGACCCCTGTTACCCCATGACCAGCGATCGATCTACCGACGATTCACGGCCGCGCAACTGGTTCGACCGTTTGACCCAGTTGTTCGGGAGTGAACCGCAAAACCGTGAGCAGCTCATCGAGCTGCTCAAGGATGCCAAGCAACGCGCCCTGCTGGATACCGACGCACTCAGCATGATCGAGGGTGTGCTCCAGGTTTCCGAGCTGCGGGTGCGCGACATCATGATCCCGCGGGCCGAGATGGTCTATGTGCGGCGCGAGGACCCCTTGGAACGGGTGCTGGAGATCGCGGTGAAGTCCGCCCACTCCCGCTTCCCGGTCATCGGCGAAGACAAGGGCGAGGTGGTGGGCGTCATGCTCGCCAAGGACCTGTTGACCTTCTGCGTGGAGAGCGGGCGGCGTCCATTCAATATCCGCGACCTGCTGCGTCCCACCGTCTTTGTCCCGGAGAGCAAGCGACTCAATGTGCTGCTGAAGGAATTTCGCGCCAGCCGCAATCACATGGCGGTGGTGGTCGACGAATACGGCAACGCCGCCGGCCTGGTCACCATCGAGGACGTGTTGGAGCAAATCGTCGGCGAGATCGAGGACGAGCACGACTATGACGAGGGTGCCGAGATCTTCCGCCGCGGCAAGAACGAATACAGCGCCAAGGCGCGCACCCCGATCGAGGACTTCAACGCCTATTTCGCCACCGACCTCTCCGACGCCGAGTTCGACACCATCGGCGGTCTGGTGATCAAGGCCCTAGGCCACCTGCCCAAGCGCGGCGAATCGGTCGACATCCACCCCTTCCGCTTTACAGTCATGCGGGCCGACAGCCGGCGCGTCCATCTGTTGAGCATCGAGCGGCTGGATGTCGAGCCGGAGGGGGAGTTGCCCTAACCCCTCTTCTCGTGACACCGCTGCGGCGGTGTCACGCGTGTGTCAGGCGCTGTGCGCCGCGAGCGCCGACGGCCGGCGCGACGAATAAGCCCGCGAGGCGTTGCGCGCGATAAACTGGCCTGACGGTCGACCGACCTGGCACGACGAGAAATCAGTCACAATGCGGGCCATCTGCGCCGCTGAACGGGACCTTTTCGATGCTAAGACCGATCCTTCGACCGTTCTGTTTATTTTGTCTGGTCCTCTGTGCGGTCGCCGCCGCGGCCCCGGCGCCCGCCTGTTTGCCGGATGGATTCGTCATCGCGCTCGATGTCGGGCATACGCTGCGCAGCCCGGGGGCCACCAGCGCGCGCGGGGTGCCGGAGTTCCGGTTCAATCGGGCGTTGGCCGCGGTGGTCGCGGATGCACTCACCGCCGCCGGTTTCGGCAAGACCTTTATCATTAATGGGGATGGCCGTATCGCCTCGTTGCAAGCGCGGGTGGCCGCGGCCGGTCGCCGCCATGCCGAGCTGTTCATCGCCATCCATCATGACTCGGTACAGCTCCGCTATCTCGACGATTGGACCACGCAGGGCGCGAGCCATCGCTATAGCGATCGGTTTCACGGTTTTTCGCTGTTCGTATCCGAGAAAAACCCCAGGTTTGCGGACAGCCGGCGCTTTGCCACCCTGGTCGGCACCGCCCTGACGACCCGCGGACTGACCCCGACGCTGCACCATGCCGAACCGATCCCCGGGGAGGGGCGAGCATTGCTCAATGCGTCCTTAGGGGTCTATCGTTTTGACGATTTGATCGTGCTTAAAACGGCCAGCATGCCGGCCGTGCTCTTGGAGGCGGGCGTCATTCTGAATCGCGACGAGGAGCTGACGTTGACCGATACCGCCTATCGGCAACGCATCGCCGCGGCCATCGTCGCGGCGGCGCAGCAGTATTGCTCTGGGGTGTCGGGGCGGTGATCTTGGAAAGGACCGCCATCACGCCAAGGCGCCATCGCCCAAGGTTTTTCCGTGCGTTATCGACGTTCAGCCAGTCGCCTGGCGGGTGATCCGGGGCGTGGTGCTGGGCTACCGTATTTCTTGGCGAGCTTGGCGCCTTGGCGTGAGCAATTCCCGGATTTCGGGTGAGTCAACTGCCGGTGCGCCCACGCAGCGGGCTGCTGCGCGGAAAGTGCGCGCGCAGAAATTCCATCTGGTCGGCCAGCACGCCGCGACCCATCAGATAGACATACTCGGCATGGGTCGGGGTGAAGGGTACCGCCAGCAGTTGCATGCCGGCGGCCTCCGGGGTGCGGCCGGCCTTGAAGTTGTTGCAGCGCACGCAGGCGGTGACCACGTTGTTCCAGTGGTCGCGCCCCCCCTGGCTGGAGGGCCGCACATGGTCGCGGGAGAGCTGGCGACTCGGGAAGTGGTCGCCGCAATACAGACAGAGGTGGCCGTCGCGCTGGAACAGGGTCTGGTTCGACAGCGGCGGGACATAGTCGTCCTCAAGCTGGCCCTGGCTGCGATGCAGACCGACGGTGGCGATGATGGACTGGATGAGCAGTTGGCTGCGGCGCCGGGTCGCGGCGTTAATGCCGCCACGCAGGTAAAACAGGGCATCGCCACAGGCGTAGGCGACTTGATCGAGATAATAGAGGCGGGCGGCGGTGCGGTAGTCCACCCACTCGAGCGGCATTCCCGCCAAATCCGTTCGCAGCACCTGTTGGTTCAGTGGCAACATAAGCGGGATAGGGCTCGCAATTTCCAGTCATGATACACATCGAGCTCAGGTGCGCAAGGGGGCCGACGCGCGGCCCGCGGGTGGGTGGTGCGCCTGATTCGCTGGCCCCGGCCGGCTGCGGCCTTCGCCCGGGGCGCCGCCTACGCCATTCTGTTCACAGTCTGGGTTCATCCGCCGATGGCCGCGCGTAGGCCGCGCTGGGGCCCTGTCCGAATCGGTGCGCAGCGCTCGATCAATCAGTTGGAAAAGGAAAACAATCACTTGCAGTCCCGGCCATGTCGTAGCCGATGAAACAGGACCGTAACAACGGCGCCGCCTGGCGGCCAGGTCGCAAGTCTTACCCACAGAGTTATCCACAGCAATTGTGAACAGCCTCCGTTTCGTCATGGCCGACAGTCGGTTGCGTCCCCGGCGCAGGATTCAGGCCGGGGGCGCCGCCTGAGTGGGGGCCAACTTGCCCCCGCCCCGTGCGGCGATCCTGCGGGTCGCGGTGGCCGGGCCCCTGCCCGGGCTTTTCGACTATCTGCCGCCGACGGATGCCGACACCAGGCCCCTGGTCCCCGGGACGCGCCTGCTGGTGCCCTTCGGGCGCGGGCAGCGGGTCGGGATGCTGGTCGAGTTTGCCGAGTCCTCCGAGCAGGAACCGGACCGTCTCAAACCGGTCGCCGCGGTGCTCGATGCCCGGGCGCTGCTCGGCCCGGCGGATTTGGCCCTGATCCGCTGGGCGGCGGAGTATTACCGCTCGCCCCTGGGTGAGGCCCTGTTCGGTGCCCTGCCGGTGCGCCTGCGCCGCGCGGATGCGCGTCTGGACCTGGACCTCCCGGGGCTGCGCCCGAGCGCCGCCGGGCTGGCCCTGGACTTGGCCGCGCTGGGGCGGGCACCGGCGCAACGCCGTGTCATGGAGTGCCTGCGCGCCGCCCCGCAGGGCCTTGGGACGCTTGCGCTGAAGGACCGGCTTGGGTCCTGCGCGGGGCCGCTCAAGGCCTTGCGCGACCTGGGGCTGATCGAGGCGTGCCGGGTGGCGGCGGGGCCGGTGCCGGTACCGGCGGCGCTCCCGGACCCGGCCACCCCCTACCCAGCCGGCCCCGATCTCAACCCGGAACAACGGCGGGCCGTGGCCGCGGTGAGTGCGGCCTGGGGCGGTTTTGCCCCCTGCGTGCTCGACGGGGTCACCGGCAGCGGCAAGACCGAGGTCTATATCCGGCTGATTGCCGAGGCGATTGCGGCCGGCCGTCAGGCCCTGGTGCTGGTGCCGGAGATCGGTCTCACCCCGCAACTGCGCGACCGCCTGGAACAGCGCCTGCCAGGACCCCACGCGGTGCTGCACTCGGCCCTGCCGGAGGCCGAGCGCGAGCGCGCCTGGCACAGTGCCGCCGCCGGGCATGCCACCCTGGTGCTCGGCACCCGCTCGGCCTGCTTCGTACCACTGCCGCGCCTGGGGCTGATCGTGGTGGACGAGGAGCACGACGCCTCGCTCAAGCAGCAAGAGGGCTTCCGCTATTCGGCCCGGGATCTCGCGGTGCGCCGCGCCCAGCAGGCCGCTTGCCCGGTGATCCTGGGCTCGGCCACCCCGTCGCTGGAGACCCTCTATAACGCCCGCCTCGGGCGCTACCGCCGGTTACATCTGAGTGCGCGCGCCGGCGGCGCCCGGGCGCCCGCCATCGCGGTGCTGGACATCCGCGGCCAGTCGTTGAGTGCCGGTCTGTCGCCGCTGTTGCGCGCCCAGGTCGAGGCCCAGACCGGTGCCGGCAATCAGGTCATCCTGTTTCTCAATCGCCGCGGCTATGCCCCGGTCCTCACCTGTCACGACTGCGGTTGGGTCGGCGCCTGCCCCCATTGCGATGCGCGCCTCACCCTGCACCTGCGGCTGCGCCGACTCTGGTGCCACCACTGCGGCTGGTTCCTGGGCACACCGTCCAAGTGCCCGGACTGTCAGGGGCTCGACCTGCGCGGCCTGGGTCTGGGGACCGAGCGGCTGGAGGAGGAACTGCGGGCGGTCTTCCCGGGCGTCAGCCTGGCGCGGGTGGATCGGGACAGCACCCGCCGCAAGGGCGAACTGGACCGGCTGCTGGCGGCCAGTCGCAGCGGCGAGATCCAGATCCTGGTCGGCACCCAGATGCTCGCCAAGGGGCACGACTTCCCGGGCGTGACCCTGGTCGGCATCCTCGACCTGGACCATACGCTCTATGCCTCGGACTTCCGCGCCTCGGAGCGCACCGCCCAGCTCATCGTCCAGGTCGCCGGTCGCGCCGGGCGGGCGGATCGCCCCGGACGGGTGGTGTTGCAGACCCGCCACCCCGATCACCCATTGCTCAAATCGCTGATTCAGGGCGGCTACCCGGGCTTTGCCGAACTGGCCCTGGAGGAGCGCGAGGCCGCCGCGTTGCCGCCCTTCGGCCATCTCGTGCTGCTGCGCGCCGATGCCCCGGAGGCCGAGGTGCCGATGGATTTCTTGCGTCAGGGGCGCGCCCTGGCCCTTACCCTCCTCGCCGACCTGGGTGAGACGCGGGTGCAGGTGTCGAGTCCGGTGCCGGCGCCGATGGAGCGGCGCGCCGGGCGCTACCGCGCCCAACTCCTGGTGGAGGGTCCGGATCGCCCCGGGTTACAACGCCTGCTGCGTCCCTGGGTCAGCCAGTTGTGGATGATCGCACGCACCGGCGGCCTGCGCTGGTCGCTGGACGTGGACCCCCAGGACATGATGTAAGTAGCGGGCGCCAGTAGGCGCCCGCTTTGTTTAAATTTTATTGCTGCGGGGCTCCCGGACATGCCCTAAGGGCCGGATTCGGGTATCCTTTGCGCTTGCCATCCGGCGGCCTTCGACGCGCCGCGGCCCCTGCCTTTGTTCTCCCGAAAGACTCATGAAGCAACAGATTACGGACCTCCTGCGCGCCGGTTTGGCGCAACTGACCGCCGACGGCTCCTGGGACGCGATCACGCTCCCGGAACCCCAG
Organism: uncultured Thiodictyon sp.; assembly: GCF_903946935.1. Lineage (GTDB taxonomy): Bacteria > Pseudomonadota > Gammaproteobacteria > Chromatiales > Chromatiaceae > Thiodictyon. Next base: position 65,171 of record NZ_CAJAXH010000021.1, read on the forward strand.
GTCGAGCGGACCCGCGACCGGACCCATGGCGATTTCGCCACCAATCTGGCCCTGTTGCTGGCCAAGCCGGCCCGCGCCCGTCCGCGGGACCTCGCCGAGCGGCTCATCGCGGCCCTGCCGGCCTCGCCGCTGGTCGAGCGGGTGGAGATCGCCGGCCCCGGTTTCATCAATTTTTTCCTTGCAGCGGATGCCTACCGCACCGTGGTAGCGGATATCCTCACCGCCGGACACGACTACGGCCGCTCCCGGCAGGGGGCCGGTCGGCGCATCCAGGTCGAATTTGTCTCCGCCAACCCCACCGGCCCGCTGCATGTGGGCCACGGGCGCGGCGCGGCCTACGGGGCGGCGGTGGCGGACCTGCTGACGGCGGTTGGCTATGAGGTCCATCGGGAATATTACGTCAACGACGCCGGCCGGCAGATGGACATCCTGGCCGCGTCCGTGTGGCTGCGCTATCTGGAGCTGTGCGGCGAGGCGATCGAGTTCCCGAGTAACGGCTACAAGGGCGACTATGTCTGGGACATCGCCGCCACCCTGCATCGGGAGCACGCCGACGCCTACCGGGTGGCGGGGGCCGAGGTCTTTGCCGGGGCGCCGCCGGACGAGCGTGAGGGGCTCGAAGGCGGCGACAAGGAGGCCCACATCGACGCGGTCATCGCTGCTGCCAAGCGCCTGCTGGGGGACAACCGCTACCGCTACTGCTTTGAGCTCGCACTCAATACCATCCTGGACGATATCCGCGCGGACCTGGCCGAGTTCGGGGTGGAGTATCAGGAGTGGTTCTCGGAGCGCTCGCTCGCGGAGCGCGGTGCCGTCAACCGGGCGATCGAGCGCCTGCGCGAGGCCGGCCACGTCTTCGAGCAGGGCGGGGCCCAGTGGTTTCGGGCCACGACCTTCGGCGACGAGAAGGATCGGGTGCTGATCCGTGAGAACGGCCAGTGCACCTACTTCGCCTCCGATGTCGCCTACCACATGGACAAGCTGGAGCGCGGCTTCGAGCGGGTCATCGACATCTGGGGCGCGGACCATCACGGCTATGTCCCACGGGTCAAGGCGGCGCTCAAGGCCCTGGGCGACAACACCGACCGCCTTGATGTCCTGCTGGTGCAGTTCGCCATCCTCTATCGGGGTGGGGAGCGCGCCCAGATGTCCACCCGCTCGGGTGAGTTCGTGACCTTGCGTGAACTGCGCCGGGAGGTGGGCCGCGATGCCGCCCGCTTCTTTTATGTGATGCGCCGGTGCGAGCAGCACATGGACTTCGACCTGGATCTCGCCAAGAGCCAGTCCGCGGACAACCCGGTCTATTACTGCCAATACGCCCATGCGCGGGTATGCAGTGTGCTGCGGCAGGCGGCAGAGAAGGGGCTGGTGGTCGAGCCGAGCCCCGGCACCGCCAACCTGGAGCGGCTGACCGAGCCCCATGAGCAGGCCCTGCTGCGCACCCTGGCCCGCTACCCGGAGGTGATCGCGGTGGCGGCGCTAAACCACGAGCCGCACCAGGTCGCCACCTACCTGCGCGAACTGGCCAACGAGTTGCACACCTATTACAACGCCCACCAGTTCCTGGTGGACGATGCGGCACTGCGCGATGCCCGCATCAAACTGATCCTGGCCGTGCGGCAGGTCTTGCGCAACGCGCTCGCGCTGCTGGGCGTGCGTGCCCCGGAGGCGATGTAGATGGCCCTGGGCCCGCGGCGCCGCCCCCCACCAAAGCCTGTCCCCCGGCGCGGGCGGCCGCGCTCCTGTGTCTGGTGGTTCCTGTTCGGGGTCCTGCTTGGCAGCTTTGGGGTCGCACTTTACTGGATGACCCATCCCGGCGCGGTCCCGACCCCGACGGCGGCGCTGCCCAAGACTGAGCGGCCGGCGCCCCAACAGCCCAGCTTCCAGTTCGAGAAGATCCTGCGCGAGACGGTGGTGGACAGCAAGGACAACGGCAAGCCGCCGCCGCCCCCGGCGCCCCGGCCCGAACCGCCACCGCCGACGCCGGTCGTGCCGGAGCCGCCGAGCGAGGCGCCGGCGGCCGCTGAGCGGCCCAAACCGGGTACCCCGGCCGAGCCGACGGCCAAGGCCAAGGCAGATGCCAAGACCACGGCGGAGGGCGGCACCTACATCCTCCAGGTGGGATCCTTCACGACCGCCCAGAAGGCCGACTCAGCGAGGGCCAGGCTCGCCATGCTCGGCGTCACCACCCGGGTGCAGACGATCACCCGCAAGGACGGCCAGGTCTGGCACCGGGTCATCACCGGGCATTTGAACGGGAAGAAGGCGATGGAGGCGACCCGCGCCACCCTCAGGAAAAACGGCACCGAGGCCATCCCGGTCACGGTCAGTCCGGCACCGGCACCGGCACGTCCTGCCGCGCCGCATGCGACGCCGGCCCACCCGGCGTCGGCGCGGCCAGCGGCACCCCATCCCCACGCGGAAAAACAGCCATGACGATCGAACTCAAAGTCACTGGAATGAATTGCCAACACTGCGTCCGGGCCGTCAAACAGGCCCTGGAGGCGCTCCCCGGTGTGACCGCCGCCTTGGTGGACCTGGATACGGGGACGGCGCGGATCGAGGGCGCGGCTGCCCCCGCCGACCTGATTGCCGCGGTGGTTGAGGCCGGCTACCAGGCGCAGCCGCTCGCGAGCGACTGAGAGCGCCGCCGGCAATCAGCCCAATAAGAGCAGTTCTCACACGGAGACACAAAGATCACAAAGACTATCAACTCGATATATTGATCGAGGAGATCAACTGCGCGGTGATCAGCCAAACGCATCCAATGGTCTGTTTTTCTTTGTGTTCTTTGTGTCTTTGTGTGAGCAATTGTCGGAATCAGGGTCAGCGATCGGTGCCCGGGTGGCGGGTGAAGAGATCCGGGCCCAGCGCCGCGAATTGCTGGTAGACCCGGCGCAGCCAGACCTTGACCCGCTGGCGGTCCATGAGGCCCAAGCCGGAGTCCTTGTTGTTGGCGCCGGCCCACAGGCTGGCACCCTGGTGGTCGATCTTGCGCATGGTGGCGGCATGCAGTTCCGGCAGGTCCAGTGTCCTGGCACCGAGTGCTTGCGCGCGGGCAATGATCGGGGAGGCGTCGAAGGCCGAAAAATCCCTGCCGCGGCCATAATTCTTGACCGCGACATAGGCGGCGTTGCCCTCGTAGCGGTCGCACAGGGCGGCCAGCAGACCGATCGCGTCGGCGCCGTCGTCCATCACATGCCAGAACACGACTGGGATGGATTCTTCGGTTGCCAGCGCCAGTAGGTCGTTCTGTTCGATCCACCGATGCAGCGGGAGCGAGGTCTGAGCGGCCAGGTCGACCAGGATGTCCTGGTCCGACGCCAGGGCGGCCTCCATCAGCTGGTCGGCGCTCGTGAAATCATCAAGCACGATGAGGCGGCTGTAGTCGGCGTAGAAGCGCAGCAGCGCGCCGTGGGAACGGTCAGTGTCGAAGGCGGTAAAGGGCAGTTGGTGGTCGATGTGGTACTGGGCCAGCAGGCGGGCCAGGACGGACTTGCCGACCCCGCCCTTCTCGCCGCCGACAAAATGGATCTTACTCATGCTGGTGCCTGACTTAACTTGGATGGGGGAGGAGAGACTGGGCGGCATGGTAGCCGTTTCACCCGGACCTGTCCCACTGCCGGTGCCCCAGGTCTCCCCCCCGCGTCAGGCGGCGTCAGTCCTTGTAGGCCCCGAACCCGGGGATGACCACTGCGTCCTCGTTGAAGTTACCCTTATCCGCCCCGGGGTGGCAGGCCTGGCAGTTGCTGAAACTGCCCACCTTGGGGTTGTCCTTGACCTGGCTGACCGGGACCTCGTCGTGCTTGCGCGTGAAATACGCGGTCTGGGTGATGCGCGGCGGCTCCTTGCCCGCGGGCGGGGCCGTGAAGCGGGTCTTGCCCTTGGCGCCACGATCGGCCGCGTTGGCCTCAAGGTAGGCAAGCAATTCGTCTTTGACTGCCGGCTCCAGGGTGGCGTCGTCGCCGTAGTGCTTGTCCAGGGTGTCCATGACCTGGCCCCAGGAGGCGGCCGGCAAGAGTCCGGGCAGATAGGCGAAGTGGCAACCGCCGCACTCGGTGAGGTAGCGCTCGTTGGTTACCGGGCCCAGGCCCGCGCGGCCCCCACGCTCGGAATGCTCGCTCTTGCCTTTGCGTCCGCCGTCGTCGTCATCGTCGTCGCTCCAGGCCACTGTGCTCGCCCCGAAGGCGACCAGGGCTACACTCAGGGCAGCGATGTGTAATTTTTTCATCTAGATACTCGGTGTCGTTAAAGCGACTGCAGGTACTTGACGACGTCACCCTTTTCCTGAGCGGTGCATTCACGTCCCAGAGTCCACTTGCAGTTGCGGCCAAACCACTTCTCGACCTTGGCCGGGTCCGTGAGCACCTTGGAATTGGCCGAGACCGCCATGGGGTCGATGGCCTTGCCGGTCTTGGCGTGCTTACCGGATTTCGTCAGGTCCGTGCCGTGGCAGGTGGTGCAACTGCGCGACTCACCCTCGGTCTGGTGCTTGGCGGTCCAGAAACTCTGCCCGGCGGCCGCGGTGAAGGTCCCGCCGCCCTGGCCCTTGTAGGTCGCGAGCAGGTCGTCGCCGTTGGCCGCGGCGGTGGCGCCCGCGAAGCTGGCGATACCGATGGACAGCGCCGCCGCCATCAGGCGGTTCTTGGTGTTAGTGTGCTTCATAGTGCTATTCATACCTCTTTGATTTTATAACCATCGATCATGCCACGCACCAGATTCTCGTGGTGTTGCCGGCTGGCGAGCGCCACCCCCAGCAGGTGCAATGGTACTAGGGCCAGGGTCGCCCACGCGATGAATTCGTGGGCATCTTTGAGGTCATGGGCGCTCCCCGCGGAGAGCCCCGCCATGGCGGACGCGAAGGGTCCGGCGAACTCGCTGGCGCCCAACACCATCACGCCGGTGATGGAGGTGAGTGCAAAGCCGGCAATCAGGGCCACGGCCATGGCCGCGCCGGCCGGATTGTGGCCCAGATAGCGGGCTGGGTGGCCGCGGACGATCTCACCCATATAGGCCAGCGTGGCCCGGGGTCCGCGGACGAACTGCGACCACCGGGCATGGCGGGTCCCGATCAGTCCCCAGACCAGCCGTACGGCGATGAGTGCGAGCGCGGTATAGCCGGCCCAGGTGTGCAGTTCGAGTAGCTCGTCTTCGGTCAGAAAGGCGATCAGCACCGCGCTGGCGAGGCCCCAGTGAAACAGACGCACGAAGGGGTCCCAGACGCGTACCCGCTCGGCGGGCGGATTTGTCCCGGGGTCGGCGATACCGGCGTTGGCATGACTCATGGGTGCAGTGGCTCTCGTATGGCGGTGGATGTCGGCGCCGGCCCGGGGTGGCGCCGCTTCCCGGTTAGGACGCAACGGCGGGCCGGTCGAGCGGTTGACGCAGAATCATGATGCGTAACCCATGAACGCTGCCTGACCGGGGTTGTCAGCGGATTGTCAGGATACCTTGGCCTAGAATACGCGGTTATGCAGACGCCAACCATTTTCGCGGTCCCAGCGCTCCCGACCCTGGCGCTGGCGCTGGCGCTGGCGTTCGCCTTGGGGGTTGCACCCGGCCTTGCCCACGGGGATCATAGCCCCGGGGAGTTCGGTTGGGAGGATGGCGACCAGAGTTACGACCGCGCCCGGCGCGCCAGGGAGAGCGGCCAGGTCCTGATTCTGGAAGAGATATTCAAACGCGCTACCGCGCGGTTTCCGGGCCGGGTCGTCGACGCTGAACTGGAAACGGAAAACGGGGTCTTGGTCTACGAATTGAAGATCCTCGACGCCAAGGGCCGGCTCATCAAGGTGCATATGGACGCGCGGCGCGGTGTGGTCTTGGACAAGGCGGTGGGGGGGGGCAAAGACTGATGCGTATCCTGGTGGTTGAAGACGATCCCCGGACCCTGGACACCCTGGTTCGCGCGCTCGAAGGCGCCGGCTATCTGGTGGACCACACGGGTGACGGCAAGGATGCCTGGTTCCGCGGCGATACCGAGTCGTATGCGGCGGTGGTCCTGGACCTGGGGCTCAAGGGCATGGACGGGCTGGCGGTCCTGAAGCGCTGGCGCGCGGCCGGGCGTGACCTGCCGGTGCTGATCCTCACCGCCCGCGGCGACTGGAGCGAGCGGGTGGAGGGGATCGATGCCGGCGCCGATGACTATCTGCCCAAACCATTCCGGGTGGAGGAGGTCCTGGCCCGCCTGCGGGCGCTGCTGCGGCGCGCCGGCGGCCAGTCCTCGCCAGTCCTGCGCGCCGGCGCCCTGGCCTTGGACACCCGCCAGGTACGGGTGACCCTGGACGGGGTCCAGATCCACCTCTCGCCCCAGGAATACCGGTTGTTGAGCGTGCTGCTGCACCACAAGGGGACAGTGGTGTCCCAGGGCGATCTCGCCGATCAGATTTACAGTGACGGGATCGAGCGCGACACCAATGGCGTGGAGGTCCTGATCGGGCGGCTACGCCGCAAGCTCGGGTCCGACCTGATCGAGACCCGCCGCGGCTTCGGGTATCTGATCGACGACCCGGCATGACCCGCCGGTCGCTGCGCTTCCGCCTGCTGCTGGCCGCGGCACTGTCGACCGGCCTGGCCCTGCTGGCGGCTTGGGTCGGGCTCACGGCACTCTTCGAGCATCATGTGGAGCGGCGGGTCGAGGCCGAACTCGACGCGACCCTGGACCAGATACTGAGCCACCTGGACACCACTCCAGAGGGGCGCATCCGCTTCGACCGGCCCTTGGCCGACCCGCGGTTCCAGGCCCCTTTGAGCGGCTTGTACTGGCAGATCGAGGACCGGGTGCGATCCACGGTGCTGCGCTCACGCTCGCTGTGGGACGCGGTGCTGAAACTGCCCGAGGACGAGTTCCCGGCGGGTGCCTTGCGCAAGTTGGTGCTGGCGGGGCCGGGGGCGCAGTCGCTCCTGGTCTTGGAGCGGCGCATCATCTACCGGGTCGGCGCCGAGGACCGCCGGCTGCGGGTCGCGGTCGGCCTGGATCGACGCGAGATCATTGCCGCCCGTCGGCACTTCGGGGTCGACATGCTCCCCTATCTGGCCTTGCTGGGGGCCTTCTTGGTGTTGGCTGCCTGGGTCCAGGTGCGCATCGGGCTGGCCCCCCTGGATGAGGTGCGCCTGGGGGTGCGGGCGATCCGCGACGGGGACATGCGGCGCCTGCCCGCGATCTACCCGGATGAGGTGCTGCCCCTGACCGAGGAGGTGAATATCCTGCTGGAGGCCCAGGAGCGGGCGATCGAACGGGCGCGCGCCTGGACCGCCGACCTGGCCCACGGGCTCAAGACCCCATTGGTGGTCCTGGCCGCGGACGCCGAGCGCCTGCGCGGCCTGGGACAGTGTGAGGTGGCCGAAGACATCGACTCCCTGGCGCAGGCCATGCGTCGCCGGGTCGACCGGGAGTTGATCCGGGCGCGGGTGCGCTCGCGTGGGGAGGTGACCCGCGCCGGCTCGGCGGTCGGTGCGGGTTGGGGGGCGACGCCGGCGCGTGCGGACCTGGCGGTGACCCTGGGAATGGTGGTTCGCGCGTTGGAGCGCACCCCCAACGGGGAGCGCCTCAGCTGGGAGCTGGACTGTCCGGCCCCGCTGCCGGTGCCGATACTCCCGGATGACCTGGCCGAGCTCCTGGGCAATTGTCTGGAGAACGCCTCCAACTGGGCCGCCGAGCGGGTCAGTGTCAGGGTCACAGTTGGGGAGCGCGTCTTGGTGCAGATCGAAGACGACGGCCCCGGGGTCCCGGAGGAGGATCTCAAGGACTTGGGGCAGCGGGGTCTGCGTTTGGACGAGCGCAAACAGGGTTTCGGTCTGGGGCTCGCCATCGCCCAGGACATCTGCGACGCCTACGGCAGCGACCTGGCCTTCGGTCGCGCCGTTCTGGGCGGGCTCGCGGTGAGCCTGCGCCTGCCCCCGGCCGCCACCCGGCGCCCCCGCGCAGTCTGACCCTGATCCCAGAAAGAGCAGTTGTCACGCCAAGGCGCCAAGCTTGCCAAGGTTTTTCAAAACGTTATCGGCGTTCGGCGACTCACCCGCAGGGTGATGCCGATGCGGCGCACATCGCTTTGTCTCTTCTTGGCGTCTTGGCGCCTTGGCGTGAGCAATTTCCCGGATTTAGGATCAGTGGCTGGAACTATGATCGCGGCCGCATCGTCTTCTTGACGCGGTAAGGAATCGTCCTTACAGTGCCGGGAAAGGTTCAACGGAGTGCCGCGATGCACCACATCCATGAAGTCGCCACTGTCACCTCAAAAGGCCAGATTACCCTGCCGAAGCCGATCCGCCAGGCATTGGGCATTGCGGTCGGCGGACGTGTCGCTTTCGACCTGCGGGGTTCTGAAATCGTGGTCACCCGGGCGGAACCGGCGGAGCACCAAGACCCTGCCATCGAAGCCTTTTTGTCTCTGCTTGAGCAGGATATCAAGGGTGGAAAACAGCTCACGACGCTGCCGGACGATCTGGCCCAGGCCATGCTGGCCAATCTTCGCCATGGCGTTGACATGGACCAAGAGATCGTTGGTGACGTGGTCCTGTGATGCAACGACACGGTTGGACGCTGCTGTTTCATACCTACCTGGTCGAGCAGCTGAAAAGGCTGAAAACGGCCGCAGATCGCGCGCAGATATTCGATCCGGCCGGGTTTGCGACCAATGCCAACGTCAAGCTATGGCGCGCACTGGGTCAACTGATCTTTGAGACGGTGCCGACCGATCCGGCGCGGGAGGATTATCGGCAGGGAAATACGATGGGAACCGCCTATCGTCACTGGCGCAGGGCTAAGATCGGACGCAGGTTCCGGCTGTTTTTTCGCTATGACTCCAAAGCCAAGGTGATCGTTTTTGCCTGGGTCAACGACGAACATACGCTGCGGTCGGCAGGCAGCAAGTCAGATCCCTATACAGTATTCCAGAAGATGTTGGAGCGTGGGTATCCGCCCGATGGCTGGTCGGCCTTGCTCGCGGCCAGTCAGTCGGATTGGCTGGGGCAGGAGTGCGCAGCACCGGGCGAAACTTAAATTTGGCCGGTCCGGCGTGCCGGCGCCGCTGATTTCTCTTGGATATGTCGGGAGCCGCCACCGGCTAACGGCCATGGAAGGGGGGCCTGCCACCCCTGACCATGAAAGTCTTTCAGGCTAACGGGGCGCTCCTGCGCCCGCTCGTGGTTTTCGCGTGAAATCTACTTCACAGACATCGGCTTACGGCGACTTTCACGGTAAAGCCTCGACCTCCGGTTGCCCTCACCCCACCAATTCATTTGCCCCTAGGATCGCCATCAGGATGGAGATGATGATTCCGGCGACCACCACGCCCAGGCCGATGATGAGGATGGGCTCCAGGAGGGTCAGCATGGACTGGACGCTGTTGCGGGTCTCGCGGTCATAGATAGTGGCGACCTTGGCGAGCATGGTGTCCAGGGCGCCGGATTCCTCGCCCACACGGATCATCTGGAGTGCCAGGTCGGGCAGGGCCTTGAGTCGGACCAGGGGGCCGGCGAGGCCGCGGCCGTGCTTGAGTTCATCCCCCGCCTCGTCCAACAGCCCAGCGATCTTGCGGTTGCTGACGACCTCCTTGGCCAGCGTCAGTGCGCTCAACAGCGGCAGGCCGTTCTTGAGCAGGGTCGAGAGGGTGTGGGCGAGGCGGGCGGTCTCCATCTTCCAGATCAGGTCGCCGAAGAGCGGTAGGTCCAATACCCGGCGATCCACGCGGGCGCGCACCGTCGCATCCTGGAGCCAGCGCTCTAAGACCACTGCAATCAGTGCGATGACGCACAGCATGGCCCACCAGTAGTTACGGAACAGGTCCCCGGCGCCGACCACAATCCGTGTCGACATCGGTAGCTTGGCGCCCATGTCATTGAACAGGGATGTGAACTGGGGCACCACGAAGACCAGCATCAGGATCACTGACAGTCCGGCGACGAACAGCAGGATCGCGGGGTAGATCAGGGCGGAGGTGACGGTTTGGCGGAGCTCCGCGGTTCGCTCCAGGTAGTCGGCCAGGCGGTCCAGGACCTGATCGAGCGCGCCGCCGGCCTCGCCGGCCTTGACCATGTTGATATAGAGGCGGGGGAATTGGCCCTCCTGGGCCTCCAGTGCGGTGGAGAAGGTCGCGCCGCCGCGCACCCGCTCCTGCAGGTCGGAGAGTACCCGCACCAGATGCCCCTCCGGGGTCAGTTCGATCAAGACCTGAAGCGAGCGGTCCAGCGTCATGCCGGCCTCGATCAGGGTGGCCAGCTCCCGGGTAAGGATGCCGATCTCCTTGTTGTTGAGACGCCGCCGCCGGGTGCGCCCCAGGCGTGCCCGCAGGCCGCCGGCGGAGCGGGTTTCCAGCAGCAGCAGGCCCTGGGACTGGAGTTGGGTGACCAGGCTTGTCTCGTCCGCCGCCTCCAGCTCGCCCTCGACCGACTCGCCGTCGAGCTTGACCGCTTTGTAGAAATATTTGGGCACGGTTGATCCTCATCGGTCCAGCGGTACGCGCGGCGCAGAGCGCCTGACACAGGCGTGACACCGTTGACCGGTATCACGAAATTAACCCCGGCTAGTCGTCCTCAGCCACGCGCAGGACCTCTTCCACCGTGGTGCGTCCGCTCATGGCCTTGCGCAGCCCGTCCTCGTACATGGTGGCCATGCCTTCCTCCATGGCCAAGCGTTGGATCGCATTGGCAGTGGCGTGGCTCAGGACCAATTTGCGGATGGGGTCGGTCATCAGCAGGACCTCGGAGATGACCAAGCGGCCGCGGTAACCGGTGACGCTGCATTGGTCGCAGCCGACGGGCCGATACAAGGTGAGCGGCCCCGCCGGCTGGAAGCGGGTGAAGCGGGCGGCGAGTTCGGGCAGCGCATCATAGGGCTCCCGGCAATGGGGGCAGAGGGCGCGTACCAGGCGCTGGCCCAGGATGCCGTTGATAGTAGAGGTCAGCAGATAGTCCTCCACCCCCATGTCCAGCAGGCGGGTCACGCCGCTGGCCGCATCGTTGGTGTGCAGGGTGGACAGCACCACATGGCCGGTGAGGGCGGATTGCACCGCGATGCGGGCGGTCTCCAGGTCGCGCATCTCACCCACCATGATGATGTCGGGGTCCTGGCGGACGATGGCCCGCAGCGCCCCGGCGAAGGTCATGCCGATGGCGGACTTGACCTGGATCTGGTTGATCCCCGGGAGTTGATACTCCACCGGGTCCTCGACCGTGATGATCTTGCGCTCCTGCGTGTTGAGCCGGGAGAGTGCCGTGTAAAGGGTGGTGCTCTTACCGGAGCCGGTCGGGCCGGTGACCAGCAGGATGCCGTAGGGCTGCTCCAGGATCTGCAAGAGGCGTTCGCGGGGCGAGCCGTCGAAACCCAGCGCATTGAAGTCGAAGCGCACGCTCTCCTTGTCCAGCAGGCGCATGACTACGCTCTCCCCGAACATGGTGGGGACGGTGGAGACGCGCAGATCGAGCTCCCGGCCCTGGATGCGGACCGGGATGCGCCCGTCCTGGGGCAGGCGGCGCTCGGCGATATTGAGCTTGGCCATGATCTTGACGCGGGAGATCACCGCCGCGGTGGAGCGCACCGGGGGGGCATCGACCTCCTTGAGAATGCCGTCAATCCGATACCGGACCTTCAGCTCATCGGCAAAGGGTTCGATGTGGATGTCCGAGGCGCGCGCCTCCACCGCCTTCTGGATCATGTGGTTGACCATGCGGATCACCGGGGCCTCGCTGGCCAGGTCCTTCAGGTGCTCGATGTCCTCCTCGTCGAAGTCGCTGAAGTCGGGCTCGGCGTCCGGATCGGGCGCCGGCTGTTTCTCGTCATAGAGCCGCGCCAGGGCGAGTTCGATCTCGGAGGGCAGGCCAATGACGGCCTCTACCGGCTTGCCCGCCGCCATGGCGACCGCGGCGAGGATGAAGGGGTCGGCGGCATCGGCCAGGGCGACGCGCAGGCGCGCGTCGTCTTCAGCGACGGGTAGCACCCGGGCGTCCTTCAGGAAGCGCAGACTGAAGACGCCTTCGGCCACGGGTTCGGTGGGGAACTGTGACGGGTCCGCCAGGGGCAGGCCGAGCACCTCGCTCATGGCCTGGGCCAGGTCCCGTTCCGCGACCAGGCCGAGCCGCAGCAGCATGCGCAGCAAGGGCTCCCCGCCATCGTCGGCCAGGCGCCGGGCGCGCGCCAGGTCGCCGGGGGTGAGCTTGCCCCGTCCATACAGGGTCGCCACGATCCGGGCCTCGGGGGGGCGCTCGGCCGGGGGCTCGCTGGCCTCGGCGCTCGGCGCGGCGGCTTGATCCGGGCTCGGCTCAGCCCCCAGCGCTGTGGCCGCCAAGGGGTCGGCGTCCGCCACCGGGGCGCGGTCGTTCGCTACCCCAGTGGGCGCCAACAAGGCGTCGAGATCGTCGCGGGTGCCAGCGATGACCGGCAGCGGTTCCAGCAGGGTCTCGTCCTGCATCCCTCAGCGCTCCGGCGACTGGGGCGCGTCGGCGCGCGCCGGTTCCGGGTTCGCCTGCGCCCCGTCACGCCAATCCGGGATCAAGCGCCGCAGCAGTGCGCGAAGTTCCCCGGGCGATTGGTCCTCGCAGGCCCGCCGTAGTTCGGCCACCCAGTCACCGCCGTCCCCGACCGGGTCGGCGAAGGCGGCGTGGACCCCCTGGGCGACCCGGATCTTGGGGTGGCTGGTGGGGATCAGGTCCTCGGCGGCATAGAACAGTTCTTCATAGAGCTTCTCCCCGGGGCGCAGGCCGACATATTGGATCTGAATCTCCCGTCCGGGCTCCCGGCCGGAGAGCCGGATCATTTGCTCCGCCAGGTAGCAGACCTTTACCGGCTCGCCCATGTCGAGCACGAAGACCTCACCGCCGTCGCCAATCACCGCCGCCTGCATGATCAATTGGCAGGCCTCGGGGATGGTCATGAAGAAGCGTTCTATCTCCGGATGGGTCACGGTGACCGGGCCGCCGCGCTCAATCTGGCGTTTGAACAGGGGGACAACACTGCCCGCGGAGCCCAGCACGTTGCCGAAGCGCACGGTAATGAAACGGGTGCCTGAACCGGCCGCGCGGCGCTCGCCATTCATGGCGTAACAGATGGCCTCGGCCGCGCGCTTGGTAGCACCCATGACGTTGGCCGGATTCACTGCCTTATCGGTGGAGATCAGCACGAAGCGCTCGCAACCCCAGGTGCAGGCCGCCTGCGCGACCACTGAGGTGCCGATGATATTGTTGCGCACCGCCGCCCGCAATTGGTCCTCGAGCATGGGGACATGCTTGTAGGCCGCAGCATGGAACACGACCTGCGGTCGCTCGGCCGTGAACAATGCGGCGATTGCCGCGTCATCGCCCACGTCGAGCAGATATCGGGAGAAACTGAGGGCGGGGTAATTCTCCCGCAGTTCGAGCTCGATCCGGTACAGGTTGTACTCACCGTTATCAACCAAAATAAGATGCTTAGGGTTGGCGGCGGCGATCTGTCGCACCAGTTCCGAGCCGATCGAACCACCGGCCCCGGTGACCAGGACCTGCCGGCCGGCGAGACCGGAGCGCAGTCCCTCCCAATCCAGGGTGATCGGGTCGCGTCCGAGCAGGTCCTCAATCGAAACCGGCCGCAGTTGACTGATGCTGACCTGGCCGGTCATCAGATTGCCGAGTTGGGGCATGGTCCGGAAGGGCTTGCCGGCCTTCTCACACAGGCCCACCAGGCGCTGCATCTCGCGCGCCCCGGTGGGCGGGACCGCGAGCAGGACCAAATCGATCCCCCGCTCGGCGACCAGCCGCGGCAGGTCGGCGGTCGCCCCCAGGATCGGTACGCCATGGACCTCGCTGCCCTGGCGCCGCAGCTTGTCGTCGACAAAGCCGGCCGGGAAATAGGCCTGCTGGGGATCGCGCAGCATGTCGCGGGCGAGCATCTCCCCGGCGCGATCGGCCCCCACGATGAGTACCCGCTGCCCGGAGCGCAGGTTAAGACGGTGGTCCTTGAGCCAGCGATAGAAGAGCCGGGGCCCGGCGAGCAGGACGAGTTGCAACCCGAAGAACAACACCGGCACCGAGCGTGGGATCAGCGGGGAGCGATTGAACACGAACAGAGTCACCACTACCAGGGAGGTGCCGGCCAAGGCCGCGTTGGTGATTCGTACCAGGTCGGGGAGCGAGGCAAAACGCCACACCCCGCGGTAGAGGCCGAGCAGCCAGTAGACGCACCCCTGGACCAGGATCACCCACGGCAGGGTGGCCAGCGCACCCTGGAGAAACTCGGGCGGGATGGCCCCCAGGTTGAAGCGCAACCAATAGGCGGCGAACCAGGCGACCGGCACCATCAGTAGGTCGTGTGCGAGGGCGGCGGTGCGTGAGCGCAGACGATCGAACAGCTGACTCATCACGACGCGGTGGACCCCTGACGTTCGGCCAGGCCCACGCCGACATGGACCAGGCCGTAGACGATGGCCCAGGCCAGCAGGAGTAGCCATTGTTCCCATGCGGCAAGCCCAGGTGCAGCCACGGCACAGGCGGCGGCGGCGGCCATTAGGGCATAGGCCCGCAGCACGGTCTTGCGGTGGCCCCAGCCGGCGAGCACCAGGCGTTGGTAGTGGTGGCTGCGATGGGCCTCCCAGATACGCTCGCCACGTCCGATCCGGCGCGCCAGGGTCCAAGTCGCATCGACGATGAAGGGCGAGAAGGCGAGGGCGGCGACCCAGAGTGGAAACAGGCGCCGGTTCGCCCCCCACAACGAAAACCCTGCGGCCAGCAGGCCGATGGTGGATGAGCCCAGATCCCCCAGGAAGATCCGCGCCGGGGGGAAGTTACTGACCAGAAAGCCGGCCGCGGCCGCGGCGATGCAGGCGGCCGCCAGTGCAAAGACCGGATCGCCCCCGTGCCAGCCCAGGAGCGCCAGGGCAGCGAAACCGCAGACGGCCATCCCGCCGGCAAATCCGTCCATCCCGTCCATAAAATTGTATAGATTGATCATCCAAACCACATAGAGGACCGACAGCGTGGCACCCAGCGCGAAGGGTAGGGGCCAGTGCATGCCCGGCAGGCCCAAGGTGTCCCAGGCGAGTCCGCCGGCCAGCAGGATCAGGGCCGCGCTCAGGTGTACCGCGAGCCGCAGCCGGCGTGACACATGGCCGAAGTCATCGAACAACGACACCAGTGCGACCGGGAGTGCGGCGGCGGCGACCCACCAGAGCGGGGCCGCGTCCGGCGCCCAGTTCCCGCCATCACTGAGCCAATACCCGGCCAGCGCGACCGCCAGGGCGCCGCACACCGCCAAGCCGCCGCTGCGCGGGACCGCAACCCGATGCAGGGAGCGCGCGTTGGGGTGGTCGAGCAGGGCGGTGGTCCCGGTGCGGCGGCGCGCCAGCCAGCGCGCCAGTAGTGCGCTCAGGAGGAAAACGCCCGGGAGGGCGGCCAGTCCTTGGAGGCTTGGAATCTGGGGTGCCATGGCGGGATAGGCGCGTGGCCTCAGCGGCCGCGCACGAGCCCCGACTCCACGTCCTGGCGGCACGCCTCGCCCATCGACAGCGCGATCAGACACAGGGCGAAGTCCATGGCGGTGCCGGGGCCGCGGGAGGTCACGATCCGTCCGTCGACCACCACCGGCTCGTCGACCAGGGTCAGCCCGGGGTAGTCAGCGGCGGACACGGAGCCGGGATAGGCCGTGGCGCGGCGGCCATCGAGCAGACCCGCGGCGGCCAGGACCTTGGGGGCCGCGCAGATGGCCGCGATGAGGTGTCCGGCCGCCGCGTGGCGCCGCAGCAGTGTCGAGACGCGCCGATCCTCCTCCAAATGGCGGGCGCCCGGTAGACCGCCGGGCAACACCACCAAGTCGAAGGTCTGTTCCAGCTCGGCCTCCAGGGTGCTGTCGGGCACCAGCACGGTGCCGCGGCTGGCGGTGACCGGACCGGCGTGCAGACCCGCACTCACCACCTTGATGGCCGCGCGTCGCAACAGGTCGATGACCGTGACCGCCTCCAGTTCTTCACATCCTTGGGCGAGCAAAATCAGAGCGCTAGGCATGGTAAGTCTCCTGTGATGATGACCGGCCCCCCGCCCGGGGTGGCGCGGGCGCCATGGCCGTTAGCCACCCTGACGATGGCTCAGGATGGTTAATCCCTTGAGCACATTGAGTGCCTCGGCGAGTTGGAAGTCTTCGGCCGTCAGGGTCTTTTTCGGCTCGCCGGTCAGGCCGTCACCGGCCGGCTTGGGGGAGTCGAGATGGCGGACCAGGTCCGCCTCTTTCACCGGGTCCGCCTCCTGCTCTTTGGCCGGGGTGAAGTCACCGCGCTCCAGCACGATGTCCGGGATGATGCCCTGGGCCTGGATGGAGCGCCCGGAGGGTGTGAAATAGCGCGCGGTGGTGAGCTTCAGTGCGGTCGTGTCGTCGATCGGTACGATGGTTTGTACCGACCCCTTACCAAAGGTCTGGGTGCCCATGATCAGTGCCCGCTTTTGGTCTTGCAGCGCCCCCGCCACGATCTCCGAGGCCGAGGCGCTACCGCCGTTGACCAAGACTACCAGCGGGGCGCCATTGAGCACGTCGTCCGGGCCGGCCTTGAACTGGAGTTTGGCCTCCGCCTGTCGCCCCTGGGTGTAGACGATCAGTCCATCGGTGATGAAGGCGTCGCTCACGCCCACGGCCGCATTCAGCACACCGCCGGGATTGTTCCGCAAGTCCAGGACCAAGCCTTTGAGGTCGCCCTTATTTTCCTTCTTGAGTGTCGTGATCGCGGTGAGCATATCCTCGGTGGTACGGGCCTGGAAATGGGTGAGGCGCACATAGCCCAAGCCGGGCTCCAGGGTGCGGCTCTTGACGCTCGCGACATGGATGATGTCGCGTTCCACCTTGACCTCCAAGGGGCGCCCCGCGGTGCCGCGCATGATGGTGAGGTTGATCGTGGTGCCGGGCTTGCCGCGCATCAGGTTGACTGCCTCGTTTAATCCTAACCCCTTCACCGGCTTGTCATCGATGCGCACGATCAGGTCGCCGGCCTGGAGCCCGGCGCGCTGCGCCGGGGTGTCGTCGATCGGCGAGATGACCTTCACGAACCCGTCCTCCATGCCGACCTCGAGGCCGAGACCGCCGAACTCCCCGGTGGTACCCACCTGGATCTCCTGGTACTCGGTCTTGTCGAGGTAGGCGGAGTGGGGGTCGAGCGCGGCGAGCATGCCGCGGATGGCGCCTTCCAACAGGGTCTTGTCCGCGACCCCCTCGACATAGTCGTCCTTGATGCGCCCATAGACCTCGGCGAAGGTACGTAGCTCCTCCAGGGGTAAGGCCGCGGCCGGGCTGGCGTCGGCGGCCGGGGTGGGTGGCGGCGCCGGCTCGGCCAGGGCCGTGCCGACGAGGGTCGCGGCCACGCCGACCCGACCGATCCAGATCAAAAGCCTGTGGGAAATGGGTTTAGGCATAGTCTTGCGGGTTTGGCTACCGATTAAATGGGGGGCGCGGGGGCCGGGATGGCCGATCATTTTAACCGTCGCAGGGCGTCGGCGATGGATGAGTTCGAGCCGTGTGCCGCGCGGTCTGACTCGCAGGGATGGCGCGCATCGGCGCTGCCCTCGCCGTCGCCGTCGCCGTTCAAGGTGGCGTAAGGATCGCACATTTCAACACCGATCAACAGTTTGACCGATCGGCAGCGGTGTCTGCCAGGGCCGCAGGGGGATGGAAGGTCCGGGTTAGCCCGAATCTCTCAGGCCACGGCGCCAAGCTCGCCAAGATAATGATTTTGCTTGTCGTATCAGGCGCGTCGCCGATCTCGTCGCTGCTGAGGGTCAAGTGACGGCTTTCCACTCGTCCATTGTTTTCTTGGCGAGCTTGGCGCCTTGGCGTGAGACTCGTGAGAAATCTGGGCTACCCGCACCACAGGGCCGGGTCGATGGGCTCCCCGTTGTGCCGAATGGCAAAGTAGAGCACGGGTTCGTCCCGGCCGCCACTGTTGCCGCTCAAGGCGATGACCTCATTGGCCGAGACCCATTCCCCCACCTCCTTCAAAAGCGCCTCGTTGTGGCCGTAGAAGCTCAGGTAGCCGTCGCCGTGGTCGATCACCAGCAACATCCCGAAGCCCAGCAGCCAGTCCGCGTAGACCACCCGTCCGTGATAAACCGCGCGGACCTCCTCCCCCTCGTGGGCGGCCAGCAGGACCCCGTCCCAGGCGAGGTCGGAGTCGACCTTTTTGGCGCCGAAATCGACCTGCCGCCGGCCCTCCAGGAGCGGCCAGGCCAGCCGGCCCTGGCGTCGTGAAAACGGATCGTGCTCAATCTCTAGTTCGGCGTGGATCTGCGCGCGCTGCCGCAACTGGGTCACCAAGAGCTTGAGACTCTCCGCCTCGCGGTTGAGTCCCGCCAACGTCTGTTCGCGGCTGGCGATGGTCTGCTCCAGGCCCTTGAGTACCTGCGCGCGCTCTTGCTTGGCGGCCTCCAGTCGCGCACGGGCGTTCGCCTGTTCTATGGCCAGTTCCTGCAGGCGCTGGGCCTCCAGCTCGGCCTCTTGGACCAATCGGGTCAACCGCCTGGCGCTGGCCTCTACCGCCTGCAGGCCGCGCACACGCCCCCGGTTGAAATAGGCAAAGTAGGACATGACCCGACTCGCCCGTACCGGGTCCTGCTGGTTGAGCAACAGGCGCAAACCATCCGCCCGGCCCATGGCGTAGGCGGTGCGCAGCAGTTCGGACAGATGCTTGAGCTCCTCGGCCAGGGCGGCCTGCACTTGGCCCTCACGCCCATGAAGTTCCTCGGTCACCCGCGTTTGCTCGCGCACCCGGTCGTCGAGCTCGCGACCGGCGATGGCCAGTGCCGCCACGTCGCGCTCGCGCCCTTCAAGTTCCACGAGCAGGGCCGCTCGCTCGGCATTTTGATCGGTCAGCGCCGCCCCGACGGTCTCGACCTGCTGCTGAAGGTCCACCAGCGCGCGCTCCCGCGCATCGATCGGGTCGTCTCCGGCCCCGGCGGCAAAGGTGAGCACGAGGGCGAGTGCCCCCGCCAAACAGCGTGCGCAGGGCAGGGCGCGCCGCGCGGGCGCGGGCTGGGGTCTGGATGGACGGGCGCCACAGGTCATGGATACGGTTGATCGCAGCGTTAAGACCAATCGGGAGTATAATCGCTGGTCGCCCTGCCACTTCGCAGGACCGGAAAAAAAGCTTATTATTGCATTGTGAAAAATTTATTCCACCCACGTGCGAGTGCCGTCACTCTGCATCGGATGTCCCAACCGGTGCTGAACGACCCCGCGTCCGGACCTGGCGAGATGAGCCTGTTCGTGGACGATGAGGACATCGATCGCGCGTCGCGTTCGCTCAAGGCGATGTCCCATCCGCTGCGGCTGAAGATTCTGTGTACCCTCGGCGACGAGGAGGTCAGCGTCCAGGACATCGTCGATCACGTCGGCACCTCGCAGAGCAACATCTCCCAGCACTTGGCGATCCTGCGCGACAAGGGCATTCTGGCCTCGCGTAAGGACGCCAACCGGGTTTATTACCGGGTGAGCGACGCGCGGACACTGCGCCTCATCGGCATGATGCGTGAGGTGTTCTGCCAGCACGTCTAGGCAACCATCCGGCGCGGCCCAGGGTGACGTCGGCGCTCGCGCTCCTTATACTCCGTCCGCCGCGCCGCTGCCGGCCAAAAAAACGGTCGCGCAGCGCCGCCTGGCCGCCGCCCTTCCCGGTGTGGCACAGGCAGGCGAGGCGCGTAACAACCACTTATAGAGAATCCAGCCCGATGCAGGTAAGTCAACTGATCGCGTTCGTCGGCCACAATTGGTACCTTTTCGTCGCGCTCGCGGTAATCCTTGGTTTGCTGATCCACAACCTGACGGTCGGGGAGCGCGGCAACGTCGATCCCCTGGCCGCCACCGCGATGATCAACCATCAAGAGGCGACGGTGATCGATGTCCGCTCGGCGGCCGACTTTGCCGCGGGGCATATCGTCAACGCGGTGAACATACCGATGAACGGCCTTAAGAATCAATTGGCGGTCATCGGGAAGTACAAGGGCAAACCGATCATCGTCAACTGCAAATCGGGCGGCCAGTCCGCGGCCGCCTGCCAGCACCTGCGCAAGCAGGGCTTCGAGGACGTCTACAACCTCAAGGGTGGGGTACTTGCCTGGCAGGCGGCGAACCTTCCGCTGTCGCGCAAGAAGCGTTGAGCCCAGCCCCCGCCGATCCCTACACACTGCAAAGACCAGGACCCCCCATGGCCGAGAACGATCAGATCACCGATGAGCGGCAGTTCGCCGTGCAGCGCATCTATACCAAGGACCTGTCCTTTGAGTCGCCGAATGCCCCCGAGGTCTTCCGCGGCGACTGGAAGCCCGAGAACGAACTCAACCTCAACACCAAGGTCAACCGGCTCGACGAGCAAACCTTTGAGGTCGTGTTGTCGGTCACAGTGACCGCCAAGGTCGCCGACAAGACGGCCTTCATCGTCGAGGTCCATCAGGCCGGCATCTTTACCTTAGGCGGGTTTTCCGAACAGGAGCTCGGGCCCATGCTCGGCGCCTATTGCCCCAACCTGTTGTTTCCCTATGCGCGAGAGGTCGTATCGGACCTGGTGACCAAGGGCAGTTTCCCGCAACTGGTCCTCCAGCACGTCAGCTTCGACGCGCTCTTCGCCCAGCACCAGCAACAGGCCTTGGCCGAGGCCGAAGGGGCGCGTCCGCATTGACTTGCGTCCCGGCCTCCATCGCGGTCCTCGGCGCCGGTTCCTGGGGTACGGCCCTGGCGATACGGCTTTGCCGTAACGGCCATCGCGTGCGCCTGTGGGGGAATGAGCCCGAGCAGATCGCCGAGCTGCGCACGCACGGCGAAAACCGGCGCTTTCTGCCGGGCGTGGCGTTTCCCCCCGGGATCGTTCCACTCGATTCGCTCGAAGCGTCCCTGGACGGCGCCACGCATTGCCTGGCGGTCGTACCGAGCCATGCCTTCGCCGAGGTGATTACCGCACTGGCGCGGTGCTTGCCGCGGGGCATCGGGCTCGCCTGGGCGACCAAGGGACTGGAGCCCCAGAGCGGCGCACTCCTGCACACGCTGGCCCAGCGGGGGTTGCCCGGTGAGCGCCTGGCGATCGTCTCAGGCCCCAGTTTCGCCCGGGAGGTCGCCGTCGGGCTACCCACCGCGGTGACGGTCGCCTCTGCCGACCCCGACTTTGCCGGCCTCATCGCGAGTCTGCTGCACGGTGAGCGCTTCCGCGCCTACACCAGTTCGGACTTGGTGGGGGTGGAGGTCTGCGGTGCCGCGAAGAACGTCCTGGCCATTGCCACCGGGATCGCCGATGGCCTGGGGTTCGGGGCCAACACCCGCGCGGCCTTGATTACACGGGGGCTCACCGAGTTGATCCGACTCGGCACCGCCTTGGGCGGCCGGCGCGAGACCTTCATGGGGCTGGCCGGGGTCGGCGACTTGGTCTTGACCTGTACCGACGACCAATCGCGTAATCGGCGCCTCGGACTGGCCTTAGCCCGGGGCAGCAATGTCGAGCAGGCGCGGGCCGCCATCGGGCAGGAGGTCGAAGGCGTGGTGACTGCGCTGGCCGTGCGCGCACTCGCGCACCGACTCGGGGTTGAGATGCCCATCAGCGAACAGGTCTATCAGGTGCTTTATTCGGGGGTGTCGCCGCTCGATGCCACCGCCGCCCTGCTCGAGCGCGAACCCAAAGCCGAGTTTTGCTAAACTAAATCCGGGAATTGCTCACGCCAAGGCGCCAAGCTCGCCAAGAAAGACAAAAGCGTAGATCGACTCCTCAAATCACCCGCCAGGTGAATGGCCAGAGGCTGGTAACGCATTGAAAATGCTTGGCGAGCTTGGCGCCTTGGCGTGACAACTGCTCTTTCTCGGGTTAACCCTCCGGCGTGCCGGCGCCGGCGAAATCCAATTGTCGCCAGGCCTCGAACAGGACCACTGCGGCCGCGTTGGAGAGGTTCAGGCTGCGGTTGTCGGGCCTCATGGGTAGCCGCAGGCGCCGCTCGGCGGGCAGCCCGTCGAGCAGTTCGCGGGGCAGGCCGCGGGTCTCTGGCCCGAACAGGAAGCAGTCCCCCGGCTGAAAGAGCGGCGTGTCGTAGCGGACCCGACCCCGGGTGCTGAGTGCGTAGACCCGGGCGCCCGGGAGACCGGACAGGCACTGCGGCAACGAAGGATGTACCAGCATCTCGACCCACTCACGGTAATCGAGTCCCGCGCGTCGCAACAACCGATCCTCCAGGCTGAAACCCAACGGCTCGATCAGATGCAGCCGCGCGCCGACGTTGGCACAGAGACGGATGATATTTCCGGTATTTGGCGGGATTTCCGGCTGGAACAGGATGAGATTAAACATTTTTTCAACCTAAGTCCGGGAATCGCTCACGCCAAGGCGTCAAGTTCGCAAATAAATACAGTAGGATAGGCAAATTCGCTAGATCGCCCTCCGGGTGCGTGGCGCAACGCCGATAACGCACTGAAAAACCTTGGCGCGCTTGGCGCCTTGGCGTGAGATAGTCGGGCTAGGGCGCATCGGGTTGACCCGGGCGGCGGGTCAGGTGGTATATTAAGACTTCCGCAAATACTAAAGCAGCGGTCCCCTTCCAATTATCCCCCTGTCGGAGGCTTTCGTGAGCGATATCGATGCGTTGAACCAAGAGAAACAGGCCCTGATCCAGCAGATGCTGGGGTTGCAAAGACGGTTTATCGAACACGAGCATCAGCACGGCATCAGCGGCAAAGACTACTGGGCGGCGAGCGAGGGGATGTTGGTGAATTATCGCCAAGAATACAAGGCGATGGCCAACCGGGTGGTCGACCTCGCCCACCAGATCGTCGGCTCATCGCGCATCTAGTCATTCCTCCAGCGGGTCACGCGCCAGCTCGAGCGCAAGCTCTTTGATCTTGCGCGTCAGGGTGTTGCGACCCCAGCCCAAGAGCCGGGCCGCGTCCTGACGACGCCCGCCGGTGTGTTCGAGCGCCGCCTGGATCAGAATCGTCTCGAACGCGGGCAGGGCCTGGTCAAGCAGGGTGCCTTGGCCGCGCTTGAGGCTCTGGCGCGCCCAGCGTCGGAACACCGTCTCCCAGGGTTCGTCGACACCGCTCTGGGTGCTGACCGCGTTGAGCTCCGGCGGCAGGTCCTCGGCGTGGACCTCCTTGCTGGATGCCATCACGGTCAACCAGCGCGCCGTGTTTTCGAGCTGGCGCACATTACCCGGCCAATCGAGGCGCTGGAGTTGCTCGATCGCGCTCGGTAACAGCACTTTAGTCTCACAGCCGAGTTCCTTCGCCGCCTGGACGAGGAAGTGACGCATCAACAGCGGGATGTCCTCGCGGCGATCGCGCAGGGCGGGGAGCTGGATGCGGATCACGTTCAGACGGTGGAACAGGTCCTCGCGAAATCGTCCCTGACGCGCCAATTCATCCAGGTTCTGATGGGTCGCCGCAATAATTCGCACGTCCACCCGGATCGGCGCGGTCCCGCCGACGCGATAAAACTCCCCATCGGATAGGACCCGCAGCAGCCGCGTCTGAAGTTCGGCCGGCATATCGCCGATTTCATCGAGAAAGAGGGTCCCCCTATCCGCTTGCTCGAAGCGCCCTTCGCGTCGTGCCTGGGCCCCGGTGAAGGCGCCGCGCTCATGCCCGAACAGCTCGGATTCCAACAGGTCACGAGGAATCGCGGCCATATTCAGGGCGATGAACGGGCGGTCGGCGCGCGGGCTATGGCGGTGCAGGGCACGGGCGACCAGCTCTTTACCGGTACCGGATTCCCCGTTGATCAAGACAGTGATATTGGAGCGCGCAAGTCGGCCGACGGCGCGAAAAACATCCTGCATGGCCGGCGCTTCGCCGAGAATTTCCGGTCGATCGAGCACCGGGAGTTCCTCGACGCTATCGGTGCGTACGCGACGACAGGCCCTGGCCACCTGAGCGACGGCCTCATCGATGTCGAAGGGCTTCGGCAGATACTCGAAGGCCCCGCCGTGAAAGGCGGAGACCGCGCTGTCCAGGTCGGAGTGGGCGGTCATGATGATGACCGGCAGGCCCGAATAACGGGCGGTAACCTGTCGCAGCAGGTCTAAGCCATTGATGCCGGGCATGCGGATATCGGACAGAATCGCATCCGGCTGTTCCCGCTCCAAGGCCTCCATGACGCCGACACCATTGGAGAAGCAAGTCACGTGCATCTCGGCCTTGCGCAGCGCGCGCTCCAGGACCCAACGGATCGAGCGGTCGTCGTCGATCACCCACACCCGGGGTTCTCTAATCATGTTCCGTCTCCAGCGGCAAATAAACGTAAAACCGGGTTTCCCCGGGGCGACTGTCGCATTCAATCAGCCCCCCGTGTTGGTTGATGAGCTCCTGGGCGATCGGCAGTCCCAGCCCGGTGCCTCCGGGGTGTCCGGAAATCATCGGGAAAAAGATCTGGTCCTTGATGTCCTCGGGTATCCCGGGTCCATCGTCACTCACCTCAGTGATGAGCACCAGGCGATGGCGCCGATTGCCGATCGTGAACTGGCGCATCACGCGCGTGCGCAACACCACGGTACCGGCCGTGCCGGCCGCGGCCGCGGCGTTGCGCGCGATGTTCAATAAGGCCTGAATCAGACGGTCCTGGTCGGCGGTAAACTCCGGGATGCTCGGGTCGTAGTCGCGCTGGACCGCTGGACCCGATGGATTTTCGGCGAGAATCAGGCCGCGTACATGTTCGAGTACGGTATGAATGTTGAGTCGTGACCGGATTGGCATCCGGTTTGGCCCGATCATCCGATTCATCAGGGCCTGTAGCCGATCGGCCTCTTCGATAATGATGCGGGTATATTCTCTCAGCCCCGGGTCGGGGAGTTCCCGTTCCAGGAGTTGGGCCGCGCCGCGCAGGCCGCCAAGCGGATTTTTGATCTCATGGGCGAGTCCCTTAATCAGCGCCTGCGTGGCCTGATGCTGAGACAGCAGATGCTCCTCACGGGTGATGCGTAGCTGCCGGTCCACCTGATGTAATTCCACCAGCAGTTCGGCCTCCGCATCAAAATGGTGCATCGGCAACACCGTACAATTCACCGTGATGGTGTGCCCATCCAGGCGCGTGACGTTGAGCTCCCGATCGGTAAAGGGGTGTCGAGAACGCAAGGCCTCAGTGAGCCGCTGCTCCACCTTGGTATCCGGGCAAGGAAGGACGTTGACCGCGTGCAGACCGATGACATGACGGGCGCTGAACTGGAACAGCATCTCGGCCGCCGGGTTCAGATATTTGAGGCACAGGTCGGCGCCGAACAGCATGACCGCCGTATTCAAGTGGTCCAGCACCGTTTGTTCGAGCAGAGATTTAGCCACGTTGCTGAGAGTCCTGTCGTGGCGAAGGCGTTATGGCAACACGCCAGGCGGGAGGGGCTTGCGCAGTTGAAAGCTCACGGTGGGCGTGCGCGCGACGATCATCCCCAGGATATTGCGAATCTGGGCGGCGATCTCATGGTTGCCGAAGGCGACACCGGTCAGGGTGAATTGCGTCACGGCCGTCTTTTCCGTTTGGACAGGGACCCCGTCCAAGACTAACTCCAACTGCTGCCCTGTGATCATGGGGGGGGCTATAAGTAGATTGACGTCCAGGTTATCCTGCAACTGGCGCAGTATCTTATTTGACCCTGGCGACAAGACGGAGAATTTGGAATAGGGGCCAAGTAACGGCTTGGTGTCCGCCTCTTCGGGCGCCGCGGTCTCGTCCGTATCTGCTGCTGATTCTGCTGCCGATTCAGTCGACTCAACGCTCGTCTGGGGGCGATCGGAGAACTGGGTTCGGCCCTCGGCATCGACCCACTTAAAAATCTGCGCGGATGCGCACGGCGCAATGGTCAAAAAAAGGACAGTCAAGACCCGCAGCATGGATATAGGATCGCCGGCTTTCCTACTTGACGCCTTCCGGCGCCCCGCAACGGGGCGCCGGGTAGGCGTCGGGTTACTGCGGCCTTACAGGCTGTAGTAGAGGTCGAACTCGACCGGATGCGTGGTCATGCGCAGGCGCGTGACTTCCTGCATCTTCAGATCAATGTACGCATCGATCAGATCGTCGGTAAAGACGCCACCGGCCGTCAGGAATTCCCGGTCGTTATTCAGTGCCTCGAGCGCCATATCCAGCGAGTGGCACACGGTCGGGATGGCCTTGGCCTCCTCGGCGGGCAGGTCGTAGAGGTCCTTGTCCATCGCATCGCCGGGATGGATCTTGTTTTGAATGCCGTCGAGTCCGGCCAGCAGCATGGCGGAGAACGCCAGATAGGGGTTGCCGGTGCAGTCCGGGAAGCGGACCTCGATGCGGCGGGCCTTGGGGCTGGATACATGCGGGATGCGGATCGACGCCGAACGATTGCGCGCCGAATACGCGAGCATCACTGGGGCCTCAAAGCCCGGGACCAACCGCTTATAGGAGTTGGTCGAGGCATTGGTGAAGGCGTTCAGCGCCCGGGCGTGCTTGATGATGCCCCCGATGTAATACAGCGCCGTTTCGGACAGGCCGCCGTACTTGTCGCCGGCGAACAGGTTCACGCCGCCCTTGCTGAGCGATTGGTGGACATGCATGCCGGTGCCGTTGTCGCCGACCATCGGCTTGGGCATGAAGGTCACGGTCTTGCCCCAGCCGTGGGCGACATTCCACACCGCGTATTTCTGAACCTGGTTCCAGTCCGCCCGCTGTACCAGCGAAGAGAACCCGGTGCCGATCTCACACTGTCCGGCAGTCGCGACCTCGTGGTGATGAACCTCGACCGGCACACCCATCTCTTCGAGGGCCAGACACATGGCGGCCCGCAGGTCGTTCAATGAGTCGACCGGGGGCACCGGAAAGTAGCCGCCCTTCACACCCGGGCGATGCCCCATGTTGCCGTCGGCAAAGACGCGCTCGGAATTCCACTCGGCCTCGTCGGAGTCGACCTTATAGAAACAGCCGCCCATGTTGGCGCCCCAACGGACGTCGTCGAACACGAAAAATTCGAGTTCCGGGCCGAAATAAGCGGCATCCGCAATACCTGTGGACTTCAGGTAGGCCTCGGCGCGCTTGGCCAGCGAACGCGGGTCGCGCTCGTAGCCCTGCATGGTGTGCGGCTCAAGGATGTCGCAGCGAATAATCAGGGTGTTTTCGTCGGCGAAGGGGTCCATGACGGCGGTGTCGGCTTCCGGCATCAGCACCATGTCCGATTCTTGGATGCCCTTCCAGCCGGCGATCGATGAACCATCGAACATCTTGCCATCCTTGAACATGTCCTCGTCGATCAGCGACGCGGGCAATGAGACGTGCTGCTCCTTGCCTCTGGTATCCGTAAAGCGGAGATCAACGAACTTGACCTCGTGTTCTTTGATCATCTTCAGGACATCTGCCATCGAATCATCTCCAATGCTGACTTGATTAAGTGGTGCGGCACGCCGTGGGGCGGCCTCTGGTCGTGTGGTGTTGTCGACTTCCACATCCTCGGGCGCGAAGCGTAGCAGGTCGAGGGGGGCGCTGCACGCCCGGCCCGCGGCCTGCGCCCGGCAACCGTTCAGCAAGTCGCGGCGGTGCGCGGCGGGTGGTGGTTGCGATCAGGGGCGCGGTGGTCAGTCCTGTCAGCTAAAGCATGTATCGGGCCAAATGCCGGATGCAGTCCTCATCCAGCCCCCCAGCGTGGCCTGACGTTGGTGCTCCGACGCCTGTTCGATGAATCGCCGGGCCGCCACTGGGGCCCGGCTTGGGTAGCGCACTGAAATGGACTGGTCGCCGGGGTGCGCGCACCAAGGCGGTGCGTGGTGGCTGGCTGCGTCGGGGGCTTCGCAACCTCGGCCCCAACCGGCTATCCGTGTAAAATTCTGCTCAGATTCTGGTCAGACGGCCGCGGTAATGGCCCATGGCCGACAGGCATGGGTGTCTGGAGTGCATGGGGGTAGCGATGCCGACGGTCTTCATCTCATCGACCAGCGTCGATCTCAAGCCGTTTCGTGAGCAGGCGTTCAAGGCCTGGATCGATGCCCGCGGCCTGCGGCGGACCTTCGCCACCCTGGCCGAGCTCAAGCTGGAGGTGGCGCGGGCGCTGACGCACTGGCTCGGACAGCAGGGCGGTACGGCCACGCCGACCCCGATCACCGGGCCGCCCTCGATCCCCCCGGCCTATCTGGCATGGTTGCGCCGCACCTATAGCGGCGTCGATCTGCTCGGCCAGGATACCCAACAAGGCCAGGCCGTGACCCTGAGTCAGGTCTATTGCCCGGCGGTGACGACACCCGCGGCGCCGCCCGCAAAGGCGCGTCAACCCCAGGACCAGGAGCAGCCACCGCCGACCCTGCTCCTGGAACGCATCGACGCGGGCTCCCTCTACTGCCCGGCCCCGCCCGGGGCCGGCAAGTCTACCTTCTGTCGCTGGGCGGTCCTGCAAAGCATCCCCGGCACCCCGGCCGCCCAGGCGGTCCCGCCCCCGGAGGGCTTCGCCGAGCCCACCCCCGCAAACCTGCGCACGCGCCTACCCCTGTTGGTGCCGTTGCGTGAATTCTGGGAGGCGATGGACTGCGGCCAGGGCCGCCGCCACTGGTGCCGTGACGAACTCACCCAGACCTTGGCTACCTGGGTGGATGGCCGCTTGCGACCCGACGGACTCGACGGCGCTCTGCTCCAAGCGCATCTGGCCGCCGGCAGTGCCTTCCTGCTCCTCGACGGACTGGACGAGGTGCCGATCTCGCAGGTGCGCGACGGCGTGAGCGTCTATCCGCGCGCCCTGCTGCTCGCGGGCCTCGCCGACGCACTGCCGCACTGGGAGCAGGCCGGCAACCGGATACTCCTCTCCAGCCGACCCTACGGACTCGACGCGGGCGGACTGGCCAGACTGGGCCTGCCGCGCGCGCCGCTGGAGCCGCTGCCCGACAGCAGTTCCAAATTTGAAAGCTGATATGCAAGATAAAACAAAATGTTAGGCTTCTTGCTGCGATTCTGCGTCGACATTCGACTCATTGATTTACAAGGCGTATTTTTTCAAATTTGGGCTCTCTGGGATCTCAGTAGGTCGCATAGTTTCTCAAAAACAGCAGGATAGAGCGGTTACACAAAAAGAAAACGGCTCTATGGCAACGTCTGAAAATAGCGTAAGCCTCTGATATAAAGGTTCGGCAGAGCAGTAATC